>CAYTJA010000220.1:0-24524 GCA_964437835.1 uncultured Spirochaetales bacterium
GCCCGTCACCGTTTCACGGCGTCACGACCGTGGTGGGCGGCAACTGCGGCTTCAGCATCGCCCCGCTCTCGCGCGAGGCCGCCGGCTACTTGAAGCGCATGCTGGCGCGCGTCGAGGGAATGCCCCTCGAGAGCCTGGAAGCCGGCGTGCCGTGGGACTGGACCAGCTTCGGCGAGTATCTGGCCCGCCTCGATGGGAAGCTCGCCGTCAACGCGGGCTTCCTGGTCGGACACTCGGCCCTGCGCCGCGTCGTGATGGGCGAGGCCGCCATCGGCGGGCCCGCGGACGACGCGGCCCTGCGCGCCATGCAGGATCTGCTGCGCGAGTCGCTCGCACAGGGCGGGCTCGGCTTCTCTTCCTCCGCCGCTCCCACCCACAACGATTCCGAAGGCCGGCCGGTGCCGTCGCGCTTCGCGACGCGCGAGGAGTTCCTGGCGCTCGCGCGCGCGGTGCGCGATTTCCCGGGCACGACGCTCGAGTTCATCCCGACGGTGGGCGTGTTCAACGAAGCGCAGCAGGACCTGATGGCCTCGATGTCGCTGGCCGCGAACCGGCCGCTCAACTGGAACGTGCTCGCGCCGAGCTCGGGCAACATCGAGACGATCAACCAGCAGCTGTCGGCCACCGACTACGCGCGTGCGCGCGGCGCCGAAGTGCTCGCGCTGACGGTCCCGCAGGCGATGCAGGTCCGGATCAACCTCTTCGGGGGATTCATCTTCGACGCGCTCGACGGCTGGGCGCCGCTGTTCCAGCTGCCGATCGAGGAGCGCATGCGCCGGCTGCGCGATCCGGCCACTCGAGCGGAGCTCGACCGGCGCGCGAAATCCGAGGCCTCGGGCTCGCTGCGCTTCCTGGCCAACTGGGAGAAGATGCAGATCGCCGACACCTTCAGCGCCGACACCGCGCGCTGGAAGGGCAAGCGCGTCGGGGACGTCGCCGAAGCGCTGAAGCTCTCGCCCTTCGACGCGCTGCTCGAGGTCGCGCTCGCGGACGGCCTGCGCACCTCGTTCATGCCGCCGAATTCGGGCAACGACGACGCGAGCTGGAAGGAGCGCGGCCGCTGCTGGCTCGACGACCGCACGATCATCGGCGCCTCGGATGCGGGCGCGCACCTCGACATGATCGATACCTTCGCGCAGACGACCCAGGTGCTCGGCAACGGCGTGCGCAAACACCAGCTGCTGCCGCTCGAGGAGGCCGTGCGCCAGCTCACCGACAAGCCCGCGCGCCTCTACGGCCTGCGCGAGCGCGGCCGCATCCAGCAGGGCTGGCGGGCGGATGTCGTGGTCTTCGACCCGGCCAGCGTGGACTGCGGCCCGACCTACACCCGCGCAGACCTGCCCGCGGGCGCGAGCCGTCTCTACGCGGATGCGATCGGAATCTCCCACGTGATCGTGAACGGCGCCGAGATCGTCCGCGGCCAAGAGCTCACTGGAAAGCTGCCCGGTACGGTCCTCCACTCGGGCCGCGACACCGAAACCGTCGAAGTCCCCGGTCCCTGCACCCCCTAGAGCGCGAGCACGGACGTCAGATTGTGGGGATAGTCAGATTCTCTCCGGCGGAATGCCCTGGCAATCCGATCGCGCGAGAGAATCTGACTATCCCCACAATCTGACGTCCGTGCTCGGTGGTGTGAGGTCCGTCCCCTCAAATAGCCCCGTCCGGGTGCGGTGGTGTTTTCATGCGACCGCGGCGGTGCCGGCGCATGCGGCGGCGCTCGCGTGGCTGGAGCGCGTTTGTGGGGCGCGCGAGCTCGAGTACAGCGACCACCCGGATCCGCTCGTCGCTCGCAAGGGCGGCTGCAGCTGGATCGGCGACTCGGCGATCGAGCTGATGGAGCCGACGCTGCCCGAAGGCCCACCCGCGCGCTTCGTCAAGCGGAACGGGTACGGGTTGACTGGCATCGCGCTGCAGGTCGAGGATCTGGGCGCCGCCGCAGAGCACTTCCGCAGGCTCGGGCTGCGCATCGCCGGCGACCCCGCACAGGGCTGGTGCTTCACGCACCCCTCGGACACCGAGGGCATCCATCTCGAGTGGGCCGACAAGGCCTGGCACTTCGACCCGCGCTTCGGCGCGGCGCTGCCGAAGCGGCGCTGCGAGCCGAGGCTGGATCCGCCGCGCGTCGCGTGGTTCGGCGCGCTGGTGCGCGATCCGGGCGCGGCCCTCGCGAATCTCCAGCGGCTGTGGCCGGCTTCGGTGCTATTCGAAGACGCTGCGGCACCGCTGGCGGAGCCGGCCGCAGCGGTCTCGCTCGGCGACGCCGTGCTCGCGCTGTACCGACTGCCGCAGGACCCCGAGCAGCACGCACGGCTCTGGGGCCCGCTCCCGCCGCGGCCCCGCATGCACTTGATGGCGCTGCGCGTGCGGGAGCTCGAAGCGGTGCGCTCGGTGCTCGCGGGGGAGGGCGTGCGCGTGCTGCGCGAGGATCCCGAGCGCGCCCTGCTGCTCGCGCATCCGGACGACACGCAGGGCCTGCTGCTCGCCTTCAGCGCGCGCGAGCTTCCCGGCGACCCGCGCGGGGCGTTGCCTGCGTCCGGGCGCCGCTGACGGCGCGCGCCTACCCTGCGCAGCCGGGAGGCAAGGCGGTGGCGGACACAGCGGCGCTCGAGGCCCGGCTGCGCGCACTCGAGGCGCGGCTCGCGGACGTCGAGGCGGTACAGGCGATCGAGCGCCTGAAGGCGCGTTATGCGGAGCTGGTCGATCGGCGCTTCTCGAAGGGGAAGGTGATCGAGGCCGACGCGCTCGCGCGCGTTGGCGCCGAGATTGCGGAGCTCTTCAGCGAGGACGCCGTATGGGACGGCGGGCCCGCGCTGGGAGTCTCGCGCGGGCGCGCCGAGCTGCGCGCGCGCATGCAGCAGCCGACGCTGCAGTTCAGCTGGCACTACTTCCTGAAGCCGCGCATCGAAGTGCGCGGCGACCGCGCGAGCGGCCGCTGGGACATCCTGTCGCCCTGCACGACGCAGGACGGCCGCCCGCACTGGATGGCGGGCTTCGAGGACGACGAGTACGCGTGCTCCGCCGGCGTCTGGCGGCACACGAGCATGAAGCTCACCGCGGTGTTCCTCGCGCCTCACGCCACGGGTTGGGAGCGCATCTTCTATTGATGCGAGTGCCGCGCACCTCGCGGGCAATTCAGGCGCGGCCGGGCAGCTCGACCTCGATCACGAGACCGCCGCCCGCGCGCGCGAGCGCGCGCGCGTCGCCGCCGTGGTGCCTTGCGATGTGGCGCACGATCGCGAGACCGAGTCCTGCGCCGGAAGTCGCCGCGCCGAGATGCGCAGCGGGGCCGCGCTGGAAGGCTTCGAAAATCTGCTCGCGCCGCTGCTCCGGAATGCCGGGCCCGGTGTCCGAGACGCGCAGCCAACAGCCGCCGCCGTCGCGCGCGGCGATCTGGAGCTCGACTGACGCGCCCGGCGCGTGCCGCTGCGCATTCGCGAGCAGGTTCCGGATCAGATGCCGCAGGCTGCGCGCATCGCCGAGCACGCGTGCGTCCGCAGGGTCCCCAGGGCCTTCGACGCGGATCTCGGGCCCGGCGCGGGCGCACTCCTCGGCCGCGAGACCCAGCAGGTCGACCTCGCTGTAGGCCACTGTCGCGTCGACGAGGTCGAGGCGAGACACCGCGAGCAGCTCCTCGATCGCGGCGTCGAGCTCCGCGACGTCTCGGTACACGCTCTCGCGCAGCTCTGCGCGGCGCTCGGGCGGGCATTCGGGTGCGTCGATCAGCTCGACCGCGAGACGCAGGCGCGCGAGCGGTGAACGCAGCTCGTGCGACGCGCTCGCGAGCAGCGCGCGCTGCGAGCCGACCAGCGCTTCGATCTGGGCCGCGGCCCGGTTGAAGCGCGAAGCCAGGTGCGCGATCTCGTCGCGGCCCTCGATCGGTGCGCGCGCGTCGAGGCGGCCCGCACCGAAGGACTCGACCTCGCGCGAGAGGTGCTCGAGGCGCCTGGTGATGCTGCGCGCGAGCGGCAGTGCGCCGAGCGCGAGCGCGCCCGCGAACAGCGCGAGCAGCCACAGCGCGTGGTGCCGGCGTGCGCCGGGCGCGTGCGGGCGCGCGACGAACCAGCGCCCATCGCTGAGCTCCAGCGCGGCTGCGGGCGGTGCCGGGCGCAAGCGCAGCAGGTGGTGGCCGCGCCGGCCCGGGCGCGGTGGCGGCAGCGCGGCGCCGGCGTGCGCGAGCTCGTGGCGCTGCGCGTCGAAGAGGGCCGCGCCGCCTCCGAGCGCGCGATCGATGCGCTCGAGGCGCGCCTGCAGCTCTGCGCGCGGCGCGTCCGGCGGCGGCAGCATCAGCTCGACGAGCGCCGCGATCGGCGCGAGGGGTTCGCGCTCGATGAGCGGCCCCTCGGCGATCCAGAGCAGCGCGCCCGCGATCGCCGCGAAGCCCAGCACGATGCCGAGGAACGCCAGGTAGATGCGGAGGTAGAGTCGCGTCATTGGCGCTCTGCGGCCGTACCGATCGCACCCGCGCGCAGCTGCCTGCAGAATTCGAGCCCGTCGCCGTCCGGCAGCATCAGATCGAGGATCACGAGCTCCGCACAGGGCGCCGGACCGGCGAGTGTGACGCGCGCGGAACGCAGGTCGGCGCGGTGCTCGCAGGGAAATCCGGCCTGGCGCAGGTACTCGGCCAGCATGCGCGCGAGCTCGGCGTCGTCGTCGACGATCAGGATCCGGGCCGACACGGGGGAGGGGATAGCAGGGCGGCCGCCGCGGTGGGCGGCCGCCCGGCTCGCCCGTGTGCTTGCGCGTTCATTCGCCTCGGAACCAGCGGTGCCGGCGCCAGCCGCGCTCGCGCTGGCGCTCGTGCGTGAGGACGAGCTGCGCGCGCCCGGGCAGAAGCCGTGGCCGGGTCCGTGGCCGAGGCGTCCATGCCAGCCGGGATGTCCCGCCAGCGCGGGCGAAGTCAGCAGGGCCGCGGCCAGGCCGCTGACGCCGATCCCGCCGACCAGTGCCGACCCGTAGAGGAAGCGCCGCCGCTTCATGCATGCTCCTTCCCTGATGAGGTGGCTTCGCCGAGGGCTCGCCGTTCCGTGGCGAAGCTCGCGGCTCTCGGGCAGAGAGTCGTCTGCGCCGATTTCGCGGCGGTGTGCGCCGGGTAAAGTTGTGTAAAGCCCGGCGGGTCCGGGAGTGGAGCGGAGATGGCAGCGGTGGCGCAGAGGCCGATCCGGGCAGCGGCCGACGAGCTCGTGCGCGCGGTCTCCGCGGGCGGCGACGTCTCGGTGCGAGCCGTCGTCGCGACCGCGGCCGTGAGCGACGCGACCGGGCGTACCCCGATGTCTCCGACTGCGAAGAGCGCGCTCGGCCGCGCACTGCTCGGCGCGGTGCTGCTCGCGGTCGGAAACAAACAGGAGCAGAGCGTGCAGCTGCTGTTCCGCGGCAATGGACCGCTAGGCCTGTTGACTGCAATCGCAGACTCCGACGGCCGTGTGCGCGGAACCGTCTCGGAGCCGGGCGCGAGTCCGGAGCCGCGCGACGGCCAGCTCGACATCGGCGCCGCGATCGGCGCCGGCACGCTGACGGTCGTGCGCCACCATCCGAGCTGGCGCAGCCCCTACAACGGCATCGTCCGGATCGAGACCGGCGAGGTGGCCACCGACCTCGCCCATTATCTCCGCGAGAGCGAGCAGACCGCGTCGGCCATCGGGCTTGCGGTGGGCCTGGATGCCGAAGGCGAGGTCGACGCCGCCGCGGGCTTCCTGGTGCAGGCGCTGCCCGGTGCGTCGGAAGCTGCGCTGGCACGGCTCGAGCGCAACGTGCGCCTGCTTCCGAACGCAGCCGAGCTGGTGCGCCTCGGCCTGCGCGGCGACGCCATCGTCGACCAGCTGCTCGCCGAGCTGGGCTGCTCCGAGCGCCAGCGCCTCGAGCCGCGTTTCTTCTGCCCCTGCACGCGCGCGCGCGCGCGCCGGACGCTGCACCTGCTCGGGCGCCAGGAAGTGCGCGAGATCGCGGCGTCCGGCAGCGGGCAGGAGGTGCGCTGCGAGTTCTGCGGCGAGCGCTACGCCTTCAGCTCCGAAGACCTGGGCTCGCTGTTCCCGGACGCCTGAGTAGCGCTCTGCTGGCGCGGCAGCGCGCCGGGCGAGGAGATCTCGTGGCCCGCATCCTGCAGCTGATGTTCTCGAATTGCAGCGATCCCGCCCGCGAGCTCGAGTTCAACCGCTGGTACAGCCACACGCACCTGCCCGACCTCTCGCGCGCGGTGGGCTTCCTGTGCGCGCGGCGCTTCGAGAACGCGAGTCCGACGCCCGGCGCGGCGCGCTATCTCGCGCTCTACGAGCTCGAAGCCGGATCCTCCGAGCGCGCACTTGCCGCGCTCACGCGCCTGGCGCTCGAGGCCTTCGACGCGGGCCGCCACATCGATTGCATCGAGGGGGTCAGCGCCGGCAACTCGCCGATGGGCGGACTCTGGCGCGAGATCGACGCGTCCGCGCTCGAGCCGCTCGAACGTCACGCGTATCCGCCCGCGCCGCCGCCGCTGCGCGAGGCGATCCTCGCGTTTCTCGCTCAGCTCGAGGCGGCTGCGCAGGCGCAGGAGCAGGCATGACGCAGATCACGGCCTTCGGCGCGGCCGAGCTCGCTGCGCGCCTGCGCCGGCGCGAGTTCGGAGCGGTGGAGGTGCTCGACGCCTATCTCGATGCGCTCGATCGCGTCGATCCCCTGCTGCGCGCGGGGGTCGCGCGCATGGAGCTCCGCGCGCGGCGCGCCGCGCAGGCGGCGGATGCGATGCTCGCGAGCGGCCGGGGTGTCACTCCGCTCTGCGGCGTCCCCTTCTCGATCAACGACGCCTTCGACACCGCGGGTACCCGAACCACCGCGGGCTCGCGCCTCTACGCAGAGCGAATTCCCGAGTGCGACGCGATTGCGGTCGAGCGACTCTGCGCGGCGGGCGGAGTTCCGCTGGTCAAGAGCAATCTGCCCGAGTTCGGGCTGAACTACGACTGCGGGAACCCGCTCTTCGGCGAGACGCGCAATCCCTGGGATCTCGCGCGCACGCCGGGCGGCTCCTGCGGCGGCGAGGCCGCGCTGCTCGCCGCGCGGCTCTCGCCACTCGGCCTCGGCAAGGACGCCGCGGGCTCGGTGCGCGTGCCGAGCCACTTCTGCGGCAGCGTCGGTCTGATGCCGACGCCCGGCCGCATTCCGCTGCCCGGCCTGTTTCCCGACCCGATCCGGCAGTACGTCGTGAACGGCGTGATGGCGCGCAGCTGCGGCGACGCCTGGCTGGGCCTGCGCGTGCTCTCGGGTTATGACGCGCGGGATCCGTTCACGGTCGATGCAACGCTCGGCGATCCGGCCGCGGTGGATCTGCGCGCGCTGCGCATCGCGATCGGAAACCCCGGAACCACGCGCGTCGCGCGCGCGGTGCAGGAGCGCGTCGAAGCCGCCGCGCGCGCGCTCGAGGGCGCGGGCGCCGCAGTCGAGGCGCGGCAGCCGCCGGCCGTGGCGGAGGCGCAGGAGGTGTTCTGGCCGATCTTGATGCTCGAGGGCGCCTACTACGCGGACGCCGCGATCCCGGAGGATCGCTACGACGAGGTCGACCCCGAGTGGCGCGAGCGCCGCGAGTACATGCGCAGCCTCGCGATCGACGCGCGCGCTCTCACGCACGCGCGATTCCGTCGCATGCAGCTCCAGGCGCAGGGCCGCACGTGGCTGGAGCAGTACCCGATCCTGGTCGCCCCGTGCTATGCGACGACGGCCTTTCGGCGCGGCGAGCGCGAGCTCGACGTCGACGGCGAGCGGATCCCGATGCTCGGCGCCGGAAGTGCGGCGACCTGGGCGAACTTCATGGCGCTGCCCTCGCTCGTGGTGCCGGCAGGACTCGCGAGCGACGGGCTGCCGGTCGGGGTGCAGCTCGTGGGCCGGCCCTTCCGCGAGCACGAGCTGATCGCCGCAGGCGCCGTGCTCGAGCAGGCGCTGGGCGGCTGCCCGCTGCCCCCGATTTCGTCGCTGGCTCGAGACGCGTCGCAGGGCTAGATTTTTCGCAGGTGCGCGGTTTCGTTCAGGCTCTTGACGCCGCGCGCGCCGTCGCGGGCGACCAGGAAGCGACTCACGCTGGTGTAGGCGGGCTCGAAGAAGATCGTGCCCTCGAGGCCCAACACCTCGGCCGCCCAGGCGTTGATCACTCCGCCGTGGCAGACGAGCGCGACGCGTCCGCCCGGATGCGCGCGTGCGATCTCCTCGACCGCGCGCGCAACCGTGGCGCGAAAGGGCTGCAGGTCGCGCCCTGCATAGGGGCCGCGGCTCGCAAACTCGCGCCAGGCTGCGGGGTCCTGGCGCTTGAGTTCCTCGAGCGGGATGTAGCGCGACTCGCCGCGGTCGTACTCGGCGAGCCCCTCCTCCACGCGGAGCGCGAGCGCGCGCCGCTCGAGCAGCGGCCTGGCGGTTTCGAGCGCGCGCCGCAGGGGGCTCGCGTAGATGGCGTCGAGCGCTTCGGCGGCGAGCCAGCGCGCCAGCGCGAGCGCCTGCTCGCGGCCGCTCGCGGCAAGCCGCGGATCGGCCGCTCGCCCGTCGGAGTTCTCTTCGCGCTCGGGGCGCGCGTGGCGGATCAGCAACAGCTCCAACGTCGGCTCCTCGCTCAGCACGGGCCGGGCGCCGAAGCTACCGCATCCCGGCTATGCTGCGGCGACTCGCAAGGAGCCCCGATGCCCGATCCCGTGCTCACGGACCGAGAGCTGGCCGACCGCCTGCTGATTCAAGACCTACTCACGCGCTACACGGTCGCAATCGACGAGAAGGACTGGAAGCTGCTCGACAGCGTCTTCAGCCCCGACGCCGACGTCGACTACACCGGCTCGGGTGGCGTGCGCGGAAAATATCCCGAGGTCAAGGCCTGGCTGCAGCGAGCGCTCTCGCACTTCGCGATGACGCAGCACCTGATCTCGAACTCCGTCGTGCGTCTCGCCGGAGATCGCGCGACCGCGCGCACGATGTTCTACAACCCGATGGGCGCGGCGAAGCCCGGCGGTGGCCTGCACCTGTTCTTCATCGGGGGCTACTACAACGACGAGCTGCGTCGCACGTCCTCGGGCTGGCGCATCCAGGTGCGGGTCGAGGAGCAGAGCTGGATGGACGGCACGCTCCCGCCCGGCTTCGAGATTCCGAGCTGAGCTTTCGAGATCTACCTGGGATCGCGGGCGCGGTCGCGCTCGCGGCGCTGCTCTGCGCGGCGCCGCCGCTGCGCGCTCAGGAGACGTGGGAGGAGAGCGGAGGCGAGGCGCAGAGCGGATTCCGCGGGGCGCTCGCGCCGCGCGAGAGCGGCTTCTACGCCGGGATCGGCGGCTTCCTCGCGGCGCCGAATACCGACGGCTTCGGCCGCGTGAAGGGAGCCGGCGGCTTCTCGACGCGCGCGGGCTTCCGGGGAAACCCCACCTTCGGCGCGGAGCTCGTGCTGGACTGGGTCGAGGGCTTCGATCGACCTGGGAACTCCGAACTCGAGACGTTCTTTCTCGGCGGGAACTTCAAGGGCTTCTTTCCGTTGCGCTATGCGCAGCCCTATCTGCAGGCGGGCATCGGCTATTACCACGTCGGGTTCGGGCACCGGGACGAGGACGACGCTGCCGCGCGGATGGGCCTCGGCCTCGAGATCCCGATCACGCGGCACTTCGGAGCGGATCTCGAGGTCATCTACCTGTGGGCCTGGGACGACGCCGACGGCGCGGACTACGCCCAGTTCGGGGCCAGCCTCCAATACTGGTTCTGAGCGTCCCGAGTTCGCAGGGTCCGGAGCGCCGGGCCCACCGCTATTCTCCGGCGCGATGATCGAAGCGACGGTCGAGCGGATCCTGCGCGCGAGCGTCTACGACGTCGCGCGCGAAACGCCGCTGGATCCGGCGCCGAAGCTCTCTGTACGCTTCGGCGAGCAGGTGTGGCTCAAGCGCGAGGATCTGCAGCCGGTCTTCTCCTTCAAGCTGCGCGGCGCCTATAACAAGATCTCGAAGCTCACGCGAGCCGAGGGCGAGCGCGGAATCATCGCGGCGTCCGCGGGCAACCACGCGCAGGGCGTCGCACTCGCCGCGGCAAGGCTCGGCTACCCGGCTTGGATCGCGATGCCGACCACGACCCCCGAGATCAAGGTCCAGGCCGTGCGGAGTCTCGGCGCCGAGGTGATGCTTCACGGCGACAGCTACGACGACGCCCGCGAGGTGGCAGAGCTCGAAGCCTCCCGGCGCGGCGCGGTCTTCGTGCATCCCTACGACGACCCCGAAGTGATCGCGGGGCAGGGCACGATCGCGGTCGAGATCCTGCGCCAACAGCCGAATCCGATCGACGCGATCTTCGTTCCGGTCGGCGGAGGCGGATTGCTCGCGGGCGTGCTCGCCTATCTGAAGGTCCACTCGCCCGGCACGCGCGTGATCGCGGTCGAGCCCGATGACGCCGCCTGCCTCGCGGCGGCCGTCGCCGCGGGCCGGCCCGTTGCGCTGCCGCGGGTCGGGATCTTCTGCGACGGCGCGGCGGTCAAGCAGATCGGCGAGGAGCCCTTTCGGGTCGTGCAGGGCGCGCTCGACGGCGTCGTCGTCGTCACGGTCGACGAGATCTGCGCGGCGATCCTGGATCTTTTCGAGGAGACGCGCGTGCTCGCCGAGCCCGCGGGCGCGCTCGCCGTGGCGGGCATGAAGAAGTGGCTCGAGGGCGAGGGCGGACGCGGGCAGGGCCGCAGGCTGGTCGCGATCCAGAGCGGCGCGAACATCCATTTCCATCGCCTGCGGCACATCTCCGAGCGCGCCGAGCTCGGGGAGAAGCGCGAGGCGATCTTCGCGGTGACGATTCCCGAGCGCCCCGGCAGCTTCCGCAGGCTCTGCCATGCGCTGGGAGCGCGCGGCATCACCGAATTCAACTACCGCGCCGCCGAAGGCGACGAGGCGCACATCTTCGTCGGCGTGCAGCTGCGCGGCGGCGACGCCGAGCGCGCAAAGCTGCTGGCCGAGCTTCGCGCGCAGGGTTATGCGGTCCTCGATCTGAGTGGGAACGAGGTCGCGCTGCTGCACACGCGGCATCTCGTGGGGGGGCGCGCGGCGCAGGTCGAGCATGAGCGCGTGCTGCGCTTCGAATTCCCGGAGCGGCCCAGCGCGCTCGCGCGCTTCTTGGACGTAGTCACTCCGCGCTGGAACATCTCGCTGTTCCACTACCGCAACCACGGCGCCGCGAGCGGACGGGTGCTCGCGGGCATCCAGGTGCCCCCGGCGGAAGTGGCGCAGTTCGAGGCCCACCTCGAGGCGCTCGGCTTTCCCTGGTTCGACGAAACGTCCAATCCGGCCTACCGCCTGTTCCTGCGGTAGACGCGCTACGGAGATTCCCCCTCAGCTTCTCGAGCCCCATCGCAGGGGAGTGGGAAAAACTTTTCCGCGAAATGGAAAAATCTTACCGCTTACAGGAAAAAATTTTCTGCTGACCACGCCCCGATGCGAAATCCGCCGGAAAATCAATGCTGTGCGATTGGCACAGCGCTTGCTTATTCGTTAGGTGGTTGGCTCCCGAGGTCCACAGCAGAAGTCGTACCGGCCGACCCCGATGCGGAGTTTCGGATCTCGGGAGCACATCCCACTAGCACCGCAAGCTGCCATTCCCGCGGCGGCCGGCACACGCGGTTCAGGCTTCAGTCGATTCCGAACAGCGGCGCGACCCGCGCGAGCAGCCGCGGTCCCAGCACGAAGACTCCAGCCGCCGCGGCGGCGAGCGCGGCTGCGAGTACGCCGCCGGCCGCGGCATCTTTCGCGCTCTCGATCCACGGGTCGCGCTGCTGCGAGACGCGGTTCGCGAGCGACTCGATCGCGGTATTCAGTGCCTCCGCGGCCCAGACCAGACCGATGGCGAGCGCGAGCAGCGCCCACTCGAGGCGCGCGAGGCCGAGCAGGAATCCGAGCGCGACCACGGCCGCGCTGATGACCGCGTGGATCCACGCGTTGTGCTGGCTCGTGAGCACGCGCACCAGCCCGCGCAGCGCGAAGCGGAAGCTGCGAGCGCGCGCGGTGAGCCAGAACGACTCGCGCGGGGGCTCCGGCTGCGACGGCCCGGCTGCGCTCACGCGCTGCTCGGGCGCGGCGGCGGCCAGCCGGGCAGCAGGCCGCGCTGCTTCACGAGCTTCTGCACGAAGACCGTGTGTCCCGCGAGGTCGGCGGCCTCGGGCGCGCTCGCGAGCCAGGCGATGCCGGCCGCGGGGACCTCGGGCGGGGCGCCGCGAAAGTGCCGATCGATCGGATTTGCGGCGCCGAGCATCGCGCGCTGCGCCTCGTTCGGTACATAACCAGGCTCGACGTTGTAGCAGCGCAGGCCGCGCTGCGCGTGCTCGACGTGCAGCAGCGGCACCATGCGGTGGAAGGCGGCCTTCGACGCCGCGTAGACGAAGCCCCAGCCGCCCTGGCCCGCGGGAGCGGGGGGGTCTTGCAGCGCGGAGCCCGAGGTCATGTTGATCAGGATCCCGGACCCTCGTTCGAGCATCTGCGGCAGCACCTTCTGCGTCAGGTGGATCTGCGAGAAGACGTTGCCCTGGAAGATCTTCTCTACGTCCGCGAGCGGCACGTCGAGGAAGAGATCCATCAGTCCCGGCCCCTGGTAGATGCCGTTGTTGAGCAGCAGGTCGATGCGGCCCCATTTTCCGAGGGCCTGCTCGAGTGCGGCGTCGATCGAGGCCCGATCCAGCAGGTCGAGGCGGTAGACGAGCGCCTCGCGGCCGCGCTCGCGCACGGCAGCGGCGGTCTCCTCGAGGCTGCCGGGCAGCGCGATGCGCAGCGAGCGCTTCACGCTGGAGGAGTACTCGCGCGCCTCGCCGGCATGCAGGCTGCGCGCGGTCGCGACGATGTCGTAGCCGACCTCGGCGAGCGCCAGCGCCGCCGCGCGGCCGATGCCGCGGCTCGCGCCCGTGATGAATGCCACCTTGCGCGTCATGGGCGCCGCCTCCCGGAGTTTGCGCGGCTCCGGGCGCAGGCTATCAGCCGCGGGCAGGGATCGTCTAGAATGCGCGCCGCGCGGTGCCGGGGGCGCGGGCGCAACAGGAGGACGACGTCATGGCAGTGGTCAAGGTGAGCGGCGAGATCGCGGTCTCCGCAGACAAGCTCTGGGCCGTCGTGCGCGACTTCGGGAACGTCGGCTGGATCCCGGGTGCCGGCAACGTGAAGCTCCAGGGCTCCGGCCCGGGCATGATCCGCTTCCTCGGCGCGAAGCACGAGATCCACGAGCAGCTCGAGAAGGTCGACGAAGCCGGCCGCAGCATCGTGTACTCGATCCCGGTCGGGATCCCGTTTCCGGTCACCGGCTACCGCTCGACGATGAAGGTCAGCGACGCCGGCCCGGGCCGTGCGCGCCTCGACTGGAGCGCCGAAATCGAGCCGAAGGGCGTTCCGGAGGCCCAGGCCGTCGGCATCATCGACGGCATGTACAAGACGATGATCGGCTGGATCTCGGACTACCTCGGCGCCAAGAAGTAGGGAATCGCGAGACCGTCAACGCCCGCTTCCCCCTGGTGCTTCGGAATCGCGAATAGGCTGCGTGCGGCACCCGCTCGCTCAGGGGCCCGCGCGCAGCAGCAGGTCGAGGTGGGGCTCGCAGAAGGCCGTGGGAAGGCCCGGCAATCGCTCGCGCAACAACTGGCGGAAGCGCGCCTCGAAGTCCGGGCGCAGCCGCGCGCGCAGCCGGCGCGGCCAGGATTGGCTGCGGCGCTCGCGCTCCGCGAGGTGACTCACGACGCAGAGCTCGGCGATCGGAGCCAGCGCGAGCTCGAACTCGTGGAAGCTGACGCCGCGGCCGCGCCGCAGGAACTCCAGCATCGCGGACTCCGACACCTCGCGGTAGCGATCGCGCACCGACGCGCGCGGGCTGTGCTGCGAGTAGGCGAAGGCCAGCGCGTCCGGCAGCCAGTGGAAGAAGGGCAGCTGTGAGGTGTGGTCGTCCATCGGCCAGAGGCGATTCGGCGTCTCGACGACCCCCAGCAGCTGGCCCGGCGTCAGCAGTTGCCAGCTCGCGCGCAGCGCCTCGAAGCGCTCGCTGTCGGTCATGTGCTCGAGGCACGCGTAGAAGAGGATCAGATCGAAGCTGCCGCGCGTGCACTTCGGGAGGATCTCGATCGCGTTCCCGACCAGGAATTCCGGCAGCTCGAGGCCATAGAGTTCGCAGCGCGTGCGCGCGACGGCGATCGCCGCGGCGTCGATGTCGACAGCGGTCACGCGCGCGCCTTGCTCGGCGAGCGCGGCGGTCGAGGAGCCGGTGCCGCAGCCGATCTCGAGGATACGCGCGCCTTCGAGCGGCAGCGCCGTGGCGATCCACGGCACGACGCTGCGCCGGCTGCGCTGGCTGCGCCCGGTCAGGAGCTGCGCGCGGGCGCGGTGCCCCTCCGGACTCTCGCGATAGGCGTGCGAGCTGGTCTCGGCGAGATAGGCGTCGACTGCGGCTGCGAGCGACGCGTGGGCCGCGGGCGAGAGCGCTCGTGCCGGGCGGAGCGCTGGCGCCGCCGGATGCTGGCCCGGTCCGCGCTGCACTTCGCTGCCTCGCCCGATTTCGGGCATCGCGCTTGCCACTCCCGGCTCATCGGGTGCGCACTGCGCCCGATTGAGCGCGCCGCCGCGGCGCGGCTCCGAACCGCGCCTCGAGCACCTCGTCGAGGTGCGCGCCCCAGCTGCGGAAATCCTGCTGCCCCCGCCGTCGGCGCAGGGGGGCTCCGAGAGCGGGATCGGCCGGCGGCGGGCGCCGGCCGCCGAGCGGGCGGATGCAGGCACGCCGCTCGCCCTGAAGCGCTGGCGATATGCTCCCTCGAATGGGGTGCAGCAGCCTGGTGCGGCGATCGCGCGCGGGAATCGCAGCCACGGCTCTGCTGGGCTGCGCGCTTGCGTCTTCCGCGGCCGCGAGCCCGGGAGCTCCCGGCCCCTCGCTTCCGCCGGGCCCGCCCGGTGCGACCGGCACGACCGCGTTCGATGCGGGCGAGCCGCGGGTGCAGGTGCGCCTGCTCGCGGACGCCGAGCTGGTTGCGGCGGGCGAGCGCTTCCGCGTCGGCGCGCTGTTCTCGCTCGCGCCCGGCTGGCACCTCTACTGGAAGAATCCGGGCGATACCGGCGCTCCGACCGAGATCGAGATCGCGGCGCCCGGCCTCGTCACGAGCCCGCTCGAATGGCCCGCGCCGCGCGCCTTCGTCTTCGACGGCGGCAGCATGATCAACTACGGCTACGAAGGCGAGGTGCTGCTCTGGCGCGAGGCGCGCTTCGAGCCGGCGGCGGCCGCTCGCGGCGGCGCGACGCAGCTGCTCGCTGCAGAGCTGCGCTTCCTCGTCTGCCGGCTCGAGTGCGTGCCGGGCGAGCTCGCGCTCGTGCTGCCGCTCGCGCTAGGCGCAGCGGGCGACGCCTCCGTTGCCGCGCCGACTGCGATCCGCGCGCGCTTCGATCACTTCGCGGCGCTGCGGCCGCTGCGAGCCGCGGACTTCGGCGCGCGCATTCGCGTCCAGCGGACCCGCGAAGTGCTGCGCCCGAGCGAGCGCTTCGGGGTCTCGATCGAGCTCGAGACCTGCCCGGAAACCCATCGCGATTGCAGTCACTTGGCGCCCGCAACCGAGGCTCCACTCGAAGTCTTCCTGCCCGAGCGGGTGCCGCAGCTCTCGCTGCGCGCGACAGCTCTCGAGCCGCTCGACGCCGGGCGCTCCGGGCTCCGCGTTCAGCTCGAGGGCCAGGCGAGCGCGGATCCGCCGGCCGGCGACGCGACGCTGCGCGCGCTGCTCGCGCTGCGCGACGCGAAGGGCCGACTCCGGCACATCGAAATCGAGGCGCCGCTGCCGCGCGGTCCAGAGCTCGCAGCGCCCGCGGCGAGCGCAGCGCGCGGCCAATCGAGCTCTGCTCCGGCGCGCGACCGCATCGGCGTGCTCGCGGCGCTCGCGCTCGGCTTCGTGGGCGGCCTGATCCTGAACCTGATGCCCTGCGTGCTGCCGGTGCTCGCGGTCAAGCTCTTCGCGCTCGTGGAGAGCGCGGCGCGTTCGCGCCGCGAGGCGCTGCGGCACGCCGCGGCCTACACGCTCGGCGTCGTCGCGAGCCTGCTCGCGCTCGCGGCGCTCGTGCTCGTGCTGCGCTCTGCCGGCATCGCCGTGGGCTGGGGCTTCCAGTTCCAGGATCCGCGTTATGTCGCGGCGCTCGCGGGCCTGTGTTTCCTGCTCGCACTCGATTTCTTCGGCGTGTACGCGTTCGGCACCGCAGCCCAGCCCTTCGCGGAGCTGGGCCAGCGAGCGAGCGGCCCGCTGCGCAGCCTCTTCGAAGGCCTGCTGGTGGTCGTGCTCGCGACGCCGTGCTCGGCGCCCTTCCTCGGGACGGCGCTCGGCTTCGCGTTTGCGGGCTCGGGCGTGGAGATCCTCGCGGTCTTCGCCGCGATCGGGCTCGGGCTCGCGGTGCGCTTCGCCGCGACCGCCGCGCTGCCGGGCTTGCTCGCGTTCTTGCCGCGGCCCGGGCCCTGGATGCGGGGTCTGCGCGTCGCGCTCGGCCTGGCGCTCGCCGCGACCAGCGCGTGGCTGCTCTCGCTGTTGCTGGGTCTCGCGGGTGCGGGCTCGCTCGGCGCGGCCCTCCTGCAGCTCGCGCTGCTCGGCGCTGGCGCGGCCGTGCTCGGCGGCTTCCAGCGCGCGGGCCGCGTTGGCGCTGCGCGCGTCGCGATCGCCGCGCTCGCGCTCGCGCTCGTCGCAGGGCCGGCGTGGCTGCCGACTGCGCCGGCTGCGGCGATGCCGCAGCGGAGCGATCCGACGGCGGCCGGGACGCGGCGTCCCTTCTCTTCCGCGGCGCTCTCGGCTTCGCTCGCAACGGGTCAGCCCGCATTCGTGCTCTTCACGGCGGACTGGTGCATCACCTGCAAGCTCAACGAGCGCGCGGTGCTCGCGGACGCCCGCGTCGAGGCCGAGTTCGCGGCCCTCGGCTATGCAGTCTTCGTGGCCGACTGGACGCGCCGCGACGACGCGATCCGCGCGGAGCTCGCGCGCCACGGGCGGGCTGGAGTCCCGCTGTATCTCGTCTACGATCCCCGGCGACCGGAGCAGCCGGAGCTGCTGTCCGAGCTGATCACGGTCGAGGGGCTGCTGCGCGCGCTGCGCGCGGCGGCCGCGACGAGCTGAACCCGCCGCGCGCAGCGCGGCATCGCCAGCGGAGGAACTCAGATGCGCAAGGCACTGCGATTCCGATCGTTCTGCATCGCGATCTCGCTGATCGGCTCGGCGGCTGCAGTGCGCGCCGCCGATCAGGCGGCGGTCGGCGCGGCGGCCCCCGGCTTCGATCTGCGCGACGAGAGCGGCGCGACACACCTGCTCTCGAGCTATGCGGGCAAGCTCGTGGTGCTCGAGTGGACGAACCCGGGCTGCCCCTTCGTGCAGCGTCATTACCGCGCCGGCACGATGGAGACGCTCTCGCGCGAGTATCCCGATGCCGAGGTCGTCTGGCTCGCGGTGAACTCGACGCACGACAACACGCCCGAAGCGAGCCGGGTCTGGAGGGCGGAGCAGGGCTTCGACTATCCGACGCTGCAAGATCCGAAGGGAGCCGTGGGGCACGCCTACGGCGCACGCACGACGCCTCACATGTTCGTGATCGATCCGCAGGGGAGACTCGTCTACGAGGGCGCGATCGACGACGACCCTCACGGCCGCAAGGACACGCCGCAGAACTACGTGCAGGGCGCGCTCGCGCAGCAGAAGCAGGGCGCGAAGCCCAATCCGAGCGAAACCGAGCCCTACGGCTGCAGCGTCAAGTACGCGAGCCGCTGAGCGGCGCTCGTCGGGGCGCTTCGGGTGTGACGCGAAGAGAATCACCCGGAGCGCGGCCGCGCAAACCGCGAATGCTCGAGCCACGGAAGGGTCGCGACGCCGCGGCGCCTACCCTGTGCGCTCGCGCGTTGCGCCAGGAGTTCGCATGGAGCTATCCGCCGCAACATTCTGGTGGTTCGCGGCCGGTGTGGCCGTGGCGGTCGAATTGGCCACTGGAACGCTCTACCTGCTGATGATGGCGCTCGGCCTGGCGGCGGCCGCGATCGCGGCGCACCTGGGCCTGGCGTTTCCTGCGCAGATCGTGGTGGGTGCGGTCGCCGGCGGCGGCACGACCGCGCTCTGGCATTGGCGGCGCGCGCGCCAGCCCCGCTCGGCCCCGGCGCAGCAGAACCGCGACGTGAACCTCGACATCGGCGAACGCGTGCACGTGAGCCTTTGGGCCGCCGACCGCACCGCGCGGGTGCAATACCGGGGCTCCACCTGGACCGCCCGCTTAGCACCCGGTGCGAATGCCGCACCGGGAGATCACCACGTCAGCGCCGTCGAGGGCAACTGGCTGGTGCTGACCCCAGGCAGCGAAGCCTGATTCCAGACACGAGAACCCACCCCATGGAAATCGCAGTGATCGTCGCCGTAATCGCGGCGCTCTTCATCGTCCGCACCTTCAAGATCGTTCCGCAACAACACGCCTGGGTCGTCGAGCGGCTCGGAAAATATGACCGCACGCTCACGCCGGGGCTGAAGTTCGTGATTCCGTTCATCGAGCGCGTTGGCTACAAGCATTCGCTCAAGGAAGTGCCGCTGGATGTGCCGAGCCAGGTCTGCATCACCAAGGACAACACGCAGTTGCAGGTCGACGGCATCATCTATTTCCAGATCACCGACCCGATGCGCGCGAGCTACGGCTCGAGCAACTACGTCTTCGCGATCACGCAGCTGGCGCAGACGCTGCTGCGCTCGGTGATCGGAAAAATGGAGCTCGACAAGACCTTCGAGGAGCGCGATGCGATCAACGCTTCGGTCGTCAACGCGCTCGACGAAGCTGCGTCGAATTGGGGCGTGAAGGTGCTGCGTTACGAGATCAAGGACCTGACGCCGCCGGCCGAGATCCTGCGCTCGATGCAGGCGCAGATCACCGCCGAGCGCGAGAAGCGCGCGCTGATCGCAGCCTCCGAAGGCCGCAAGCAAGAGCAGATCAACATCGCCACCGGCGAGCGCGAGGCCTTCATCGCGCGCTCTGAAGGCCAGCGGCAGGCCGAGATCAACAAAGCCCAGGGGGAGGCCTCGGCGATCCTGGCCGTGGCGGAGGCCAGCGCCGAGGCGATCCGCAAGATCGCGAGCGCGATCCAATCCCCCGGCGGCGAGCAGGCGGTGCAGCTGAAGGTCGCCGAAAAGGCCGTAGATGCCTACGCCCATCTCGCCCAGAAGAACAACACGATGATCGTGCCGGGCAACATGAGCGAGGTTTCGGCGCTGGTGGCCACCGCGATGGCGTTGCTGAAGGCCAGAACACCCACCGCGAACTGATGCGACGCGATGCCGCATGGCAATGCCAAGGCGAGCGTCGCTGAGGAGGGTATGCACTTCGAGGGGCTCGATGCAGCGCAGGCCCGGGCCTTCTCGGAGCGCTGGCTGCCGGCGTGGAGCGGAAATCGCCCCGAGCTGCTCGCCTCCTTCTACAGCGAGGACGCGTTCTACTGCGACCCTGCGGTTCCGCAGGGCGTGCGCGGGCGAGACGCGTTGCTCGCCTACTTTCGCAAGCTGCTGGCGCGCAATCCGCGCTGGGTCTGGACGCAGCGGGGCTCGCTCCCGCTCGCGAATGGATTCCTGAATCTGTGGCATGCCGCGATTCCGGTCGGAGATCGCAGCGTCGAAGTGGACGGCGCCTGTACGGTCGAGCTGCGCGAGGGGCAGATCTGCTCGAATCAGGTGTTCTTCGACCGCAGCTCACTGCTCGCTGCGCTGCGAAACCTGCCGAAGCTCGCGCGCGAGGCCTATGGCCCGGAGGGCGAGGTCGCGCGTCATCTCGCGCTTGCGGAGCTCGAGGCCGGCCTGCGCGGGTTGCCGGCCGCGCCCAAAGCCACCGGCCGCCTCGCGCGGATCGTGCGCCGCCTCGCGGACGGCTCCCGCGAACTGCTGCCACAGTCTCGGCTCGCTCCGGAACACGGCGTGCCGGGTGACGCGTGGAGCCGCCGCCCGCCGCGCGCTGCCGACGCCCAACTCGCCGTGATGCAGCTCGACGTCGCCGAGCTGATCGCGAACGGCCAGGCGCTCACGCTATTTGGCGACAACCTGTTCGTAGAGCTCGAACTCTCGGCGGAGAACCTGCCGGTCGGAACCCGGCTTCGCGTAGGGGAGGCGCTGGTCGAGATGACGGCGATGCCTCACGACGGCTGCCTAAAATTCAAGGGGCGCTTCGGGCACGACGCGCTGCGCTTCGTGCAGGCCCCGGAGACGCGCAGCCGGAACCTCCGCGGCGTCTACTGGAAGGTGCTGGAGCCCGGCGAGGCGCGCGTCGGCGACGCCGTCCGGGTGCTGTCGCGCGCGTGACGGCGGCCGCCCGGCACCGCGGAGCGCCGCGCGCGGCGAGCCGGCAGCGCAGCGAGCCTCGTGCGTCCGGTTACGAGCGCATCTACGCCGTGGTGCGGCGGATCCCGAAGGGTCGCGTCGCCACCTACGGCCAGGTGGCGGCGCTTGCCGGCCTCCCGAGCCAGGCGCGGCAGGTGGGATACGCGCTCGCCGCCTTGCGCGATGCTGGCGTGCCGTGGCACCGCGTGATCAACGCGCGCGGCGAGATCAGCCGGCGCGCCGAGCCGGGCGCCGAGCGGCACCAGCGCGCGCTGCTCGAACGCGAGGGCCTGCGCTTCGACGCGCGCGGCCGCGTCGCGCTACAGCGGCAGCTCTGGCAGCCGCTTTGTACTCTGCGGCGCCCTCGCCAGGGCCGCCACTCGGGACCGCAGTCCGGATCCGACTAGCACGGCTGCGGCCTCCGCGGCGGCGACCCTCGCCGCCGCGCCTCGCGGGTCCACGCGAAGCGCAACCCGGATGCCGTCACCGCTGCGTCAGTGGCTACAGGGTCGCGTGCCGGCGCAGGCGAGACCCGAGGGCCCGGGCAGCAGCATCGGGAGGCGCAGCCTGAAAAAGATGAAGTCGCCGATATTAATCGACCCGCTCTCGTTGAAGTCCAGGTCCGGGCGATAGAACGGCGAGCCGAGGGCCGTGCCGTGGCCCTGCTTGTAGATCGCGAAATCGGCGATCGTCATGCTGCCGGAGTTGTCGTAGTCGGCGTCGCAGCGGTTTCCGTAGCCGTCCACGTCCGCGTCGAACTGGCTCGGGTTGGCCTCCAGTGTGCAGTTGTCGCAGGCGTCGTCGTGCCCGTCGCCGTCGGAGTCGATGCCCAGCGGCGCCAGGCACGGGGGCATCGCCAGCGAGGTCACGTTGTCGGTGGGCAGCAGCCCCAGCTCCGAGGCCGACAGCGCGAGCAGGGCCACGCCGCCTGCGCCCGGAGCCACGAAGATGTCCGCAGCGCTGCAGCCGAGCAACGTGCAGGCTGCGATCGGCGAGGCGACGAGCAGGGACGGAGAGCCGGGGGCCAACGAGAAGTAGAAGTCGCCCGGCGGCACCACCGCCAGGGCATCGACCTCGTCTCCGCAGGAGCCGAGGCCCAGGGCCGTGAAGGGGAGCGCGGGAAAGGCGCCCCCGAAGGAGGCCGAGAAGAGATCGCCTCCGCAGCCCACGAACCCGCTGGCGCCCAGGTACAGATGGCCCGAGGTCATGCTCATGAAGGTCGGGAGCAGGGTCGGGAACAACGGGTCGACCAGCTCCAGTGCGTCGACAGCGTCGATCGGCGGCAGGGCCGGCAGGTTGTAGGGCAGGATCGGCTGTGCACCTAGCTCGTCCTGGTTGTATGCCAGCAGGTGGATCGGCAGCGTGGGCGTGCCTGGGACGCCGCGGACGTAGATGTCCCCGGCCTGCTGGCCGAGACCGGAGCTGCGGAAGACATTGGAATAGACGAAGGGGGACGGACTGGGACCCGCGCCAAAGACGATCGGGACTCCCGTCGACGCGCGATCCACGCTGAAGTGCAGCAGGCCCAGCGGACCCGGACCCGGAATCGCGATCGCGTCCAGGTCGTCGAAGGGCGGGCCGAAACCGCCCAGGCCCAGCGCCACCGCGGGGAAGAAGATCGGCGGCGGCGGGAAGCCCACGAGCGGGGGGGGCGAGAGGACATCCGAGGGCGAGTAGCCGGGGAAGAGGAACAGCGTGGGGGAAGCGGCGTCCAGCGAGAAGAACGGAACGGCCGAGGCAGGGCTCGCCAGCGCGAGCAGCGCGATCGGTAACAGGAAGCTTTCGCGGCAGCGCAGAAGTCGCATGGCTGGTTCTCCTGGAGTCCCCATCGGCTGCGACTCTACACCCGGCCGGGCCCGGCAGGTATCCCGTCGCGACGAGCGATCCTGCTAGCGCAGTGAGGGCAGGGGGCCGGAGTTCAGCGGACTTCGCCGGCCGGGTCCCCGCGTGGTCGAGGTAGGCGCAGCACCAGCTCGGGCGGCGGCGAACGGGAGCGCCTGGAGGGCGGGTGCGCGTCGGGCGCTCCCTCCGCTCGGCTTCGCTGCGCAAGGAGTGCCTCGCCGCGGTATCCATCGCACGCGGTCGTGAGGCACTCCGCTCGCACCGCTTGGGTGTCGCAGGGGTAGGATGCGCGTGTGGCGGAGACCCAGCCCAGCATCGCCGATGAGGTCGAGCGTTACCTCCGAAGTGGCGACACCGACCCCTACCACACGGCGTGGCCGGGAGGCTTCCTGGAGCGCGCACGGCGCGCCGGAGGAGACTTGCGCGGCGCGCTCGTGCGTGAGGTTCAGCGTCTGGCCCAGGGACGCACACAGCATCCCCTCCCCGCTGGCGATCTCGTCGTCTTCACACGCGCGCGGGTGGAGCCGATGCTGCGCGGCTTCTTCCCGCGCTCCGAACGAGACGCAGTGCTCGGGATGCTCGAGCGATCGGTCGTTTTTCTCACCGATGCGAACATCGAGCGATGCCTGCTCGAACAGCACTTCGACGCATCGGCATGGGCGATCTCGAACCTCTACCTGGCGAGCCTCGGAGCCGAGCTGCTCGGCGAGGAAGCGCCGCGAATCGTCGGGATGAGTGAAGCGACGACGTGCTATGTCTCTCCCGAGTACTTCGCCGAGACGGATCCCTTCTCCGACTTCATCGTCCACGAGGCCGCACACGTCTTTCACAACTGCAAGCGCCGCACGGTAGGCCTTCGAGAGACGAGAACGAGAGAGTGGCTCCTCGACATCGAATTTCGCAAGCGGGAGGTCTTCGCGTACGCGTGTGAGGCCTACGCTTGCGTGCTGCGGCGGGGAAATCGGCCTGCCGAGCGGCGAGCGCTGGCTGACGACTACGGTGCCGCCGTGCGTATCGCTGACGAGCGAGTAGAGCCGGCAGAAGTCGCCGATCTGGTTCGGGAGGCCGCTTCCGTGCGAAACGGTTGGAAGCTCATCCTCTCGCGCTGCGCACCCACGAGGGCGGCCCGCGCGCAGCGGGCAGCCCCCAGAGCTGTGGCAGCTTCTGCCATCGTTCACAGTCTCTGTTCAACGACGGATCCAAATCAGCGGGATTCGACCGGTTTCGCGAATCAGGCCTACCGGAGCGAGAACTTCAGGCCGACGAGAAGTGAGCGATGACCGGGCCGAAAGGGCCTCGCTTCACGAAATACCTTTCGCCAGTAGCGTCCGACAGGATTCATAACAAAATCAGCTGGTTGGGGTTGGTAGGCGTTGTTTCCGTCGGCGCCATATCGGTAAGTAGCTGAAGCAGCGGCGTTTTCTCGAACGGTGTCACGCTTAGGATTTGCAGCATCGAATGCAGAGAGAGCTTCAAGTCGAACTGCTTGCGGATGATCGCCACCAGCACGTAGACGGCGACCGCGGTCCAGACTTGGGTCTTGACCGCGTTTTCGGAGGTGCCGAAGAAGCGCTTGATTCGCAGATGCTGCTTCACCCACTTGAAAAACAGCTCGACCTGCCAGCGGCTCTTGTAGAGCGCGCACACGGTGAGGGCGGGCAGCGATAGGTGATTGGTGAGGAACACCAGGCGCTTGTTTCGCTCGGGGTCCCGGTACACGATGCGACGCAACCGCTCGGGGTAGCCCTGACGGGAGTAGAACACCACCAGCTCGACGCATTGATCGCAGATCAGCCCGGTGCTGCGATCCACGGGCCGGGAAAGCAGGCGCTTGAACTTGGAGTTCGACTTGGCGCGCGTAACGAAGAAGGCGCCGGCCTGGTGGAGCGCGTAGAGCCGCTCGAAGTCGAGGTAGCCGCGATCCATCACGTAGAAGGCGCCGCGCTCGGGCGTGAGCAGATCGAGCACGTTCACGTCGTGCAATTTTCCGTCGCTGATGTGCACGAACGTCGGAATCGATCCTCGCAAATCGAGCAGCGTGTGCAGCTTCACCGCCGCCTTGGTGGCGCGAAACGGCGCCCAAGGAAAGAGCGCCAGGCACAGATCGATCGTGGTGGAGTCCAGCGCATAGACCGTCTCGCTGAGCTCCACCCCGATCGGCTCTTCGGCGTAGAGCCTGCGTGCGATGCGGATCAGCGATTGCGCGAACTCGTAGTAGATGCGCCAATCGCGCTCCTCGTTGGCATCGGCGAGCGCGCTGCGGCTGACGTTTCCCCGTAGGCCCAGATGGTAGAGCTTGGCGGGCTGCGCACGCAGACACGCTTCGATGTCGCGCAAGCTCTCGCGATAGGTCAGTTGCGCGAAGGCGAGACACAGGAACTGGTCGAGGCAGCTGAAGCTGCGAACGTTGAAGTCACCC
>CAYTJA010000221.1:0-3601 GCA_964437835.1 uncultured Spirochaetales bacterium
GCAGCGAGGCGCAGCCGAGCGGAGTGCGGGTGGGCCGGGCCGCTCCCGGACCGGGACCCGCAAGGCCCGGCGCGCAGCGAGGCGCAGCCGAGCGAAGCGGGGTGGTCCGGGCTGCGCCCGGACCGGGACCACAAGGCTGGCTCGGCGGGTCCCGGGCCGGGAGCGGCCCGGCCTGCGGAGCGCGACGCAAATTGTGTCACCGCGCGCTCTGCGCTGCACCCCGCCTGCCGTGACGCTGCTCAGCGCCGAAAGGTCGAGCGAGCGAAACCCGCCGGCCTGCGTTTTCACAGCTCGCGTAGGGATTGGCACGCAGCTTGCTCTCTACCGGCTCCGAACGAAATAGCACTTCGATGCGCCCGGGTCGGCACCCCTCCCGTTGCACTTTTTGTGTAGCGAGCCGTCCCGGGCGCTTTTCGTTTCCGGAACCCGCAAGCCTGCCCCGCGCCGAACTCCCTCAGCGCCTCGCGAACTCGAAAGCGCGCTGCTGGAACCAGATCAGTGCCGGAAAGGCCGCGAGCCAGATCCACAAGAAGCGGTTCAATCCCAGCAGACACGCGTTGGCGAGATGGAACGCAGCCGCGATCGCGAGCGCGCACGCGAGCACGCGGGCGTCGAAGAGCGCGAGCGGAAATAGCAGCTCGAAGAGCAGTACCGCCCAGCCGAGCAGCACGAGCGAGCGCCGAAAGCGCGCGAGTCCGCGCAGGTCCTCGCTCACGGGATAGGCCGAGAACGCGAACAGATCTGCGAGCGCGCGCCCAGCTCGCCACTCCGGATTCGCGAGCTTGGCCACGCCCGCGAGCGCGTAGGAGAGCACGAGCTGCAGCGAGAGGTAGCCGAGCGCGAGCTCCGCAATCCGGAGTGTCGGCGCAACGCGCGCGAGCAGCGCACAGCACAAGACCAGCAGCGTCATGCGGTCGCTGCCGCCGTTGTAGGGGCCCCGGAAGCGGCGCAGCGCAAGCCCGCTCAGCAGCAGCAGGCCCGCTTCGGCGAAGACGGGCGCGAGGCCGAACACGAGAGCCAGCGCGAGCAGCAGGCGCGGCAGGAAGATCCGCCTCTCGTCCGATGCGGACGCGAGATGCTCTGCGCTCTGCTGGGCGCAGGCGAGCCCCAGGGCGAGCTCAGTCCAGTGGAGCGCCGCTTCGAAGCTCACGCGGCCGGCTCCAGCGCCTCGAGGCGCTCCGGCTGTGAGACGTACACGACTTGCCGCGCGACGCGTTCTCCGCTGCGCGCGCGGAGAACGATCCGGAACGCGAGCCACCCGGCGTGGGCCGCTGCCGCGCTGCCGCGCAGGCTGCGCGCGATCCGGGTGCGGATCTCGCGCTCAGGAAAGCCGCGCTCGCCGCCGCAGATCCGCTCGGCGCAGCCGAGCACGAACAGCAATTCGTTCCAGCGCGGATTCCAGAACAGCCGCTGGAAGCGCTGCGCCGCCGAGAACCGCGGCGGACGCGGTCGGAACTCCTGCCACACCGGGGCGGGGTCCTCCGAGATCGCGAGCAGCGCATACTCGACGCGCGGCGAGGGCCCGATCCGATCGAAGAAGCGCCAGGAGGGGATCAGCGCGGGCAGAAGCCACCGGAGCATGCTCCGATCAGCTGCGCAGCGGAGCGAGCTCCGGATGGCGCGCCGTGAGCATGCGCCGGATCCCGTCGCGCCACGGGACCCTGCAGGGGCCCGCGAGGCGCTGGCGCTTGGACGCATCCAGCAGGTACTGGTGGATGCCCTGGTCGGAGGACTCGAACGCGACCTCGCGTCCGACCAGCGCGCCGATTTGCGTGCAGAGCTCGCGCACATCGACGGGCTCGTCTCCGCCCCAATTCACGATCGTCGCCGGCAGCGAGGCCGCGGCGATCAACCCAGGCGTGTGCGCGAGGATGTCGTCCTCGTGGATCGGACTGCAGAGCGTGTGGCCCACGAGGATCGGAATCGTTTGGCCCGCGAGGATCGAATCGCATAGCATCGAGGGCAGGCCGCCGTTGTCGCCGTAGGCGACGTTCATGCGCGCGATCGTCGTCGGAATCCCGAACTCGCGCGCGGCGAAGCGCGTCACCGCCTCCTGGCAGATCTTCGAGATGCAGTAGGTGGGCGAATAGGGCTGCTGACTGAAGCCGAGATCGGCGCTCTCGGGCAGCGGCACGCAGCCGTCCGCCGGCGACGCATACACGCCGCAGGTCGACATCGAGAGACAAGCCCGCAGCTTGCGGAAGCGGCTCAGCAGGCGCCCGCTGCCCTCGGCGTTGATCGTGAGCGCGCGGTCGAAATCGTGTCCGGGCTCGATCGCGGCCGCGAGGTGCAGCAGCAGCGTGAAGTCGCTCGGCAGGTCGCCCCACTCCGGAGCCGCCAGGTCGACCGCGCGCGTGTGGATTCCGGCCGTTTCGCAGCGCTTGCGCCCAGCCGGATCCGAGAAGCGCGCGATGCCCCAGACCTCGTTGTGCTTCGCGAGCGCCGCTGCGAGCGGAAACGCGATCTGCCCCGCGACGCCGGTCACGAGGATCTTCTCTCCGCGGAGTTGCTGCACCGGTCTCCCTCCTCGGCCCGGCATCCTACTCCAGACGGCGCATATCCTGGTGGGAGGCGTTTTCAGCGCGGGCGCGTCGGCGCGACCAGCGCCCCGCGGTCTCCGGCGCGGAGCAGCTCGCGCGCGATCCCGGCCAGATACACGGAGCCCGTGGCGACCAGCAAGTCGTCGGGGGCGAGCGCCTCGCGCGCTGCGCGCAGCGCGAGATGCGGATTCGGAATCACGCGCAGCTCGAGATCTGGAGCTGCCGCGTGCGCCGCGGTCGCGATCTCCTCCGGCGCGAGCGAGCGCGTCGCTTCGGCGCGCGTCAGCGAAACCTCGTCGGCCTGCGGCAACAGGGCGGCGAGGATGCCCCTGACGTCCTTGTCGGCGCTGATCGACAGCACGAGGTGGCAGCGCCGGCGCGCGATCCGCGCGAGCACGTTTGCCAGCCCCTCGGCCGAGGCGCGCGTGTGCGCGCTGTCGACGATCACCGCGGGCGCCTTCGAGATCCACTCGATGCGCGCCGGCAGGCACACGCGGGGAAATGCGCGCAGCGCCGCGGCGCCGAGCTCCGCGTCGGAGACGAGTGCCAGGCGGCGCGCACAGGCCAGCGCGAGCGCCGCGTTCGAGGCCTGGTGCGCGCCGGCCACTCCGAGCTCGCTCTCGAGCTCGAGCGCGCCGTCGCGCAGGCGCACGCGCTGGGAGTCGACGCGTTCCTCGAGCGGGACGGCCTCGAGCTCGCGGCCGAGCTGCGCGAGCGGCGCGACGAGCTCGCGCGCACGCGCTTCGACCACCGCCAGCGCCTCGGCCGGCAGCGCCCCGACGACGAGCGGCACTCCCGGCTTCGCGATCCCGGCCTTCTCGCCGGCGATCGCCGCGAGCGTCGTGCCGAGCCGGTCGGTGTGCTCGAGCTCGATGCTCGCGATGCAGGTGACCGCGGGCCAGACGGCATTCGTCGAATCGAGCCTGCCGCCGAGGCCGACCTCGAGCACGGCGACGTCGACGCGTGCGTCGTGGAACAGCAGCAGCGCCGCGGCCGTGGTCGCGTCGAAGACGCCGAAGCCGTCGCCGATGTTGGCTCCGGGCGCCACGCCCAGGCCGCCG
>CAYTJA010000222.1:0-4891 GCA_964437835.1 uncultured Spirochaetales bacterium
AACAAACGACCCGGAGCCAAGTTGCCTCGGCTCCGGGCCTCCCTGGGAAGGGGATATTTGGCTGTCTGCCCCCTAAGTGGTCCGCCGGGACCAGAAGTGGCAGGAAATCTTTCGAAGCGGAGCGGATTCCTGCGTTTACTCGGCCTCGAGGATCACCACGAGCTTGCCGCCCTGGTAGTCGAGGCCGCCGAGAACGAGGGGCTGGCCCCGGCGCAGGCGGAAATCGCCCCGCGTCTCCCAGTCGATGGCGACCAGCACGCCGCGGTCGCCGCGGCCGATGGGCCGGAAGCGGAACGCGCGGCCCACCGGCATCTCCACCGTCCCGATCTCGTTGAGCTGCACCTCGATCTGGTGGCTTTCCAGCACGCGCAGGCTCTCGTAGCGGATGCTCTCGCGCAGCAGGCGATCGTAGGCCTCGGCGCCGTCCTCGACGCCGCCGGTTTCGGGCGAAGCGTGCAGCACCGTCACGACGAACGGCACCGGCGGCTTGTCCTCGGCGAGCGCGGGCGCTGCAGCGGTCAGCGCGATGAGCAGGGCGACGGCGATGTGCCTAGAGAATCGCACGATCGAACCTCATGCCCGTGCGCTCCTCCTCCTCGAGCAGCCAGATGATCGTGGCTTCCCGGTCGTCCCGGAGCACCATGGCGGGCTTGCCTCGCGCATCGAGCCAGCGCACCGAGCCGGCCGGAGCATCGCTGGGATCGAAGCCCACTGCCAACACCGCGGTGATGGCGGCGGCAGCGAGGCCGGCTGCGATCCACTGCGGCGCACCGAGGCCCCAAGCGGCCTCTGGTTGCGGGGGCGCGGTCGGTTTCTTCGCGTAGGGGAGTTCGCTGCGGATCCGCTCCCACAGGTCGACCGGCGCCGCCTCGGCCGCGTGCTCGTGCATCAGCGCGCCGATCTCGCTCAGCGTCTCGAGCTCGCGCCGCGCCGCCGCGTCGTGCGCGAGCCGCCGCGCGACGCGCCGCCGGGCCCACCACGAGAGCTCCCCGTCGTGGTAGGCGTACAACTCCTGGGTGCGTCGATCTCGCTCGCTCATTCGGCGTCTCCGGCTGCGTCGGTTGCTGCGCCCCGCCCCGCTTCGGCCACGCCCGCCTCGATCAGGAGGCGTTGCATCTGCCGCCGCGCGTAGTGGAGCCGGCTCATCACGGTGCCTTTCGGGATGCCCTGCGCCTCGGCGATCTCGCTGTACGAGAGGCCTTCCACCTCGCGCAGGATCAGGGTCTCGCGCGTCGTATCCGGGAGCTGCGCGATCGCGCGGTTGATCGCCTCGCGCAGCTCCTTGCGCATCATCGCCGCGGCGGGTGCGAAGTGGACGCCGTCCACCTCGGGAACCGGCAGCGCGCTCGCCTCGGATTGCGTCTCCACCAGGCCTCCGTCTTCCCATTCCACCTGTCGATCGCTCTTGTCCCGGCGCCGCGCGTCCAGGCACTGGTTCATCACCAGGCGATACAACCACGTGAAGAAGCTCGAGCGCCCTTCGAAGCTCCCGAGCGCGGTGTAGGCCTTGATGAATCCCTCCTGTACGGCGTCGTTCGCCTTGTCCTCGTCCCGCAGCACGCGCACGGCCAGGGCAAAGGCCCGGCCCTGGTAGCGCTCGACCAGAAGCCGGAAGGTATTCGTCTCACCGGCGAGGACCCGGTCGATCACTTCCCGGTCGGAGGGTCCGCTCGCTGCGGTCATGCGGCCCCCCGCGCGGACTGCGAGGCACGGCTCGGCTCCGGCGGACTCGGCCTACGACGGCCTCCCGCAGGGGGGTATTCGCGATTGCCAGCCTTGGACTTCGCTCGCCTGCGGCTCGCTGCGCGTCTTCGGCTTGCGATCGCGTTGGCCTTCGCCTCGCTGCGCGCTTTCGGCTTGCTACCGCGTTGGACTTCGCTCGCCTGCGGCTCGCTGCGCGCCTTCGGCTTGCTACCGCGTTGGACTTCGCTCGCCTGCGGCTCGCTGCGCGCCTTCGGCTTGCGAGTTGCCTGTTGCCCGCGCATCAGTGGGCCTCGCGCCAGTTGCGACCGCGGCTGATGTCCACCGTGAGCGGAACCGAGAGCGCGTAGACCTCCTGCATGCGTTCGCGCACCAGCGCCTCGAGCTGCGTCAGCTCGGACTGAGGCGCCGCGAACACCAGCTCGTCGTGGACCTGCAGGATCAGGCGCGAGGCGAGGCGTTCGTCCTGCAGTGCGTCCGCCACGTCGACCATCGCCTTCTTGATCAGGTCCGCCTCTGTGCCCTGGATCACCGTGTTGACCGCCATGCGCTCGGCCGCCTGCCGGAGGCCGCGGTTGCGTGAGCCGAGGTCGGGGAGATAGCGCCGGCGCCCGAGCAGCGTGCGCACGAAGCCCTGCTTGCGCGCCTGCTCGACGGTTTCGTCGAGGAAGCGGCGCACGCCCTGGTAGCGCGCGAAGTAGCGGTCGATGGTGGCCTGCGCCTCGGCCTGCGCGATGCCGAGCTGGTTCGCGATGCCGAAGGCCGACGAGCCGTAGATGATCCCGAAGTTGATCGCCTTCGCGTGCGCGCGCTGCTCGGCGCTGACGGCTTCGGGTGCTATGCCGTTCACCTCCGCCGCCGTGCGCCGGTGCACGTCCTCACCGCGCGCGAAGGCGTCGATCAGGCTCTCGTCGCCCGAGTAGTGCGCGACGATGCGCAGCTCCACCTGCGAGTAGTCGGCCGACAGTAGCGTGCAGCCTTCCGCCGGCACGAACGCCTCGCGGATACGCACGCCCTCCGCAGAGCGGATCGGGATGTTCTGCACGTTCGGGTTGGAGGACGAGAGCCGCCCCGTCGCGGCGCCGGTCTGGTGGAACATCGGGTGGATGCGGCCGCTGCGGCGGTCGACGAGCGGCGGCAGCGCGTCGACGTAGGTGCTCTTCAGCTTCGCGAGCCGGCGGTAGGCGAGGACCTCGGCGGGCAGCTCGTGATGCGCGGCCAGCTGCTCGAGCACGCTCTCGTCGGTCGAGAGCCCCGTCTTCGTCTTCTTCACGGGCGGCAGCTTCAGCTTCTCGAACAGGATCGTCTGCAGCTGCTTCGGCGAGTTCACCTGGAACTCTTCGCCCGCGAGCGCGGTGATGCGGCCGAGCACGCGGACGAGCTCGCGCTCGTACTCGGCGGAGAGCTCGGCGAGCTTTTTCTCGTCGACGCGCACGCCGCTGCGCTCCATCTGCGATAGCACGGCGGTGAGCGGCAGCTCGACGCCCGCGTAGAGCGGCATCAGCTCGTCGGCGGCGAGGCGCGCGGTGAGCTTCGGCGCGAGCGCGAGCAGCGCCGTCGCCTCGTCCGCCGCCCAGCGCGCGAGCTCGGCGGAGGCGATCTCACGCGGCGCGACGGCCTTGGCGCCGCGGCCGGCGAGCTCCTCGAAGCTGCGATGCGTGCGCCCGAGCCACTGGCTCGCGAGCAGCGCGGTCGCGTTCTGCGCCGCGGGCTCGATCAAGAATGCCGCGAGCCCGACGTCGAAGCTGGGCAGCGGAAGCGGGATCCCCGACTCCGCGAACAGCGTCTGCATGCGCTTCGAATCGCGCGCGAGCCAGGGCCGCGCGGAAGGGCCGGCGAGCAGCGGACGCAGGGCCTCGGCAGCTTCGCTCCACGCGATGCGGCCGCGCTCGAGCAGCGTCGGCTCGCCGAGCGCGAGGTAGAACGCGCGCTGCGGTTCGCCTGCTAGCGCGAGGCCGACCGGCTCGGCCACGAGGCCGCTCGCCTCGGCGTCGCCCACGAGCACGAGCGCGAGCACGTCGGCGTGCGCGAGCTCGGCGACTGCGGCGGCGAGAGCAGTGGCGTCGCCAACGAGCACGGCCTCGGCGGCCTCCGCAGCGGCGGCGAGCGGTGCGGAAGCTGCGCCCACTGCGGCAGCGCCGGCCGCGCGCGCTGGCTGCGTCGTCGCATCGAGATCCTCGACGAGGCGAGTGAACTCGAGGCGGCGGTAGAGCGCTCTCAGCGCCTCGGTGTCAGGCTGAGGCGCGCCGATCGCCTCGGGAGCGAGCGGCAGCGGCGCGTCGTCGCGCAGCCGCGCGAGCTCCTTCGAGAGCCGCGCCGTATCCGCCTGCTCGAGCAGCGCCTCGCGCGCCTTCTTCGCCGTCACCCGCTCCGCATTCGCGAGCAGGTTCTCGAGGCTCCCGTACTCGCCGATCAGGTTCGCCGCGCCCTTCTCGCCGATTCCCTTGACGCCGGGGATGTTGTCCGAGGGGTCGCCGACGAGCGCGCGCAGGTCGAGCAGCTGCTCGGGGCCGACGCCGAAGCGCTCGCGCACCTGATCGGGCCCGATGCGGCGGTCCTTCATCGTGTCGAGCAGCAGCACGCGCTCGCCGACCAGCTGCATCAGGTCCTTGTCCGACGACACGATCGAGACCGCGAGATCGGGCGGCGCCGCGCGCACCAGGGCGGCGATCACGTCGTCCGCCTCGTAGCCGGGCACCTCGATCAGCGGGATGCCGAAGGCCGCGATCAGCTCGCGCATCAGCGGAAACTGCGCGCTCAAGTCCTCGGGCTGCGCGTCGCGCGTCGCCTTGTAGGCGGGGAAGAGCGCGCGCCGCTCGGCGCTCCCGCCCGGCGGATCCATCACGATCGCGAGCGCGTCGGGCTTCTCCTCGCGAATCAGCTTGCGCAGCATGTTCGCGAAGCCGAGCACCGCACCGGTTGGCTCCCCCGCCGCGTTGCGCAGCGGCGGCAGCGCAAAGAACGCGCGGTACAGCGTGTTCGCAGCGTCGATCAGGACCAGGCGGCGCACCGGGCGACCTTAGCAGCGGCGGGTGGGTTCCTCGGCGGGCCGCGTGCGTGCTCCCCGTTATCGCACCGAGCGGTCTAGGATGGGCGCATGACGGCTCCTCCGCGTCGCCCTCGCCCGCCGCCCTTCCGCCCGCGCTTCACGCTGATGCTCGCCTACATCTTCGTCTTCTTCGTCGGGTAC
>CAYTJA010000223.1:0-7157 GCA_964437835.1 uncultured Spirochaetales bacterium
CTCGTCCTCGCTGCCGCGGCTGCCGCCGTTGCGCGTCTCGATGATCGAGACCCCCGCGACCGGCCCGCGCGCGGCGACGTGCGCGACCATCCCGACGCGCGGCCGCCCCGGATGGCAGGGCACCGCGGCCGCGCCGCAGCGCTTCACGGCCTCGAGCACGCTTCCGAGCGAATGGCCGATGACGGCGAAATCGAAGGCATGCTGCAGGTCCGGGTTCACACCGAAGACCAGCACGTGGCCGTAGTCCGTCTCGACCTCGCTGCCCTTCAGGATGCGCAGGCCGAACTCGTCCTCGAGGATCCGGTAGTCACTCGCGGCATCGAACTGGCGGTGCTCGGTCAGCACGAAGCCATCGAGCGGAATCTCGCGCCGGCGGATCCACTGGCAGTAGTTCTCGACCCGCGCGCGCGCGTCGTCCGACTTGACCGAGTGGTTGTGCAGATCGAGGATCATGTCCGCGGCCGGAAGCGCGGGACTGCGAACTCTCCGGTCGCGACGAATTCCGCGCGGACGGGCATTCCGATCGCCACCGCTCGAGGCTCGCAGCCGGCGAGGTTCGCGAGCAGCCGCGGCCCCTCCTCGAGCTCGACCTCGGCCACGACGTAGGGCGTGCAGGCCGAGAAGGGCGGGATCTGGTTCTGGTACACCACCGTGTAGCTGTGGACCGTCCCGCGTCCGCTCGCGGCGAAATGCTCGATCGCGCTCGAGAGACAGCTGACGCAGAGCGCGCGCGGCCGGTGCTGCACTGCACCGCAATCGCGGCAGCGCTGCAGCACGAGCTCTCCGCGCGCGCAGCCCTCCCAGTAGGGCCGCGTCTCCCAGCTCACCGCAGCATCGCGATACTCGATCTCCTTCGCCACGCTCCCGACCTCAGGCGGGGACGGAGCTTACGAAATGCATTTGGTGCATTTTTTTCCCAAGGGAAAAAAATGCACCAAATGCATTTCGTAAGCTCCGTCCCCGCCTCATTTGCGGTCTCGCGACAGGATCAGCGTCGCGCCGCTGTGCATTTCGGCGAGGATGCCGCCGGTGCCGTGCACGCAGGCGAGCTCTGCGTTCGCGACCTGGCGCGGCCCGCAGTCTCCGCGCAGCTGCCGCACGGCCTCGATCACGAGGAAGATGCCGCGCATGCCCGGGTGGTTCGAGGAGAGGCCGCCGCCGTCCGGATTCACCGGCAGCGCGCCGCCGAGCGCAATCCTGCCGTTCTCGACGAAAGCGCCGCCCTCCCCCGGCTTGCAGAAGCCGAGGTTCTCGAGCGTCAGCAACACCGTGATCGTGAAGGAGTCGTAGATCGTGCAGAAGTCGATGTCGGCGGGGCTGACGCCAGCCATCGCGAAGGCCCGCGTACCGGACTGCTTCGCCGCGATCTCGAGCAGATCGGGGGCGCCGGTCTCGCGGTGCCAAACCGCCTCGCCCGATCCCTGCAAGAGCACCGGCGGGCGCTTCAGATCGCGCGCGCGCTCGGCGCTCGTCACCACCAGCGCGCCGCCGCCGTCGCTGATGATGCAGCAGTCGAGCAGGTGCAGCGGATCCGCGATCAGGCGGCTCGCGAGCACGTCCGCAACCGCGATCGGCCGCCGCATCTTCGCGTCTGGATTCAGCGACGCGTGCCGGCGCATCGCGACCGCGATCTCGGCGAGCTGCTCCGAGCGCGTGCCGTACTGCTGCATGTGCCGGCGCGCCGCGAGCGCATAGCTGCCCACGAGAATCTGGCCGTAGGGAGCCGTGAAGGCGGCCTGCGGATCGCGGCCCGCGCCGCCGAGCCCGGTGCCGATCGCGCGCGCCTCGGAGGCCGCCGTGCTGCCGTAGACGATCAGCGCGACCTCGCAGAGCCCCGCATGGATCGCGGCCGCCGCATGCGCGACGTGGGAAACGAAGGAGGAGCCGCCGATGTTCGTGCCATCGAGATAGGCGGGCTTCAGGTTCAGGTATTCCGCCACCTGCACGACGCCCATGCCACCGAGGCCCATGCTGGCCGAGAACAGCGCGTCGACGTCCGAGAGCGCGAGACCTGCGTCTGCGAGCGCGCCGCGCGCGCACTCGGCGATGATGCCGAGCTCGGTCTTCTCGGGCGCCCAGCGCGTCGGGTGCTCGTAGGCGCCTGCGATCGCGATCTTGCCGCGAAAGCTCATGCGCGCCTCACGCGGGCAGCGCTGAGAGAAACTCGCGCACGCAGGACGCGAGCGCTGCCGGCTGCTCGATCGTGAGCTTGTGCCCGGCGCCCGGGATCACGACGAGGCGCGCGCCCGGAATCGCCGCGGCCAGCTCGGCGGCCGCGCTGCGGATCGACGCGACCTCGTGCTCGCCGTGCGCGACCAGCGCCGGCACGCGGATCTCGCCGCTCCGCGCGCCGCCGCGCCAGTCCCGCACGACCTCGTAATCCCCGAGCAGCGCGCGCGGGTCGGTCTTCAGGTCTTCGAGGAAGCCTTTCTGCATCACCTCGGGCTTTGCGTCGGGTGCGTAGAGCTGTTTCACGAACGCGCGGCGATCCACGCCCTCGACGACACGGCGCGTGGTCGCGATCGCGTGCTCGACGCCCTCGAAGCGCGTGCCCGTCGCCGATAGCAGCAGCGCGCGCACCCGCTCGGGCCGCGTGCGCGCGAGCTCCTGCGCGATCGCGCCCCCCATCGAGTGCCCCAGGATCACCGCGCGCGGGATTCCGAGCGCGTCGAGCAGCTCGGCCGTGAAGCCCGCCAGCGCCTCGATCGTGCCGAGGCTGTCGAGGCCCCCCGAGCGGCCGTGGGCCGGCTGATCGAAGGCCACCAGGCTGTGCTCGCCCGCGAGCGCGTCGAAGATCCCGTCGAAGACGCCGAGATTGCCACCCGCGCCGTGCAGGCACAGGATCCGCTCGCCGCGGTCGAGCTGCGGCGGGCGCTCGGGGAGCGTCGTCGGACCAGTGTGGCGAACGTAGGTCGCGACGCCCTGGACGCGGACGTAACGGGTGGGCATCGCGGGCCGAGACTACGCGGCGCGCGTTCCGCCTGTCAATCGAGCGGCAGCGCTCGCGCGCCGCAGGTACCCTCCGGCGCACTGCGTTTCCGAATCCCGCAGAGGAGCCCCGATGCAGATCGCGACCGCCCTGAACTACGCAGACGACTTCCGCAAGACCGTCGAGCGCGCGCGGCGCCTCGAGGCCGCTGGCGTCGACATGATCCTGATCGCGGAGGCCTACGGCTTCGACGCGGTCTCGGTGCTCGGCTATCTGTGCGCGGTCACCGAGCGCGTCCAGCTCGGCTCCGCGATCCTGAACACCTTCAGCCGCACGCCCGCCTGCCTGGCGCAGACGGCCGCGGGCCTCGACGCGCTCTCGAATGGCCGCTTCGTGCTCGGCCTCGGCGCTTCCGGGCCACAGGTGATCGAGGGCTTCCACGGCATGCCGTACGCACAGCCGCTGCGGCGCAGCCAGGAGATCATCGAGATCTGCCGCGCAATCTGGAAGCGCCAGCCGCTCTCGTACCAGGGCGAGATCTTCCAGATACCGCTGCCGGCTGGGCGCGGCACCGGCCTCGCGAAGCCGCTCAAGATCATCAACCACCCCGTGCGCGAGCGGATCCCGATCTATCTGGCCTCGCTGACGCCGAAGAGCGTCGAGCTGACCGCGCGCTTGGCAGAGGGCTGGCTGCCCTTCCTGTTCGCCCCGGATTTCGCTCCGCGCGTCTGGGGCAAGGCGCTCGAGCAGGGCAAGGCGCGCCGCGCGGCCGAGCTCGGCCCGCTGCAGATCGTGGCCGGCGCGCTGCTCGCGATCGCGGACGACGGCGCGCGCTACCGCGATCTCGCGCGCGGCATGGGCGCGCTCTACATCGGCGGCATGGGCGCGCGCGAGAAGAACTTCTACAACGACGTCTGCCGCGCCTACGGCTTCGAGGCCGAAGCCCGCGCGATCCAGGATCTCTACCTCTCCGGCAAGAAGGACGCGGCCGCGGCTGCGGTGCCGGCCGAGCTGCTCGAGAAGACGAGCCTCTGCGGAGACAAAGGCTATGTGAAGGAGCGCCTGGCTGCCTATCGCGAAGCCGGCGTGACGATCCTGAACGTCTCACCGGTTGCGGGAGACCCCGAGCGTCAGATCGGCGAGCTGCGAAATCTGCTCGACGCATGAGCCTCGCGGAGCGCATCCGCGCGGTGCTCGAGCTCGACCCGGGCGCCGGCGCGATCGAATTCGAGGGCCGCTGGCACTGCTTCGGCGAGCTGCGCGCGATCGCCGAGGCGCTCGACCGCGCGCTCGCGGCGGCCGGGATCGGCGCCGACGCGCCGGTCGGCTGCCTGCTGCGCAACCACCCGAGTCTGTTAGGCGCCGTACTCGGCCTGCTCGCCAGCGAGCGCTGCGTCGTCACGCTGAATCCGCACCAGGGAGATTCGAAGCTCTGCGGCGAGATCGAGGCGCTGCGCCTGCCGGCCGTGATCGCATGGCGTGAGGAGTGGCAGCGCGCGCCGCTGGTCGCGGCCGCGCGCACCGCGGGCAGTCTCGGGCTCGAGCTGAGCGGAGACCCGCAAGCGCCGCTGCGCGCGGTCGCGGGCCTCGAGACGCGTGGGCCCGGGCCGCAGCGCGAGGCGCTGCCCGGAGTCGCGATCGAGATGCTGACCTCCGGCACCACCGGCCCGCCGAAGCGGATCCCGCTGCGGCGCACGGCACTCGAGCACTCGATCGCAGGTGCGCTGCACTACGAGGGTCGCAGCGCCGGCGCACCGCTGAAGCTGCGCAGCGGCGTCGCACTGCTGAACGCGCCGCTGGTGCACGTTGCGGGCATCTGGCGCGCGCTGCTGAATCTCGCCGAGGGCCGGCGTCTGGCACTGCTCGAACGCTTCGAGCTCGCACCCTGGCTCGATCTCGTCGCGAGGCATCAGCCCAAGACCGCGAGCCTGGTGCCCGCGGCGATCCAGATGCTGCTGGAAGCCGACGTCGATGAGCGCGCGCTCGCATCGCTCGCGGCGGTGGTCTGCGGCACCGCGCCACTGCCGCTCGCGCAGCAGGAGGCCTTTCAGGCGAAGTACGGGATCCCGGTGCTCACGGCCTATGGCGCGACGGAATTTGCCGGCGGCGTCGCCGGCTGGACGCTGCCGCTGCACCGCGAGTGGTTCCTGCGCAAGCGCGGCAGCGTCGGGCGCGCACATCCGGGCTGCGAGCTCCAGATCGTCGACCGCGAGACCGGAGCCGTGCTGGGCCGCGGCTGCGTCGGCCTGCTCGAGGTGCGATCCGCGCAGCTCGGCGACGCCTCGCGCTGGGTGCGGACGACCGACCTCGCCGAGCTCGATACCGAGGACTTCCTGTGGATCCGCGGCCGCGCGGACGACGCGATCCTGCGCGGCGGCTTCAAGGTGATGCCCGCCGAGGTCGCGGAGGTGCTCGAGCGGCACCCCTGCGTGCGCGAGGCCTGCGTGATCGGGCTGCCGGACGCCCGGCTCGGCGCGCTGCCGGTCGCGGCGGTCGAGCTGCGCCCCGGCGCGGCTCCGGTCGACGGCGAAGCGCTGCGCGAATTCGCGCGCGAGCACCTGGCCCGTTACCAGGTGCCCGCGCGTGTGCTCGTCGTCGCTGCACTGCCGCGCACGCCATCGCTCAAGGTCAGCCGACCCGAGCTGCAGGCGCTCTTCGAGAACGAGCAGCGCTAGTCTTGTGGTCCCGGTCCGGGCGCAGCCCGGCGCTCGGGGACTCCGCTCGTCTGCGGTCAGCTGCGCGCCGGGGCGGCTTGTACGCACTCCGCTCGCCTTTGGCTCGCTGCGCGCCGAAGCATGCAAGCCGCTTCGGCGCGCAGCGAGGCGAAGCCGAGCGGAGTGCGGGTGGGACCGGGCCGCTCCCGGACCGGGACCCGCAAGGCTAGCCGCGCATGTCGAAGCCCATGCTGTCGGGCAAGAACACGGTCTTCTCGTTCTGCTGGATCTCGAGCGCGCTGTAGCCGTCCTTCCGATATCCGTCGGGGCCGACGATCTTGATCTCGGCGACGCGCGATCCGCTCGCGTACAGGAACTTGCCGGTCTTCGTCCCAGACAACTCGCTCACCATGTAGAGCACCGTCTGGGAAATCTTCGCCGGGTCCAGCGCCTTCGCAGCGGCCTCGTTCTGCTCGCCTCCCATCAGATCGGAGGTCAGGCGCGTGAACGCAACCGGCGCGAGGCCCCAGACGCGCACACCATACTTCGCGCCCTCGAGCGCGAGGCAGCGCGTGAAGCCCGCGATGCCCGCCTTCGCCGCGCCGTAGTTCGTCTGGCCGAAGTTTCCGCACAGGCCGGAGGTCGACGACGTGTTCACGATCACGCCGCCCTTCCCGCGCTCCTTCATGTGCGTGAAGATCGGCTTCGTCACGCAGAAGGTGCCGCGCAGGTGCACGGAGATCACGAGGTCCCAATCGGCCTCCTCCATCTTCACGAGGGTCTTGTCGCGCAGGATGCCGGCGTTGTTGACCAGGATGTCGACCTGGCCGAAGGCCTCCAGCGCGGACTTCAGGATCTGTTGACCGCCTTCGCTCGTCGTGACCGAGTCGTAGTTCGCGACGGCCTTGCCGCCGGCCGCACGGATCTCGTTCACGACCAGATCCGCCATCCGGTGCGCGCCGCTGCCGCTGCCGTCGCGCGAACCGCCGAGATCGTTCACGACGACCTGCGCGCCCTCCTTCGCAAACAGCAGCGCGTGCGTGCGCCCGAGCCCCCCGCCCGCACCCGTGATCACGGCGACTTTTCCGTCTAGCAAACCCATCTCGATCTCCTTTGTGCGCGCGCTGGCGAAAGCTGCGCTGCTGAAGCGGCCGGTTTTAGCACAGCCGCCGCCATCGGGGCCCATGCTATAACGCCCCGTCGGAGGAAGGGAATTGGCGAAGCACGAGAGCGGCGAGCAGAACCGGCAGGAATGGCAGCCCTGGCTCGAGAAGCTCGAGTCCCGGCGCGCTCACTCGCTCGAAATGGGCGGCCCCGAGCGCGTCCAGCGGCTGATGCACTCGCGCGGCAAGCTCGACGCGCGGCAGCGCATCGCGCGACTCTTCGATCCCGGAACCTTCGTCGAGATCGGCAGCCTGGTCGGCTCCAGCGAACGCATCCCCGGCGACGCCTTCGTGTGTGGGATGGGCCGCGTCGACGGCCGGCCGACGCTCGCGGGCGTCGAAGACTTCTCGCTGCTCGGCGGCTCGATCGGCGCCGGCGGCAGCGCCAAGCGCTACCGCCTCGCGGAGCTC
>CAYTJA010000224.1:0-4605 GCA_964437835.1 uncultured Spirochaetales bacterium
GATGCTGGCTGCGGCCGGGGCCTCAGTGGTGGCCCTGGATCTCGCGAGGGTCGGCCTGCGGGAGGTGAAGGACGGGGTATGCGGCAGCGCTGCAGCGCTGCCCTTCGCCGAGTCCAGCTTCGATCTCGTGGTCTGCTTCGAGGCGATCGAGCATCTCGCTTCCCCCGCCGCAGTAGCCGATGAGATCTATCGCGTGTTGACGCCAGAAGGAGTGGCGCTGATCTCCACTCCCGATCGCAAGATCTACTCGGACCGCGCGGGCCTCTCCAACGCTCACCATGTCTCGGAGATGACGCGACAGGATTTCGAGGCCCTGCTGCGTGCGCGCTTCGGCGGCGTGATCTGCTATGGGCAGAGCGTCTGGGCCGGTTCCTGGATCTCGCGTTTGCCTTCTGGGCGCAGCTTGCGAGGCGGCACGCGCAAGCTGCATACGCTGATTCAAGACATCCCTGCCGGATCGGAAGCGGCGCAGCGCGCGCCTTGGGCCGGCGAGACGCCCGGAGAGCCGCCGGAGCCGCTGTATCTGATCGCGCTCTGCTCGCGTGAGGCTGGCAGCGCCGCAGCGCTCGCGCGCGACCTCGGCACGGACAGCGTCCTGCACGATCCGCGGCAATGGCTGTTGGGCGGGTACTTCGCAGCGACCCGCGCGGTCGTCGACCGCGATCGCGAGATCGAGAGCCAGCAACGCCATGCGCTGAATCTCGACGCCGAACTGCAGCAGCTCCGCCAGCGACCGCCGGGTGACGCAGGGCATCTCGCGCGGCTCCAGGCCGCATACGAGTTCGAGCTGCGCGAACGCAGCTCGGTGGCGCAGCACGCCGAGAACCTGGCGCTCCTGCTTGCCGGCGCGTGGAGGCACGGCGGCAACCTCGCACGGCTCTGGAGCGACAGCGAGCGCGAGCGCCTGTCTGTCGCCGCTCACGCCGGGAATCTCGAGCGCGAGCTCGCCGACCTGCGAAACCTGCGGAAAGGCGATCGCGCTCATGCTCGCAACCTCGAACTCGAGGTTGCCGAGTTGCGCAGATTGCGCGCGGGGGACCGCGAGCACGCCCGCAATCTCGAACTCGCGCTGGTGCACCCGAAGCAGCGCGTGCTTCGACTCGAGGCCCACGCTGCGAACCTCGAGGCGGAGCTGTTCCGCGTGCAGGAGCATCGGGAGGCGCTGCTCGTGCACTCGACGAACCTGCTCTCCCTCTCTGCGCAGCGCGGGAACCGCATCGAGGGGCTGGAAGAGCACATCGCAAACCTCGAGGCCGAGATGCAGCGGCTGAGCCGGCACCGCGAAGGGCTGCTCGCGCACGTGGAAAACCTCGAGCGCGGCAGCGTCTGGGAGCGGGAGCTTCGGGGCGGTGTGCAGCGGCACGCGGACAACCTCGAGGCGCTGCTCGCCGTTCGCGAGCGTGAGTTCGAGAGCTTGGTCACGGCGCGCGATGGGCTCGCTTCCGAGCGAGAGCGACTGACCCACCAGCTCGAGCTGCAGCGGCGCGAGGCCGACCTCAGCCGGCTGCGCCTCGAGACTCGCCTCGCTCGCACGGCCCTGGATCTGGAACACGTCGAGGAGGAGGTCGAGCGCCTCCGTTCGTCGGTCTGGTTCCGGGCCCTCCGGCAGGTTCGCCTGCTGAAATAGCGCTTCGAAGGATTGGGGGTTGGCATGAGGATTCTACAGGTCGTTCACGATTTCCTGCCGAACCACGTTGCCGGTGTGGAGGTCTACACCGACCAGCTCTCGCGCCGCCTGGCCGAGCGCCACCAGGTGGCGATCCTCCACTCGGAGGTGATTCCGGAGGCTGAGAACTACTCGCTGCGCCGTGGCGAGGTTCATGGAATTTCGACTTTCGAAGTCGTCAACAATCATCACTACGGCGACTTCGTCCAGACCTACCGGAATCGAGCCATCGAGCCGGTGCTATTTCAGGTCCTGGACGAGTTCCGGCCCGAGGTCGTCCACGGCCAGCACCTGATCAACCTCTCGATCGGACTGCTCGACGAGCTGCGGCGGCGCCGGATTCCAGTGCTGTTCACGCTGCATGACCACTGGCTCACCTGCGCCAACGGGGGTCAGCGCTATCACCCTCAGCTCGGCCGTTGTGACGAGCTGGACGCGGGGCGCTGTGGCTCGTGTACTGCGCACATGAACGGGGCTCCCCTGGCCGCGCGCGGCGTCTTGGCGCGCAGCCGCCAGCGCGCAGCGCTGCGAGGGGTGATCGCGCTGGCGGAGTCCAAGCCCCGCCGGATCGAGACCCCCGATTCGGCCTTCGTCTACCTCGACAGCTACGCCGAGGGAGGCGTGCCGAAGCGTACCTGGGTTGCGCATCCGCCGAGCGTGCTGGAATTCCGATTCGAGCTCCCGCGGCCGGGGCGTTTCGAGGCCGCCGTCGCGATGCACCCCAGCACCTTCGAACGAGGCGGTGGCGCCGTCTGCTTCCGCGTGCGGGTGGACGGTATTCCCGCGTACGAGCGGACCCTCGACGCGAAGCGCCGCAGCGCAGACCGGGAGCCCGCGCGCCTGCAGCTGGAGCTGGCCATCGGCAGCCACACGCTCGAGCTCGAGACCCGCGCGGTGCCGGAAGACGACTCCGCGTTCTGCACGGCCGGTTGGATCGATCCCCGCGTGCGAATGGCGGCGAAGGAGGGCGGGCGCATTCGCGCAGCCATCGCTCCGCTGAAAGCACTGGCGCGCGTTACGGAGCGGGTGGTCGGGGCGCCCCAGGCTCGGCGCATCCGGCAGCGCTGGGGGGAGATGCGGGCACTCTCCGAGCGGGTTGATCTGTTCATCGCGCCCTCGCGGTATCTGAAACACGAGTTCGTGCGCTTCGGGTTCTCGCCCGATCAGATCCTGTACTCGGATTACGGCTTCAGCACCGAGTTTTTCTCGAAGCGAGCGAAGCTGCCCGATCGCGCGAAGCGCTTCTGCTTCGTGGGCTCCGTGGTCCCGCACAAGGGGGTGCACGTCCTGCTCGAAGCCTTCGAGGCAATGCCGAACGACGCCACCCTCGACGTCTGCGGCCCGCTGAACTACGCGCCGGAATACAGCCGGCGCCTGCGCGATTTCGTGCAACATCCAGGGGTTCGTTTCGTGGACCGCGTCGCACCGGAGGACGTTCCCAAGCTCCTCTCCCGGATGGACTGTCTCGTCGTGCCCTCGATCTGGGGCGAGAATTCTCCGCTGACGGTGCACGAAGCTTTCCTGTCCGGCATTCCGGTCGTGGCTTCGAGCCTCGGTGGCAACGTGGAGCTGCTGCGGGACGGAGGCGGACTGCTGTATCCCGCAGACGACCCCGGGGCGCTCGCGTCCCAGCTGCAGCGACTCTACGACGAGCCCGGGCTCGCGCAGCGGCTCGCCTCGAGCGCGCCAGCGGTCAAGCCCATGACGGAGCACGTGCTGGAGCTCGAGGCGCTCTACACCGAGTTGATCGAAGCCCGCGCACGAGGTGGCGGTGTCCGCTGAATGCGTCTCGGTCGTCATTCCGACCCAGAACGGCGGACTTCTGTTGCGCCGCGCGGTCGAGATGCTGCTGCGGCAGCGTGCGGAATTCCCGATCGAGATCCTCGCCGTGGACTCGGGCTCGACGGACGGAAGCCTGAGGATGCTTCGAGAGCGCGAGGTGCGTATCTTCGAGATTCCCGCCGCGGCCTTCGACCACGGTGAGACGCGAAACCTCGGCATCCGCTTGTCGCGGGGCGAGCGCATCGTGCTGCTCACGCAGGATGCCGTGCCCGCCGACCTCGACTTCGTGGCGAAGCTGATCCGGCGCCTCGACGAGCCGGGAGTCGCGGGCGTCTACGGGCGCCAGATCGCGCGCCCGGACTGCGACGTCGTTACAAAGCGGCAGCTCGACGGCGGGTTGACCGGGCGACTTCAACCCGACCGGGTGCAGCTCGCGGCGCGTACGCTCGAGCGCTTGCCGCCGTCCGAGCAGCAGCAGCTCTGCACCTTCGATAACGTCTGCGCCGCGCTGCGCCGAAGCGTTTGGGAAGAGATCCCGTTTCCGAAGGCGAGTTTCGGTGAAGACATCGCCTGGGGCCGTGCGGTGATCCGCGCCGGACATGCGATCGCGTACGAGCCCAGCGCTGCAGTGATCCACTCGCACCGCCGTACGGTCCGCTATGAATACCAGCGCACGCGCGAGTGCCATCGGGCGCTTCACGAGCTGTTCGGTCTCTCGACGATTCCCCGGCGCCGTGATCTGCTGCGTGCCTGGCTCGCGAATCTCGCGAACGATCTCCCCCATGTGAGTCGCAACGCACCGCGAGGACTCGAGCGGTTTCGGCAGTTGCTGCGAGTCGCCTCGCTCGCGTTCGCCTCGCCCCTCGCGCAGTACCTCGGCCGGCGCGACTCGCTGCGGCAGCGGAACATTGGGGCATGAAAATCCTGTCGGTCGTCCACGCCTACCCGCCCTTCTCCCGAGCCGGCGCCGAAAACTGCGTCGATGCCCTCTCGCGGGAGCAGCGGCGCAGGGGCCACGATGCGCGAGTCTTCCACCGCATCGCCGATCCGAGTCGACCCGAATACGAGCTCAGCGAGGGCCAGGTCGGCGGAGTTCCGGTCGAACGCATCAACCGCTGCTTCTCGGACTTCGCGTGTTTCGAGGACACCTACCGAAG
>CAYTJA010000225.1:0-40070 GCA_964437835.1 uncultured Spirochaetales bacterium
GTCCGAGAGCGGCTCGGTGGTCTGCTGGGGCTGGAACTATTACGGGCAGGCGACGCCGCCTGATTCCGTGAACGGAAGCCTCGGCACTGCCTCGGCGATCGCAACGGGCGACTACCACAGCTGCGCGATCCAGACGACCAGCGGCGCGGTGGTCTGCTGGGGCTGGGTGCTGGCGGCGCCGCCTGATTCCGTGAACGGAAGCCTCGGAACCGCCTCGGCGATCGCAGCGGGTCGCTACCACAGCTGCGCGATCCAGACGACCAGCGGCGCGGTAGTCTGCTGGGGCGACAACTATTACGGGGTGGCGACGCCACCTGATTCCGTGAACGGAAGCCTCGGCACCGCCTCGGCAATCGCGGCGGGCACGTTCCACAGCTGCGCGATCCAGTCGATCAGCGGCGCGGCGGTCTGCTGGGGCTGGAACTATTTCGGGCAGGCGACGCCGCCTGATTCCGTGAACGGAAGCTTCGGCACCGCCTCGGCGATCGCAGCGGGTGACGACCACAGCTGCGCGATCCAGTCGACCAGCGGCACGGTGGTCTGCTGGGGCGTCAGCTATTACGGGGAGGCGACGCTGCCTGATTCCGTGAACGGAAGCCTCGGCACCGCCTCGGCGATCGCAGCGGGTGGCTTCCACACGATCGCGCTGCCCGAGCCGGGCTTCGCGCTCTCGCTGGTAAGCGGGATTGCGCTGCTCGCCGCTCTAAATCAGCGAGAGACGAGGCAGCTGCGACAATAGTGTCCCGTCCCGATAATGCGATAACTATCTGGAGTTCGCATCATCCCCCAGGTATTGGGGGGAGGGATGCGCGCGGGAAGGCCGAAGGAACGGTTGGTGGTGGCTCCGAGCGAGCGAGAGCGGCTCGAGGAGTGGTCGCGGCGTCCCAAGACCGCGCAGGCCCTGGCGATGCGAGCACGGATCGTCCTGCGCTGCGCGGCCGGTGAAGACAACACCCAGGTGGCCGAGGAGCTGGGCGTCACGCGCCAGATGGTCGGCAGGTGGAGACGCCGATTCATCGAGCGGCGACTGGAGGGGCTGCTGGATGAGCCGCGGCCGGGAGCGCCCCGGCGCATCCAGGACCGAGACGTCGAGCGCGTGCTGCGGCGGACCCTGGAGAGCACGCCGCGAGACGCGACGCACTGGAGCGTCCGGACGCTGGCCGACGAAATGGGGATGAGCCGGACCACGATCCATCGGATCTGGCGCACCTTCTCCCTCCAGCCGCATCGCAGCGAGACCTTCAAGCTGTCTCGCGATCCGCTCTTCATCGAAAAGGTCCGAGACGTCGTCGGCCTCTACCTCGCACCGCCGGACAAGGCCTTGGTGCTGTGCGTCGACGAAAAGTCTCAGATCCAGGCCCTCGATCGGACGCAGCCCTTGCTGCCGATGGCAATCGGTCAGCCCGAGCGTCGCACCCATGACTATGTTCGCCACGGGACCACCTCGCTGTTCGCCGCCCTGGATGTCGCGACGGGTGAGGTGATCGGAGAATGCCATCGCCGGCATCGCGCCACCGAGTTCCGCAGCTTCCTCGAAACGATCGACGCGCATGTTCCGGCCGATCTGGATCTGCACCTGATTCTCGACAACTATGGTACCCACAAGACCCAGGCGATTCGGCGCTGGCTCTATCGCCACCCGCGCTTCCACCTGCACTTCACGCCCACCGGATCTTCGTGGATCAATCAGGTCGAGCGCTGGTTCGCGGACCTGACCCGCAAGCAGCTCCGCCGCGGAACACACCGCAGCACGATCGCCCTGGAGAAGGCCATCCGCGACTACCTGAAGAACTACAACGAGAGCCCGCGTCCCTTCGTCTGGACGAAGACCGCGGACCAGATCCTCGCGTCCCTCGTGCGCTTTTGTAATCTCACTTCAGGGACAGGACACTAGCGATACAGGTACGCGTCCGGTGTCTTGGGCGGTTCGCGCCAGCGCGGGAAGGCTCCGAGCGAGAAGTCCCAGAGCGAGCCCTGCAGCACCAGGTCGAAGGGCAGGATCGATTCGCGCGAGCGCACCATGCCGTAGCGCTCGCGCATGCCGCGATACGCGAAGCGGGCTTCGGACTCGGCGCGCTGGTCGGGAAGATCGGCCAGGCCCAGGCGCGCGCGCTCGAAGAAGACGTCTCGCTGGGCGTCGGGCAGGTAGGGGTCGTCGCTGTCGAGCAGCGAGTTGCGCAGCGCGGCCTCGTCGAGCAGTGAGACGACGCGCGCGAGAGTCGCCTCGGAGATCTTCTCGCGCCGGTACTCGGGCGGCGCCTCGTCGTCCTCGCCGGGAGCCTGATAGGCGATCTCGATCTCACCGCTGCCGATCAGCGCGATGCCCTCCGGGTGCAGCTCGCCGTTGATCGAGTCCTCGTCGAAGAGCTGGGCTGCCAGGCCGAGGCCGTGCGGACCCGAGACCGAGGGATTCTCGAGCAGGAAGCCCCGCGAGAGTCGCACGCGGTGCAGCGTGGCTTTCTCGAGCTCGTCGCGGAAGCGGCGGCCCGCGGCCTGTGCTGCGGGCGTGTTCGGGAATTGCCGCGCGAGATCGCGCAGCATCGCGAGGCGCAGCGGGCGCGATTCCTCGGCCTCCGCGACCGCGAGCGCCTGCTCTGCGGCGAGCTCTTCGAGCTCGCGCAGCTCGTCCGCGTCGACCTCCGGCGAGAGCTTCGCCGCGCGCAGTGCGCCGATCGCGTTGCCGCGATCGGACTCGAAATCGCGCAGCCACGCGGACGTGTCCGCGGCGTGCTCGCCCTGCGGAAAGCGCTCGAGGTAGCGGCGGGCCTGGATCGCGGCCGCGCGCTCGGCCGGCAGCGGATCGGTCCAGGGCAGCTGCAGCAGGCGCAGCGGTGCGCCCAGCAGGACTTGCGGCAGCGCGGGCAGGTCGAGCAGCCATTCGACAGGGTCCGGCAGCCCGCGCTCGGGCGGCCCCTGGAACCACGGCCCGGCGAGCACGAAGAGCGCCTGTTGGCGCCGGTTGCGCCAGCGCTCGGAGCGGAACGCGCGCTGGGGCCACAGCTCGGGTGCATCGCGCCAGGCGACTGCGTGGCGCGCGAGCGCAGAATCGGCCGGGTCCCGCCGGGCGAGCGAGTCGAGCGCGCACTCCGCAGAGTCCTCGCGGCCCGCCTCGGCGGCCGCGATCGCATCGACATAACGGGCGGTGTCGGAGAGGCGCTGAGACGGCTCAGCGGCGCGCGCCGCAGTCACGGCCCTCGAGAGGTCCGCGCGCGGGTCGAGCAGCTGGAACGCGAGTGCGCGTTCCTCGGGAGTCAGGACGGCGGCTCGGATCTCGGGGCTCGCCTCGCTGCTCTGCGCGCGCGCGCGCCACAGTGCCTGGGCGCGCGTCGCGGCCTCGGCTTGGAGCGCTTCGGCCTCCGAATCCTCGGGCAGCAGCCGCAGCGCTCGGTCCGCGTGCACGAGTGCGACGTCAGGTCGGTCGGTATCGAGCGCGGCGTCTCCGGCCGCGAGCTCGCGGTTCGCGAGCGTGCGCGCAAGTGCGACGCGCGCGCGGTCGACCTTTTCGCGCAGCTCAGACGCTTCCGGAGCGTTCGGATGCAGCTCCAGGAAGCGCTGCCACTGCGCGAGCGCCTGGCGCTGCTGCAGCGGCAGCGGCTCGCGCACATACAGTCCGATCGAATAGCGGAGCAGCGACTGCCCGAGTCGATACGGAGCAAGTGTCAGCGACAGCAGCGATTGGCCGATCGGCTCGGCGACCGTGTTGAAGAACTGCGCGAAGGCCGACCAGCGCGCGTCGCGCACGCGATCGCGTGCGAGCAGCAGCGGGTCGTCGGCCTGCTGCCGTTCGAGGCGCGTTTCGAGCGCGGGATCGAGATCTCCCTCGGCGAGCAGCGCGCGGGTGGCCGCGCGGTCGGCGCGCGGATCGCCGAGCGTCGCGTCGAGGAGGTCGCGCGCGACGGGTCCGAGGCCCGACGCGCTGCCTCCGGCTGCCACGCGCGCGCCGTCGAAGTCAGCGAGCCGTGCGAGCCCTGCCGCGGCGGCGGTGGCGTCTGCTGCGAGTGCTGCGACGGCCAGATCGGCGGCGGCGAGATCGGTGTCGTCCGGTGGAATCGGGGCGATGCGCGTGGGCGGGGCCAGCGCCGGAGTCTCCGGCACCGCGCCCGGCGTGCGACAGCCGGTTGCGACGAGCAGCGCCGCGGCGAGCGCGAGGCCGCTCGCGCAGCAGCGGGCGCGGCCCTCAGGGCGTGAAGCGGTCACGGTCCACCCGAAGTGCGAAGGCCAGGAAGGCCTCGAGGCGCCGCACGGCTTCGAGCTTCTCGACGCTGCCGTCCTGGACCGACACCGCCTCGTAGAGTCGCGTCGCCGAGTCGACCAGCTCCTGGAAGCGCGCCGGGTCGAAGCTCAGGCCTTCGGGCGGATGCCCCTCGACATACTCCGCCGCCAGCTGGGCGTAGAGATCGGCGAGCGCGAGCAGGTGCCGGCGCTGGAGCTTGCTCTCGCGGTGGCGCTGCACCACGCGCTGGAGCTCGGCGATCGCGCGCAGGTCGCCGTCCGGCTGGATCTGGCGGCGCGCCGCGGCGGCGCGAGCGCGCGCGACATCGTTGCGCTCGATCTCCTCCTGGAGGATTGCGCGGTAATGGCTATCCCCCGCCTGCTGCTGCAGCTCCTCGAGTCGACTCGTGCGCGCGGCGAAGGCGGCGAGCTCGGCCAGCGGTGCGCCGGCGGCAAGCGGCGCTGCGCCGCGGCCGTCGGAGAGATCTGCGAGGTCGAGCGCGAGCCCGCGCGCGGAGGAGAGCGCTTCGCAGAGCGCTGCGCTGCGCCCGGCTTCGCCGGCGAGCTCGTCAGCGCGCGCTGCGGCCACGCGATACTCGCCGGCAGCGAGGTCGAAGGCGCGCAGCCGCTCTAGCGCGCGCCCCTTCGCGAACGCGATGGCGCCGTCCAGATGCCCGGCGCGCAGCGCGGCCTCGTGCACGCGTTCGAGGCTCTCGAGGCGGAGCAAGCTGCTGCGGTACACGTTGCGGCCCGAAAAATCGCGCGCGGTCTCGAAGCGGTAGGTGTCGTCCGGGACGTGCCGGCGCAGCACTGCGATCACCTCGAGCACATCCGCGGCAGGGCGGTAGCGCGGGTCGAGCTCCGGAGTGCTGCGGCAGGCCGCGATCCCCGCGAGCGCGAGCGCCGCGAGGGCCTGCAGGGGCCGCAGCGACCTCTGCGCTGCGTGCGGCGCGCGCGACGGCATCGGCCGGCGAGGATACCGGACGGACACACCAGCGAGCCTTGCGGGTCCCGGGCCGGGAGCGGCCCACCCGCACTCCGCTCGGCTTCGCCTCGCTGCGCGCCGAAGCGGCTAGCACGGACCCGCAGGGCTCGTCATTCCTTGTCGGTATGCTGAGCGCTGTGACATCTCCGCCGCGGGACCTGCGCGTGACTCCGGAAAGCTCCGGTCGACGTCTCGACGTCTTCCTCGCCGAGCAGCTCGCGCTGTCGCGGGCGCAGGTCCGGCGCCTGCTCGGCCGCGCGGCGGTCGAGATCGATGGCCGGGCCACGAGCGATGCCGACAAGGGCCGGCCGCTCGCGGTGGGCGAGACGCTGCGCGTCGCGCCGTTCACGCGCCCGGATGAGTTGCGCCCGGAGCCCGAGCCCGATCGAGAGCTCCGGGTGTTGGCCGAAGCCCCGGGTTGGCTCGCGGTGGACAAGCCGGCCGGCGCCGGCGTGCATCCGCTGCGCGAAGGCGAGCGCGGCACGTTGCTCGGCGGCGTCGTGGCGCGGCACCCGGAGATCGTCGGGGTGGGGGAGGGAGGACTCCGCAGCGGAGTCGTGCACCGCCTGGACGTCGACACTTCGGGCGTGCTGCTCTTCGCGACGCGCGAGGAGAGCTGGCAGCGGCTGCGCGCGGGCTTCGCCGAGCACCGGGTCGAGAAGCTGTATCGCGCGATCGTGCGCGGGCATCCGGGCATCGGTGAGGTCGAGCTCGCGCTCGCAATCGCGCGGCACCGGCCCGCGCGCGTCGCCGTCCAACCCGCGAATGCGGCAGGGCGCTCCGCTCGCATGACGCGCACCGCGTGGCGCACGCTCGAGGTGCTGCCCGGCGCGGCGCTCGTCGAGCTGCGGCCGGTCTCCGGCTTTCTGCACCAGATCCGCGTGACCCTCGCGCAGCTCGGGCATCCGGTGCTCGGCGATCGCGTCTACGGCGACGCCGCAGTCGCAGCCGCGGCGCCCCGCCAGCTGCTGCACGCGGCGGAGCTTCGCTTCGAGGAGATCTCCGCGCAGAGCCCCGACCCCGCGGATTTCCGCGCCGCGCTGGACGCGCTGCGCGCGCGAGCGCGCCTCAGCGCACCCGCAGGATCGTGAGTCCGTCGCTGATCGGCAGCATCACGCAGTCGACGCGTGCGTCGCGGCTCACGCGCTGGTTGAACGCGCGGATCGCGGTCGTGTGCTCGTCCTGGCGCGAGGCGTCGACCACGCTGCCGTTCCAGAGCACGTTGTCGACGAGGATCAGGCCACCCGGCCGCATCAGCCGCAGCAGCTCCTCATAGTAGTTCGCGTAGTTCGGCTTGTCGGCGTCGATGAAGGCGAGGTCGAAGGCAGGCTTCGCTGCGAGCGAGCGCAGCGTGTCGAGCGCCGGCGCGATGCGCAGCTCGATCTTGTGGGCGACTCCGGCCTTCTCCCAGTGCCGCCGCCCGATGCTCGTCCACTCCTCCGAGACGTCGCAGCAGACGAGGCGCCCCCCATCCGCGAGTCCGCGCGCAAGGCAGAGCGCCGAATAGCCCGTGAAGGTGCCGACTTCGATGGCGCGCTCTGCTCCGATCGCGCGCGCGAGCAGCGTCATGAAGGCGCCCTGTTCGGGAGCGATCTGCATCATCGAGATGCCGCCGAGCGCTGCGGTCTCTTCGATCAGCGACTGCTGCACCGCATCCGGCTGCGTGCCGTGAGCGATCAGGTAGTCGTGGATCTGTTCGGAGAGAAAGAAGGACTTGGGCACGTGGATCTCCTCGGCGCCGGCGCGCGCGGGTGCTGGCACCCGCTGCCGGCCGGTGTGCTCGAACTAGCGGCGACCGGATTGCTTCAGCTCGAGCTGCATCGCAATCGCCTTCTCCTCCTCGGCCTCGGGGACCATGCCCTGGCTCTGGTAGAGGATCGAGAGGTTGGTGTGGTTCAGCGCTTCGTCCGGCTCGAGCTCGATCAGGCGCCGGCCGGCTTCGGTCGCGCCGGGGAGGTCTCCCTGCTGCAGCAGCGCGCGCGAGAGGCCGTTCCACGCGATCGAGAGCTTCGGATCGACGGCCAGCGCCTGCCGGTACAGGCCGACGGCTTCGTCGAGCTTGCCGGCTGCGAAGGATTGGAAGGCCCGCTTCTGTAGCTCTCGCGCGTCGCTCATGCAGGCAGTATAGGTCGCGGCGCATCGACGAGGCCGGTGCTCGCGCGCGGCGCTCGAGCCGCGAGCGTCCTCCGAATGGGGTTGCATGCCGAAGCTGCACGAACGAGATCTCGTCGCGCTCCTGCTCGTCAAGGCGGTCGAGGAGGAGGATCCCGCGCTCTTCTCGCGCGAAGCGCTCTCGGAGTCCGCGCTCTCCGCGGTCGACGCAGCGGACGACGCCGCGCTGCTCGCGAAGCGGAGCTCGGTGCTGTTCCTGCACCTGCCACGCCCGCTGCGCGCGTGGGCGCACGTCGGCCTGCTGCCGGAGCACTCGGTCGGCGCGGTCGCGGTGGCGGCCTTCCTGGTCGGAGCGCTCTCGAACTACCTGGGCCCCGCGCGCCTGGTACATGTCGTCTACAACCCGCTGGCGTTCCTGATCCTCTGGAATCTCGGCTTCTACGTGATGCTTGCGTGGCGGCGCTCGTCGCGGCGCCGCGATCCCGGCGCGCCGCGCGCTGCGACCGCCGCCGCACTGCCGCCGCTCCCGCGGCCCGGCCCCTCGCTCCCGGGCGCGCGTGCGGACGCTGCGCGCGGTCGGCTGCTCGCGTTCGCGCTGCCCGGCGCCTGGCTCGCCTGGCAGCGCGTCGCGACCGGCTTCCGGAGCGGTCGCGGCGAACTCGCGCAGCTGAGGAAGGTCGGCGCGCGTTTCTGGCCCGCGTATTGGCGCGCCGCTGGGGGTGTCGTCGCGGCGCGGGCGCATGCGCTCCTGCACCTCGGGGCGATCGCACTCCTGGTCGGCGGGGTAGCTGGCATCTATTTCCGTATTTTCTTTTTCGATTACCTCGTGGTGTGGGAGAGCACCCTACTGAAGAGTCCCCATTCGATCGCGCGGTTCCTGAACGCGTTTCTAGGTCCCGCTTGCTTGATCCTCGACGGCGCGCTGCTCTCCCCCGAAGTCGTCCAGCCATTGCTGCTGCCGGAAGGAAGTCCCGCGGCGGCCTGGATCCACCGGCTCGCGCTGACCGGAGTGCTCGTCGTCGCGCTGCCGCGAGCGCTGCTGGCAGCGCGCGCCGCGCGCCGCGCGAGCCGGCTCGCGGCCGGGATCGAGCTCGACTTCTCGGAGCCCTATTTCGCGGAGACGCTGCGCGCCGCGCGCGAGGGCGTGATCCACCGCGTGCGCGAGGGCATCGCGCTCACGGTCCGGCTGGAGATTGCGAGGTTCTCCGCAGCGATCGCGCACTTCGTGCAGAGCCGCTTCTTCGACCAGATCGCCGCGCCCGCGCTGATCGGCTTTCGCAACCGCGGTGGCCGCGTCGCGGAGCTCGAGTCGGAGCTCGCGCAGCAGCGCGCGCGCTTCGAGCCCGAGCTCGAGGCGCAGCTGCGCGCCTGCGACGCCGAGTTCCGGGAGCGCGTCGCGGCCGGCGTGCGCGAGGTCGCGGGCGCGGAGCTCGCGCAGGCACCGGCGGCGACCGCGGGCCTCGCGCCGGGCTCTCTGGCCGTGGATCCGAGGCTCGCAGGAGGCGTCGCGGCGAGCGTCGGAGATGCAGTGGGGATGGCCGTGACTGCGGCCGCGACCGCCGCCGTGGCGGCGCTCTCGGGCGGGATCGGCAAGACGCTCGGCGTCGCGATTCTCTCGACGCTGCTGCACACCTCGGGTCCGATCGGCCTGCTGATCGGCGGCATCGCCGCGCTCGCGACCTTCGGCGCCGCGTTCGCGCTCGGCCGCGAGCGCGTCGCCGCCGCGGCGAAGGGCTGGTGGATCCCGGCGCCGATCGCCGCGTTCGCGCTGCGCGATTCGAAGCTCGAAGCCGCGCGCGCCGCGACCTATCAGCAGGTCGAGCAGGAAATCCGCGCCTGTCTCGAGCCGCAGGTCACTGCTACGACCGAAGCGGTGCTGCGCCAGCTCTCGCTCGCTCTGCGCGCCGACGAAATCCGAATCGCCGAGACCGGGTAGCTCGGTCCCTCTGTTCTCGGGTCGGTCTATTTGGCCTGTGCCAGTCGAGCCAGCCGCATGGAGTTCAGTCGATTGGGACTTCACTCGGCCGGCCCTCGCCTCTCATGACGCCCTCTTGTCGTGATACGTCCTCACCGCACGGGAATTCTCAGCGGTACACCTCGCGCCGATGCCCGATGCGTACCACGAGCACGAGGAGGACGTCGTCGAGGATCGCGTACACCACGCGGAAGTCGCCGGTGCGAACCCGGAAGAAGCCTTCCGGCCCCGCGAGCTTCACGATTCCAGACGGCCGCGGGTTGGTGTCGCGAGGGCGTCGATTGCCCGTGCGATACGGGCTTGCACATCGCGGGGAAGCTTCGCGAGTGCGCGACGGGCGGCGGGCCGAAACTCGATCCGGTAGACCCGCCCGGCCGTCAGATGCCGAGCTCCGCCTTGATCTGCTCCCAGGGAATGCTCGGCCCGCTCTCGGCGAGGGCCTTCCGAGCCTCCTCGAGGTCGATGCGGTCTTCGAGCGCCTCGAGGAATTCGAGGTCTTCCGCGGTCACGATGGCGGCCACCGTCTTGCCACCTTCCGTGAGGGTCACGCGCTCACGCTCCTCGAACACGCGCCGCACCGTGCGCGCCAGCGTCCCCTCGACCTCAGTGACCGTCATCTTCGCCATGCGGTTGTGTCCCTCGAGCTTTCGACGTAGGAGGCTACGTCTCGGCGTGCCGTACGGCGAGCCCGAGCTCGAGACGCAGCTGCGCGCCTGCGACGCCGAGTTCCGGCAGCGCGTCGCGGCCGGCGTGCGCGAGGTCGCGGGCGCGGAGCTCGCGCAGGCGCCGGGGGGCGGTCGCGGGGATCGCGCCGAGCTCGTGGATCCGAGGCTCGCAGGAGGCGTCGCGGTGAGCGTCGGAGATGCAGTGGGGGTGGCCGTGACTGCGGCCGCCACCGCCGCCGTGGCGGCGTTCTCGGGCGGGATCCACAAGACGCTCGGCGTCGCGGTTCTCTCGACGCTGCTGCACACCTCGGGCCCGATCGGCCTGCTGATTGGCGCCATCGCCGCGATCGCTAGCTTCGGCGCCGCCTTCGCGCTCGGCCGCGAGCGCGTCGCCGCCGCGGCGAAAGGCTGGTGGATCCCGGCGCCGATCGCCGCGTTCGCGCTGCGCGACTCGAAGCTCGAAGCGGCGCGCACGGCCACCTATCAGGAGGTCGAGCAGGAGATCCGCGCCTGCCTCGAGCCTCAGGTAGCCGCGACGACCGAGGCGGTGCTGTGCCAGCTCTCGCGAGCCACACTGGCGAACACGGGGACGGCCTCTTTGCTCTCGACCAAAAAGCCGCACGAGGTGAAATAGGTACCCCCGTTTGGGGGGTCGCGAGTTCCGGCGGAGCTGCGTGCTGGCTGCATCCTTCGGCAAGGCGCCGCAACTATTACTGTCAGGGACTTGACACCGAGAGGGGTTTCCGAGTACTTCTTGATCAAAACCAGTCGCCTCGTCCTGAGGAGCGACTACCCGATGGGAGATCGAGTGTGAAAAATTCTCTCTCTCTCTCTCTCTCTCTCTCTCTGAGCTTCGTTCTTTCGCTCGCTGATCCCGCCAGCGCACAGGTCGCGGGGCCGCCGCAGGCCCTCCTCGATCAGCTCCGTTCCGGCCAAAGCGTCGAACTCATGATCGAGTTCGACGCGGAGAGCGTGAGGCGGCAGGCGACCCGTATGTCCGAAGCCGCTGGGCGCGCTCGTCTCGGCCCGTCCGAACTCGCCTACAAGCGGGCCGAGTACGCTGCGATGAAGGGGGGAGCCCTGGCGGGGCTCGCCGGTGTGGTCGTTCTCCAGCAGTACGAGAACCTCGCCGTCAGCTTTGCACGAGTCGATTCCGAGGAAGCGCTGCATGCGCTGCTGGCGCGAACGAACGTGAAGGCCGTTCACGAGAACACCCGAATCCCCCTTCAGCTCGCAGAGACACTGCCGTTCATCAATCAGGAGGCCGTGGCTGCGGCCGAAGTGGGTGGGGCGGGGGCGACCGTAGGAGTGCTCGACACAGGTGTGGACTACTTCCACTCCGACTTCGGCTGCACCGCGCCCGGCGTTCCGGCGGCCTGCCGTGTCGTCGACACTCTCGAGGCCGCGGCAGATGACTCTTCCCTGGACGACAACGGACACGGATCGAACGTCTCCGGCATCGCCGCGGGAGTCGCTCCGCAGGCCAAGTTGGCCGTAGCTGATGTGTTCTTCTTCGATACTTTTTTCCAGAAGCACTTCACGAATCCTTCGCTCGTTGCTTCGGGCATCAATTGGTTGATTAGCATCCGCGACACCTATCATATCGTCGTGGTGAACTTGAGCATCGGCGACGGCAGCGCGAATCCTTCAACATGCTCCGCTTCTCTGTTCAACGGGACACTTCAGGATGCGATCAACGCTGGGATTCAGCCGGTGGTTTCCTCAGGGAACACAGCCTTCCTGAGTGGCGTGTTCAGGGACGGATTGTCGGATCCCGGCTGCGTGCCGGGCGTGGTCAGTGTGGGTGCGGTCTATGACGACGATATCGGCGGAGTGAATTGGGGGCCGTGTACGGACGCGACGACCGTCGGCGATCAGGTCGCCTGCTTCTCCCAGACGGCGTCCTACCTGTCGTTGCTGGCGCCAGGCATCCAAGTGACAGCAGGCGGGCAGAGCAATTTCACAGGGACCTCCATGGCCGCACCCCATGTGGCAGGGGCATGGGCGGTGCTGACGTCGGCGATGCCCAACGCGACGCAGGCTGAAATTCTGTCGACCCTCCAAACTCGCGGGGTCCTCGATTCCGATCCCCGGGTCCCAGGCCGAACGACTCGGCGCCTCGAGCTGTTCAGCGCGCTCGACTCGGACAGCGACAGCGTGCTGTTCCCGCTCGACAACTGCTCGGCGCTCGCCAACACGAACCAGGTCAATGCCGATGGGGACGCCTGTGGAAATCGTTGCGACGGCGACTTCGACGATTCGAGCTTCACGTCGATCGGCGACTTCACCACCTTCAAGGCCTGCTACACCCGACAGTTACCCGTCGGGGCACCGGGCGGGCCCGCCAACGACCCGAACTGTCTCGAATCCGACATGGATGGTACAGGAGCGATGTCCATTGGCGATTTCACCGATTTCAAGATCGAGTATACAAGCGGCGGCGGTTTTCCAGGCCCGTCTGGACTGCCGTCGGCAGCGCCTGGAACGGCTTGTGCGCCTTGATCACGGAGCTAGGAGGTCACCATGATGAAGACTCTCGGAACTGTCTTGATCTTGATCGCATGCGCCATTGCCCCGGCAGCATTCGCTGTGGACGAGCAGGATGGCGCCATCCGGATCGAAGACGAAGCGGGGAATCCTCTCTTTGGCGCCGATGCGGACGGAAGTGAGGTCACCTTCGTGTATGGCGAGAACGGTCAGTGCGTCGCCACGATCGACCAGGATGGAGTCGTGACCGACATGACGCATCCAGGCTGGACGGGTGATGGCGAGTAGCAGCTCGATACGCGCAGTGAGCGGGGGGGCCACACTTCTAGCGTGTGTCCTCCTGTTCGCTTCGCCTAGCATCTCGGCTCCGTTCGTGCTCGAGCTCCCCGAGCTGATCGGAACCTGGGGCGACCGTCTGGATCCGACTGCGACCCTCAACCTCCCCGCTTCGTTCGACTTCGGTCGCGAATTTCAGTCGATCGAGTCGGTAGCACTGGAGCTCGACGCCACTGTGTTTGCGCATGAGTACGATTTTTGTGGCTTCACCTTCGATCCGCAGCCATGCACGCCCAGAACTCAGCAGTGGGGATTTTTTTCAGTGCTTGACGACGAAGGTACGTCGCCACTTACCGCATTTGCGGGTGTGTCGATCGGCGACCCATACGCCCCGGTGGTGACCGGGACTGGCCGCGGGAACTTTGACAATTATCCGTTCCATAGCTCATTCGAGTTTCTACTCGATGGCAAGGGCGACCTATCGGTTGGGTGGAATAGGATCTTGTTCTTCGATTCGATCGTGGATACCCATCTATTTCCCTCCACAGAGATCACTGGCGCGCGTCTCATCATCGAAGCCACCCCGGTGCCAGAACCAGCCACGTTCGAGCTTGCAGCCGTGGGGATATTCCTGGTGGCGGCGGCTCGGCGGCGAGCTCGGAGATAGAGGCTTCCGTTCCGGCCGGCCGATCTTCAGAGAAGCCGAAAAATCCTTCAGACGTCGTTCGGGTAGAGCTGCAATTCCAGCTCACCAATGCCGCAGCGCTTCGAAGCCGAGAAGTCCGCGACTCTCGGAGCGCACTCCGACTCGCTCCTGATTGCGAGCATCGGCAGCCGGTAGCCTCCCCGCGTTGAGAGCGGGTGCTCAGCTCCACCCCGGCACACGCCTGCGGATCGGGTGCAGCACGCGCGAGAGATCCCAGCGCTCGGCGCCCTTGCCGCGGTCGAGCTGGAAGTATTGGTCGCCGTCGTCCTCGACGAGCAGCACCACCTGCTGGCCCGCGACCAGCTGCTCGAGGGGCTCGCCCTCGCCGGGAGCGTGTTCGAACTTCGCGAAGACGCGGCGGCCCGCGAGCGAGAGCAGGGCTACGTGCACGGGCTCGCCGCCGCGGCGGCCCGTGACGTGGATCGTCGTCACGGCTTCGATGATCGCGCGCGCGGCGTTCAGGTCGTCGAGAGCGAATGCGCGAAGCCGGCGCGTCGCTCCCAGCTGAACGCGCCGGCCGCCCCGGAACGCCCTCCTGGCCTCTGGCGATTCGACGGGGAGTCGTCAACGGGTCGCGACTGTCTTACGACACTACGTCGAATGGCCGAAGCCCTGCTGCCACGCTCGCTCGAGCCGGTGCTGCGCGAACACCTCGCTATGCCCAGTCTCCCGCAGACCCGGTTCCACACCCCAGGCACCCCGCCTGGCAGCAGATGCCTCGGCGCAGGCGATCAGGCGAGGTCGCCGTCCCAGAGGCGGCGAACGAAGCTGGCAGCGGGGAGGATCTCGATTCCGTCGTCGGTCTTGCGAGCCCGCGGCTCACGGCACACGACGATGCGACGAACGACGCGCGGGTGGTCCAGGGCGAGGCTGCGCAGGCCCTTGAGATGGTCGCGCGTGATCCGCTCGCTGGACTTCGCTTCGATCGCGATCCGCATGTCGCCGAGCACGAAGTCGACCTCGATTCCGCTCGCGAGGCGCCAGTACGACAGAGCCAGGTCGAATTCCCGATAGCTGACGTACGCGCAGAGCTCGTGAAAGACCCAGTTCTCGAAGGCCTTTCCATACTGTTCAGAGCCGGGCAGTAGCTCTCCTCTGCGCGCGAGGCGATTCACGACCCCGACGTCGGCGAAGTAGAACTTGGGTGCACCGATCACGCGGCGCTTGGGTCGCTTCCGGTGCGCGGGCAGCCAGCGCCCCAGCAAGGTGTCTTCCAGGATCTGGAAATGGCTCTTCGCGGTGTGGCTCGATACTCCGCACTCGCGCGCGATGTTCGAGAAATTGACGATCTCTCCGTCGCTCAAGGCCGCGACGTCCAGGAACTCCGAGAAGGTCGGGAGCTGGCGTACCAGGCCTTCTGCGGCGACCTCCTGCTTCAGGTAGTCGGCGACGTAGGCCTCGAGCAGGCGCCCCGGGCGGCTGGCCTCGTAGATGCGCGGCAGGTAGCCGTGGTTGAGCATCCGGTCCAGATCGAATTCTCGGCCGAGCTCAGACGCCGAGAGGCCGTGCAATTCGTAGCGCGTGGCCCTCCCCCCGAGCAGGTTGGCTGCGCCGCGCTTCACCTTGCGCGCACTCGACCCGCACAGCGCGAAGCGCAGCCCGCGGTTCTCGATCAGCCAGTGCACCTCGTCGAGCAGCGCGGGAAGCTTCTGGATCTCGTCGATCGCGATCTGGCGCCGCGGCTGCGGGCCCTCGGCCTCGATCTCCTGGCGCAGGAGTTCCGGGCGGGAGAGGTAGCGCCGGAACTCCTCGGCCTTGAGCAGATCCAGCCAGCGTCCATCGGGGTAGGCCTCACGCAATAGCGTGCTCTTGCCGCTCTGCCGCGGCCCCCACAAGAAGAAACTCTCGCTGCCGGGCTCCGGAAGGACGAGATTCCTCTTGAACATGTAGTTCAAGTTATCATGATGATTTGAACTGTCAATTCTCGATTCTCTCGCTTTTCGCGAGGCCGCGCGCGCCGCTCGCGAGGTCCTGCAGCGCGGGAGATCCACCCGGCACTCGAGGCGGATCGGAAGTGACAGCGCCGTCCTGGGCGCCGGCGACGTCCGAGTTCGGGCAATTGGACAACTCCCCGTGCGCCGAGGAAGCCTGGAGGAGGAGGAAGACCATGAAAGCGTGAGTCGAAAACGTCTTTCGGGACCCAGGAGTGCGATTAGCGCGGCGGCCTCAGCTCCAGCCCGGCACGCGCCGGCGGATCGCGTGCAGCACGCGCGAGAGGTCCCAGCGCTCGGCGCCCTTGCCGCGGTCGAGCTGGAAGTATTGGTCGCCGTCGTCCTTGACGAGCAGCACTACCTGCTGGCCCGCGAGCAGCTGCTCGAGGGGCTCGCCCTCGCCGGGGGCGTGTTCGAACTTCGCGAAGACGCGGCGGCCCGCGAGCGAGAGCAGGGCCACGTGCACGGGATCGCCGCCGCGGCGGCCCGTGACGTGGATCGTCGTCACGGCTTCGATGATCGCGCGCGCGCCGTGGAGCCCCGCGGCGCTGCGCTCGCCGTTCTTGGCGTTGCCCGCGTGGAAGTGCAGCCTCGGCTCCGGAACGACATCGCGCCTGCGCGGATTGTCGCTCTGCTCGATCACGGTCACGTAGTTGTTGTTGCCGGGGCCGCCGATCGAGAGCGAGATGCCGATGCGCGCGTTTTTCACCTGCGCGCGCGGATTCGGGAACGCGCCCGTCAGCTGCAGATAGTTCTCGCAGATCTGGAACAGGCCGGTGCCGCCGACCGGATGGCCGCGGGCCTTGAGACCGCCCGAGAGGTTCGTCGGGATGCGGCCCGAGACGCCGGTGATCGGGTGCTCGTAGGGGCTGATCGGGTCCTGGCTCGGGTCGCCGACCAGCGCCTCGATCGCGACCGAGGGCTCGACCAGGCCGAGGTCGCCGAGGCCGATCGGCAGCAGGCTGTTGAAGGCGTCGTGCACTTCGACGACGAGCCCCGGCAGCTCGCGCGGGCGCGCGATGCCCGCGCGGAAGTACGCGATGCGCGCGGCGTCCGAGGTGGCGTCGAGGCCCGAGAGGCGCGAGCGGTCGAGGATCGACGCGGTCTCGGTTGCGGAGCCCAGCCCCGCGACCTGCACCGCCTGGGGCGTCGCGGAGAGGATCACGGCCGCGGCGCCGTCGCAGATCGGCGAGCAGTCCTTGCGCGTGAGCGGCGTCGCGACCGGCAGGTTCTTCGAGGTGTCGAACCAGGCCTCGAGCGGCTCGGGGCGGCCGTAGAACGCGGCCAGCGGATTGTCGGCGCCGAGCGTGTGCGCGCGCCACATCAGGCGCGCGAGCACGTCGGCGACGCGCTTGCCGCGCAGCCCGCGCTCGCGCATCCAGGCCTGCGTCACCAGCGCGATCAGCGCCGGCATCGTGAAGCCGAAGCGCCGCTCCTCGGGGTCGACCGTCTTCGACATGATCTCGGTGGCGGCCTCGGTCGTCACCATCTTCATGCGCTCGCCGCACAGCACCAGCACGGTGTCGAAGTCGCCGGACGCGATCTTGTAACAGGCCTCGTGGAACGCGGCGGCGCCGGTCGAGGAGGCGGTTTCGCTGCGCACCGCGGGGATGCCGGTCAGGCCGAGGCGGTCGGCGACCTTGGTCGCGATGTTCGCGCGGTTCTCGAACTCCTCGCTGTCCATGATGCCGACCTGGAGCGCGTCGAAGCGCCGCAGCGGGGAGCTGTCGACGGCTTTCTGGTAGGCCTCGCTGAACAGGTCGAAGACGCTCGAGAAGATGCGTCCGGTAAGGTCTACCTTCGTCAGGCCGACCGCGGCGATGTAGACGGGGCGCTGCACCGCGCGTCGGATCGGCAGGATGGGGGGTGTGCATGAGCGACGAGAAGCCTCCGCGCGGCCGCCGGCGCAGGCGCCTGTGGATCGCGCTGCTGCTGGTCGGGATCGTCGTCTGGCTCGCGGGGCGCCTGCTTCCGGGCGCGCGGGCACCTTCGGTCGAGCAGGGGAGTGCGCTCGTGCTCGAGCTCTCCGGGGAATACGTCGAGGGCCCCGAGCCGGGCCTGCTCGAGCGCCTGTTCGGCGTGCACCGACATTCCTTCCCCGCGCTGCTGTCAGAGCTGCGCAAGGCCGGGCGCGACGACCGCCTCGCCGCGGTCGTGCTGCGCATCCGCCCGCTGCAGATCGGCTGGGGCAAGGCGCAGGAGCTGCGCGGCGCGATCCGCTGGCTGCACGAGAAGGGCAAGAAGACGCTGGCCTACCTCGAGCTGCCGATGGGCGCGAACCTCGAGTACTACGTCGCGGCCGCCGCGGACGAGATCCACGCGTCTCCGGCTTCCGCTGCGCCGCTGGTCGGCCTTTCCGCCGAGTTCCTGTTCCTCGGCGGACTCTGGGAGAAGCTCGGCGCTGGCTTCGAGGTCGTCGGCGTCGGCGAGTACAAGAGCGCCGCGGAAATGCTTGCGCAGCGCTCGATGTCGGAGCCGCACCGCGAGATGGCGGAGGCGCTGCTCGATTCGACTGATGAGCAGTTCGTGACGGGGATTGCCGAGGGGCGCAAGCTCGCGCCGGCGCAGGTTCGCCGCCTGCTCGACGCGCCGCCGCACTCGCCCGAGGGCTTGCGCGAGGCCGGGCTCGTCGACGCGCTGTCCCAGTTCGACGAGGTGATCGCAGCGCTCGGAGACCCTCCGGTCGTCGAGGGCGAGGACTACGCCGCGGTCGACGCCAAGAGCCTCGGCTTCGATCCGCAGGCGCAGTTCGCGCTGATCTACGGCGCGGGATCGGTCGTCGTCGGCAGCGGCACGCACACGCGCTCCGGAGAGCCGGTGCTCGCCTCCGACACGCTCTGGAAGGCCTTCGAGGACGTCGCCGAGGACGACGCCATGCGCGCGGTGATCTTCCGCATCGACAGCCCCGGCGGCTCGCCACTCGCGGCGGACATCGTGTGGCGCGCGACTCGCCGGCTCGCGAAGAGCGGCAAGCCGCTGATCGTGTCGGTCTCCGACGTCGCGGCCTCGGGCGGCTATTACGTGGCCGCCGGTGCGGACAAGATCGTCGCCTCGCCCGCGAGCCTGCTCGGCTCGATCGGCGTCTTCGCGATGCGGCCGGTGCTGGCCGGGGTGCTCCAGAAGCTCGACGTCGGCTCGGCCGCACTCACGCGCGGCGCCCACGCGGACCTGCTGCTCGCGTCTCAGCCGCTCTCCGAGGGCACCCGCGCGCACATGAAGGCCGAGATCGAGGCGATCTACGAGCTCTTCGTCGCGCGCGTCGACGAGGGGCGTCCGCTGGATGCGGAGGAGGTGCGCAAGGTCGCGCGCGGCCGCGTCTGGACCGGCGCGCAGGCGGCTGAGCGCGGCCTCGTGGACCGGCTCGGCGGCCTCTGGGACGCGGTCGACGAGGCCAAGCGAGCGCTCTCGATGGACCCGGCGGCCGACGTCGCGCTGGTGCCCTTCCCGCGACCGCGCCCGCTCTCGGAGGAGCTCGCCGAGGCCGTGCGCGGGGGGCTGCGCGCGGCGTCGGAGCCCCCGACTTTCCCTTTGCCGCGCGCAGCGCGTAGTCTGGCGGCGTGGTGGGAGGCGCAAGCAGCGGGGGGCCCGAGCCTGGTGCCGCCTCTCTTGATCGAGATCCGCTGAATCACTGCGGATCGGGAGGGCTGGGATGCGCGTCGAGAAGCGCTTCGAGGTGTCCTGTTCGCGCGAGGCGGCGGCCGCGGCGATCGCGAGCGACGACGCGCTGCTCGCGCTGTTCCCGGACGGGAAGGTCGAGATCACCGAGACGCGCGGCAGCCGCCGCACGCTGGTGACGCACTACAGCGCGCTGGGACAGTCCGGCACCGCGACCTTCCACTTCGAGTTCGAGCCGGACGGCGGCGTGCGCTTCTCGAAGCTCTGCGACGGCAACGTCTGGAAGCGACTCGAGGGCAGCGTGCGCTTCGAGAAGAGCGGCGCGAAGACGCGCGTCTGCGTCGACGCCGAGGGCGCGACGCGCGCGCTGGTGCCCGAGTTCGCGATCCGCGCTCCGATGAACGACACCATCGGGCGGATGGCCGACGCGCTTCGCAAGCGCATCCAGGGCGCGGGCAAGTAGGCGAGACCACGCGGCGCATGGCGGTGTTGATCGCGAGCGATGGTGTCGAGCTCTACGCGGAGGCCGCGGGCGAGGGATTGCCCGTCGTGCTCTCGGGCGGCTTGTGCACGACGCACCTGAATTTCGCGCCGCAGGTCGCTCCGCTCGTCGCAGCGGGCTGCCGCGTCGTGCGCTGGGACTACCGCGGCCACGGGCGCTCGAACGTGCCGCTCGATCCCGCGGCCTACACGATGGAGCAGGTCGTCCGCGATCTAGGCCTCGCCGCCGAGCTCGCGTCACGCGACGAGCCCGTGGTGTTGGGCGGCCTCTCCTTCGGAGGCCTCGCGTCGCTGCACTTCGCGCTCCGCTTCCCCGAGCGCGTTCGCGCGCTGATGTTATTCGGTAGCGGCCCCGGCTTCAAGAATCCCGAGGCCGCGGCGCGCTGGCAGGCCCAGTGCGATCGGACGGCCGAGTTCCTCGAGAGCCGCGGCCTGCGCGCCTTCGTCCTGGGCAAGTCGGGCCGCACGGTCGTGGGCCTGCGCCCCGAGCTGCCCGCGGCGCAGCTGGCCGCGGCAGCCGCGATCGCACAGGACCCTCGCGGCCTGGCACTCTTCTCGCGCCACGTCGGGGGCCCGGCGCCCCCGGTCGTGGACGAGCTCGCGCAGATCCAGGTGCCGGCGCTGGTGCTGGTCGGCGAGCTCGATGAACCCTATCTGCGCGCGGCCGACGTGATGGCCGCGAAGCTGCCGAGAGCGCGCAAGGTCGTGATCCCGGGCGCAGGCCACATCGCCAACCTCGAGCAGACCGCCGCCTTCGACGCAGCGCTGCTGGATTTCCTGCGCACGCTCGTTCGTTGAGATTTTCCCACAGGCCTACCCCTGATTTTCCCCGCTCGGCGGACGCGAGCCGTGCTATCAGGGGGCGCCCGCTCCGCACGCCCGCGGGAGCGCAAGGGCCAGCCGCGCGCATACGCCTGCGGCCTCTACACGAAGGAGATCGACGTGAGCATTCTCGGTGAGTTCAGGGATTTCGCGATGCGCGGCAATGTCGTCGACATGGCCGTGGGTGTCGTGATCGGGGGCGCATTCGGAAAGATCGTATCTTCGTTCACGAGCGACGTGCTGATGCCGCCGATCGGCATGCTGAGCGGCGGTGTCGATTTCTCGGACAAGAAGATCATGCTGAAAGATGCCGTCGAGGGAGTCGCCGGCGTCTCGATGAACTACGGCGTGTTCTTGAACACGATCATCGACTTCACGATCGTCGCCTTCGCGATCTTCATGCTGGTGAAGGGCATGAACGCCGCGATGCGCAAGCAGCCACCGCCCCCGGCCGCCCCGCCCGCGCCGACCAAAGAGCAGGTCCTGCTGACCGAAATCCGCGACGCCCTGCGCTCCAGATAGGAAAGGCAAGCACGGACGTCAGATTGTAGGGATAGTCAGATTCTCTTCAGCGGTTGCCTTGGCGATCCACTCGCTCGTGAGAATCTGACTATCCCTACAATCTGACGTCCGTGCTTGCGGAGCGGCGGAGGGTGCGGATGCCGCCTCGGATGTGGGAGGCGTCGAAGTCGGCGGCGCGCATCTGTTCGGCGAGGTGAGCGCTCTTGAGTCCGATCTCGCAGTAGAGCACATAGCGCTGCAGCGGGTCGAAGCTCGGCCAGGCGCGCTGCGCCTGGCTGAATTCGAGGTGCAGCGCGCCGGGCGCGTGCCAGCTCTGGTACTCGGCGCGGCTGCGCAGATCGATCGCGATCGCGCCCTCGGGAATCCTCTCGAGATCGAGGTGCGGCAGCGCGAGCTCGCGGGGATCGAGGGCGCGCAGCTCGAGGATGCGCCGTGCCTCGACCGCGCGTGCGACCCCTGCGGGATCGAGCCGCTCCTCCTCGGCCAGCAGGTCTTCGAGGCGCGCTGCCGTGGCCGGCCGGCTCGGGACCATCGCGCAGTACTCGCCGACCACTTTCGAGAGCTCGAAAGTTCCGATCTGCTCGGCCGCCCGGATGATCTCGTCCTTGTTCGCGCCGACCAGCGGCCGCAGCAGCACGAGCTCGCTCGCTCGGCTCACGACCGCGAGATTCTGGAGCGTCTGAGACGACACCTGGCCGAGCGCGTCCCCCGTGACGAGTGCGGGCGCCCGGCGCTTGTGAGCCACCAGCTCGGCTGCGCGCAGCATCTGGCGCTTGAGCAGTACCTGCCAGTAGCGCTTCTGCGTGCGCTGGCGCAGCTCTTCCGCGAGCTCCGAGAAATCCACCGAGTGCAGCCGGGGCTGCGTCCCGTAGGACCAGCGCAGCGCGAGCTGCTGCGCGACGCGCAGCACGCCCTGCTCGTGTGTGCGGCCCCCGAGGTTGCAGAACACGTAGTCGAGCGCGACGCCGCGGCGCAGCATCTGCCAGGCGGCGACCGCAGAATCGAAGCCGCCCGAGAGCAGCGCGATCGCGCGCCCCTCGACGCCTAGCGGAAGACCCCCGGGGCCGGCCTGCTGATCCAGGAAGAAGAAGGCCTGCTGCGGCTGGATCTCGATCCGGCAGCGGACCTCCGGATTGCTCAGGTCCACGCGCGCGGCGAAGGGCAGCAGCAGCGCGCCGAGCGCGCGCTCGACCTGCCCCGGCTGCTGCTTCACGGCCGCCCGCCCGCCGAGCCGCCGCGCGCGCACCGCGAAGCGCTTGCCGGCCACCGCCTCGCGGAACAGCGCGAGCCCCTCGCGCACGACGTCCTCTTCGGTCGCACACTCGCGCCGCAGCGCGCGCGAGCACGACTGCACGCCAAACACGCGGCACAACGCCTCCTGGGCCGCCGCGCAGTCCTTCTCCTCGACCTCGGCATGGATGCGGTCGTGTGCGAGCCGGACGCGCCCGGGGATCCCTTCGGACTGGATTGCGTCGCGCAGGTTCGAGACCAGACGCCCCGCGAAGTGGCGGCGCGTCTCGCGGGCCTTGATGGAGATCTCGCCGCCCAGGCGGACCAGGATCAGCTCGGACATGCATGGACCCGCTTGCTGCACGCGGGCGCAGCGCCTCGCCGCGGTCTGCTTGGGTGCTGCAACGCGGCGACCTAGAGTAGCCGCGTGAGCCTTCCCCGCCCCGAGCAGGTCGACGCGCTGCTGCTCGACCTCGACGACACGATCCTCGACGACCGCAGCGGGATCCGCGCGGCCCAGGAGCGCGTGGCAGAGCACGTGGTTGCCGTGCGGCCGGAGCTCGACCCCGAGCGCTTCCGCCGCGCATTGCTCGAGGTCAGCGCCTGGTTCTGGAGCGACGCCGAGCGCGAGCGCGAAGGGCGCCTGGACCTGACGCGCGCGCGCTTTCTGGTGGTGCGCGATGCGCTCGCGCACTGCGAGTGCCCCGACGAGCGCCTCGCGTGGGAGGCGGCCCGTCTCTACACGCGCCAACGGGAGAGCTCCTACCGCGTCGCGGCAGGTGCGCTCGATGCGCTCCAGGGGTTGCGTGCGCGCTTCGCGCGCCTCGCGCTCGTCACCAACGGTCAGGCCGCGCCCCAGCGCGCGAAGCTCGCGCGCTTCGAACTCGAGCGCTGGTTCGATCACATCCAGGTCGAGGGCGAGTTCGGCGTCGGGAAGCCCGAGCCCGCGGTCTACTTGCACGTGGCCGGCGCGCTCGGCGTTCCAGCCGAGCGCTGTCTGATGGTCGGAGACAACTTCCGCGCGGACGTGCTCGGCTCGCTAGCCGTGGGAATGCACGCGGTCTGGATCGACGCCGAGGGCCTCGCTGCGCCGCCCGCTCCCGCGCCGCGCGCGTTCGCGCGGGCCAGCTCGCTCGCAGACCTGGCCGCGCGCCTCTGCGCCGACTGACGCCAGCGGCGAGGGCGGAGTCAGCCGCTGCAGCTCCGGTACACGCTGTAGGCGACGAGGAAGAGCACCCAGACGAGCGACGAGAACGAGATGCCGCCGCGCGGGCGGCCCGGCCCCGGAACGGGGTCGTCGATCTCGTCTAGCGGCGGGAGGGATTGCAGACCCGGCGCCGCTCCGGCCGAGGCCCTGACCGAAGCCGGCCCGCGCTGGGCGCTGGCCGCCCCGCCGCAGTGGACGCAGCGGCGCGTCCCGGCCGGCAGACTCACCCGGCAGTTGTTGCAATAGACCTCGAAGGCATAGCTGCCGCCGGCCGGAAGGGTCGCCATCTGGCCAGGGTATCGGAGGAACGGCGGCACGGGGCCTCGTAGGCAGGCGGGGAAGCCGCGCGCAGCCGTAAAGGGAGGCTGGAACCCTGCCGATCTCCGCTCTCACCGAGACGTCCAGAGAGCCCATGAGCGATGCCAGATCAGTGCGGCGAGCCGAGCTCCCGACCCCGTACCGGGTCGAAGTGCTGATCCATGCGCAGTGCGGCCCAAAGGGCATCGCGCACGATCGCGGCGGGCGCCGCGAGCTGCTCACCTGGAGCGAGATCCTGCGCGCGCGCGCCGCCGAGGTCGGTGAGCCCGAGGGCGTACGGACGATCGTTTTCGACCTCGTGGTCGGAAGCGACGCCTCCGGCCTCCGCGTGCTGCGCTTCGACGCGGATCCCGGCGACAGCGCGATGCAGGTCGCGAGCCAGCTCGGAAACGCGCTCGGACCCGAGCGAAGCAGTGCGTCGATCAAGAGCGTGGCCGTCGACGGCATCGCGAGCCGCTGGTATCCGGACCTCGAGAGTCTGGAGCTGGATGTGCGCCGGGATGACAGGCCGTGAGCGAGGCCGGGCCCGCGCGCTGCGAGGTTACGGCTCGCGCCGGCGCGGGGGGCCCTCCGACGGCCGCGGAGAAGCTCCTCCAGGAGGCTCTGGACGCGTCTCCCGGCGTGCTCTCCGCGACCTCCTGAGAAAAGTGGGCTCGCCCACAGCCCGCTCGAGCGCGGAGCCGGCGACGACGCGATCTCCCGATTTTCCGACGCCTCGATCCACGCGCGGGAGGCCCCGCGGCTCGAGGCCCTCGTGGATCGAGCGATCGAGATTCGCTACCCAGATATGCCTGCGAAGCTGAGCCCGTAGCCCCGAGGCGTGTGCTTTCCGGGCGTCGCGGGTACGGCTCGGATCCAGCACAGCGAGGTCGCGGCCATGGCAAGTGACGTGCGCCGGCGGGTGGCCGTCGTAGGCGCCACAGGGGTCGCCGGGCAACAGTTCCTGGTTTCCCTGGCGGGGCACCCCCAGTTCGAGGTCGCGGCGCTCGCCGCGAGCTCGCGCAGCGCAGGCAAGCGCTACACGGACGCGATCACCGACCCTAGCGGACGGGTCGGGTGGCATTGCGAGGAGCCGCTCCCCGAGGACTTCGGGCGCATGCCCGTGATCGACGCCGAGCAGCTCGACCTGCGGGGCTTAGACCTGGTCTTCTCGGCCGTCGAGAGCGATGCCGCGCGCAAGCTCGAGGAGCGCTACGCGCCGCAGGTCCCTGTCGTTTCTACCTCGTCGGCATTTCGCTACGAGGACGACGTTCCGATCATCGTCCCCGGTGTGAACCACGAGCACGTGCAGCTGGTGAAGCGCCAGCAGCGCGAGCGCGGCTGGAAGGGCTTCGTGCTGCCGATCCCGAACTGCACCGCGACGGGTCTGGTCATCGCGCTCGCACCGCTCGCGCGCAGCTTCGGCCTGAAAGCGGTTGTGATGACCTCGATGCAGGCGCTCTCCGGGGCCGGCCGCAGCCCGGGCGTGATCGGCCTCGACATCCTCGACAACGTGATTCCCTACATCCCGAAGGAGGAGGAGAAGGTCCAAAAGGAGACCTGCAAGATCCTCGGCCGCCTCGAGGGCGACCGGATCGCAGCGCTCGAGCTGCCGATTTCGGCGACCTGTACGCGGGTGAATGTGCGCGACGGCCACACCGAGGCGGTCACGGTGGGTCTCGGCCGCAAGGCGTCGCTGGCGGAGGTCGCCGAGGTGCTGCGCGCCTTCGGCCGTGAATTCACGGACCTCGGCCTGCCCTCGGCCCCCCCCGAGCTGATCCGCGTGCTGGAGGATCCCTTCCGGCCCCAGCCCCGGATCGACCGCTACCTGAACGACGGCATGACGACCTCGATCGGCCGCCTGCGCGAGGACTCCGTGCTCCCGAACGGAATCCGGCTGGTGCTTCTCTCCCACAACACCAAGATGGGTGCGGCCAAGGGGGCAACTCTGCTGGCCGAGTACCTGGTCCACCGCGGCCTGGTGTAGGGAAGCGAGCCAAACGCACACAAAGGGCTGAAAGGTGCTTGCGCCACCCCGCAGGAGCGGCCAGAATCTCGCCGCCCTAGGGGCCTTGCGCCGCGCAGCACGCAGGGAACGTCTCCCGCAATAGCCGGACGCAGCGAACTTTATCCCCCGCCCACGGGGCAAGAGGAAATCATGCAGCACCGATCCGTTCCCCGAACCCTGGCCACGTTGGCCTGCGCCGCGCTCACCTCCGTCGCCTGCGCTTCTCAGCAGACCAGCTCGACCGCCGCCGACAACTCCACGCTCGACAACGGCAGCGACATGGAACCCGTGACCGAGACGCCGATCGCCGAGCTCAAGTCCGTCTACTTCGACTTCGACAGCTCGGAGATCCGCTCCGACGCCGCATCGCAGCTGCGCGAGAACGGCTCGATGATCCGCGGTGCGGGTGGCATGGGCGTCGTGACGCTGCAGGGTCACTGCGACGAGCGCGGCAGCGAGGAATACAACCTCGCGCTCGGCGAGCGCCGCGCGCAAGCCGTGAAGCGCTACCTCGCGGACCTCGGCGTTCCGGATTCGCGGCTCGAGACGGTCAGCTTCGGCGAGATGCGCCCGGCCGTGGCCGGCCGCGACGAGTCGGCCTGGCGCTGGAACCGCCGTGTCGAGTTCGTGAGCGAGCGCTAAGCAAGGGGTCTTGCCCCGCGCAGCGAGGCGTAGCCGAGCGAAGTTCATCAGGCTTCTTCGTTCAGGTCTTCGCGGACGCGGCCGCGATTCGATCGCGTCCGCAGCTAGATTCCGAGCCCCCGAGAGGTCCCGCCTCTCGGGGGCTCGTTGCGTTTGGGGCACCGGCCGCGCGGGTGATACCGTGCGGGCACGGGCCAGAGGGATTCCGAGGAGGAACTAGCAATGCCCCTGCACGGTGGAAAGCTCGCGGCTCGCGCGCTCCAGGCGGCCGGAGTGCGCTGCATCTTCACGCTGCCGGGGGGGCACATCATGCCGCTCTACGACGGCTGCATCGATCTCGGGATCCGCATCGTCGACGTGCGGCACGAACAGGCCGCCGTACACGCGGCCGACGCCTGGGCGCGCTGCAATCCGGGCAGCATCGGCGTGGCGGTGATCACGGCCGGCCCCGGCGTGACCGACGGCGTGACCGGCGTCGCGAACGCCTGGCGCGCGAACTCGCCGATCCTCGTGATCGGCGGCCAGGGGCCTTTCGAGAACCTGCGCCGCGGATCGCTCCAGGAGATGGACCACATCGGTGTGATGCGGCCGATCACGAAGTACGCCGATGCGGTCTACCAGACGCACCGGATTCCCGAGTACATCGAGCTCGCGATCCGGCATGCGGTGTCCGGGATCCCGGGCCCCGTGTATCTCGAGATCCCGATGGACATCTTCATGGCGCCCGTCGAGGAGGAGAAGGTGCGCATTCCGCGCATCCGCACCGAGGCACCGCGGCTCTCGCCGGACCGCGACGAAGTGCGGCGCGCGATCGAGATCCTGTCTGCCTCGGAGCGGCCGCTGCTGATGGCCGGCACGAGCGTCAAGTGGTCGCGCGCCGCGGCCGCGATGGGCCGCTTCATCCAGGCGACCCACATCCCGACCTACACCAACGGCATGGGCCGCGGCAGCGTGCCGCCGGACTGGCCCGAATTCCTGAACCGCTCGCGGCGCGACGCGCTGAAGCGGATCGACTGCATCGTGCTCGCGGGTACGCTGCTCGACTTCCGGATGCGCTTCGGGGCGACGATTCCCGCGAGCGCGAAGGTGATCCAGCTCGACATGGACGCAACCCTGATCGGCCAGAACCGCGAGGCCGACGTCGCGCTGGTCGGCAACCTCGGCTGCAGCTTCGAGGCCTTGCAGGAGGAACTGAAGCACCAGGGCGCGGCCTTCGACTGGTCCGCCTGGCTGGCACAGCTGCGCGGGATCGAAGACGCCGAAGAGGCGAAGGTGCAGGCGCAGCTCGATTCGGACGAAGTGCCGATCGACCCGCAGCGCATGTGCCGCGAGGTGCGCGACTGGCTCGAGACCCTCGCGGATCCGATCGTGATCGGCGACGGCGGCGACATCGTCGCGACCGCCGCGAAGATCCTGCCGGTGCGCAGCGAGGGTGCGTGGATGGATCCGGGCCCGCTCGGAACCCTCGGCGTCGGCATGCCCTTCGCGCTCGCGGCGCAGCTCTCGCACCCGGAGCGCCGCGTCGTGATCGTCTACGGCGACGGCTCCTTCGGCCTGAACGGTTTCGAGTACGACACCGCCGTGCGCTTCGGGCTGCCGATCGTGGGCGTGCTCGGCAACGACGGCGCCTGGGGCCAGATGATGCGGCCGCAGGGCGCGCTGCTCGGCTGGGACCGGCTCCAGGGCACGCTGCTCAACTACACGCGCTACGACAAAGTCGTCGAGGCGCTAGGCGGCCATGGCGAGTTCGTCGAGCGGCCCGAGCAGCTGCGCCCCGCGCTCGAACGCGCCGCGGCGTCGGGAAAACCCGCGCTCGTGAACGTGATCCTGCGCCAGGATCGCGAGTTCAAGGGCGGGATCTACGTCTGAGCCACCAGGGCCAGGCACTCGCGCGGCGCGAGGTTGCGCCCGAAGAGCTGGGCGTCGATCCGAGCGCGCTCGCGCCCTTCCTCGCGCGGGTCGGCCCGCTCGCGGTCGTCGACCTCGAGACCACCGGGCTCTCCGCGGATTCCGGCGCGGAGATCCTGGAAGTCGGCTGCCTGCTGCTGGATCCGGGGCAGCCGCGCATTGCAGTGCTCGAAAGCCTGGTGCAGCCGCGGGGCGCGCTGCCGCTCGCGGTGCAGCGCCTGACGGGTCTGTGTGAAGCGGATGTCGAGCACGCGCCGCGGATCGAGGCGATCGCTGGGCCACTCGCCGCTGCGCTCGCGGGCCGCGCGATCATCGCGCACAACGCGAGCTTCGAGCGCTCCTTCCTGACGCGCTGCGTCGCCTCCGATCTGGATCGCAACCTTTACCTCGATACCCAGGATCTCTTCGCCTTCACGCATCCGGACGCGCCGGACCTGCGCCTCGAGACCATCGCGCGCGGTCTGCTAGGCAGCGAGGAGAAGCACCGCGCGCTCTCCGACGCGCTCGACACGCTGCGCGTGATCTCGGAGCTCGCGGTTCGCGCCCGGCGCGGCGAGCGGCGCTGCCTGGTCGCGCGCAGCGCGCTCGAATCCTTCGTCCCGGAGACGCCGTGGATCGCACTGTTCCCGGACCCGCTCGCGGGCGGCGCCGCTTTGGCCGCTCCCGCGGCGCCCTCTCAGTACGTGCGCATCGCGCCGGGCCGCGAGCAGCCGGTGCGCTTCGACGCAGAGGCGATCGCCGCGGTGCTGGCCGACGAGGAGCGCGGACGGCGCTACTTCCCGGGCTATCGCGCGCGCGAGCAGCAGATCCGCCTCGCGCGCCGTCTGGTACAGACCCTCGAGCAGGGCGGGCGCCTGCTGCTCGAGGGCGGAACCGGCGTCGGGAAGTCGCTGGCCTATCTCGCGGCGCTGATTCCCTTTGCGATGGAGCGCGCCGCGGGCGGCATCCGGGAGCCGCTGCTGATCTCGACGCGCACGAAGCTGCTACAGGATCAGCTGCTCTCGAAGGACATCCCGGCCGCCGCCGCGATGCTGGGGCATCCGGAGCTGCGCGCGCTCTCGATCAAGGGCCGCGCGAACTACGCCTGCGCGTGGCGCCTCGAGCAGGTGCTCGCCGAGGGGCGCGAGCCGAGTATTTTCGCCGAAGATCGCGCGGCCTACGCGGCGCTCCAGGCCTGCGCTCGCACGCGCTCGCACGGCGAGATCGCGGGCGTTCCGGCGGCGATGCTGGTGCGCTACCCGGCGCTGCGCGACCTGCTGCGGCGCTCGGTCGCCGCGCGTGCCGAGCAGTGCAGCCGCGAGCAGTGCGCCTCCGAGCGCAGTTGCCCCTTCGGCCTGCGGCGCGCCGCACTCGCGGGCGCGCAGCTCGTGGTCGCGAATCACGATCTGCTGCTGCGCTGGCCGCCGGACTATCCGACTTTCACGCAGGTCGTGATCGACGAGGCGCACGAGCTGGCCGGCGTGGCAGACGAAGTCTTCGCGGTCGAGGTGCGCCCCGAAGAAATCCTCGAGCGCTTCGACGAGCTCTTCGGGCGCCCGCCCGCGAACCGGCGCAGCGGCGGGGCGGGCGGCCTGGTGCGCGCGCGCGGCCTCGAGCGCGACGCGCGCGGTTGGCGCTCTGCTCTGCACCAGGATCTCTCCGCGCTAGGCCGCGTGCTGGCCGCGGGCGCGAGTGAGTTCGGCGAGCGCGAGCTGCCCGCCGACGCCGATTCCGCGCTGTCGGAGGCCGCGGCGCTGGCCGAAACCTGCGCGGCGCGGCTCGAGCAGATTGCGGTTGCCGTCACAGCGCAGGACGAGTCGCAGGACGCAGACCGTGAGGAGGCGATTTCGAAATCGACCGCCGCGCTGCGCGACGCGGCCGAGGGGCTGCGCTCGGCGTTTCGACCGCCCGCGGGCGGGCCCGAGTGCGTGGCCGGCTTCGAGCGCCTCGAGCTCCCCTACGACCGTTGGCGCCTCGCGATCCGCGCGGTTTCGCCGGCGCTGGCTTTCGAGGAGCGCTTTGCCGCGCGCCTCGAGACGTTGACCTGCGTCTCGGCGAGCCTCTTCGTGGCCGACGACCCCTTCGCCGCGCTCGGCGAGCTCGAGCTCACGGAACACTCGCCGCTGCCGGTCGAGCGGATGCGCGTCGAGAGCCCCTTCCCCTACGAGAAACACATGCGCGTGGCCGCGCTGGAGCCAGAGGGAGATCTCGTCGAGGAGACGGTCGCGGTGCTCGAGCTGCTCGCGCGCCGCCTCGGCGGCCGCACGCTCGGCCTCTTCACGAGCCTGCGTCGGATGAACCAGGCGGCCGAGCTGCTCGCGCAGCGGTTGCGTGGCGACGGCCTCGAAGTGCTGACGCCGCGCCGCGCGAGCGACGACCCCGCGGCCTTGGTCGAGCGCTTTGCGCGCGCGGGCGGAGGCAGCGTGCTGCTCGGCGCGCGCACCTTCTGGCAGGGCCTCGACATCCCGGGCGATGCGCTGCAGGCCGTCGTGATCGAGAAGCTGCCCTTCGAGGTGCCGACCGAGCTGCGCAAACGCCGTGCCGCGCGGATTTCCGCGGCGGGCCAGAACGATTTCGAGCGCTACACGCTCGGCAAGATGCTGCTGCACCTGAAGCAGATGTCCGGCCGCCTGATCCGCAGTGAAGAGGACCGCGGCCTGGTCGTGATCGTCGAAGGTCGCACGCGAAAGGGTTATTTCAAAAAGCTCGGCCACGCGCTGCCGCCCGGCTGCCGGGTGCTGCGCGCGAAGCGCGAGGAGCTGCCGGGCCTGCTCGCGGAAGTGGGGATCGGCGGGCTGACCAGCTGACACGATCGGCCGCGGGCGCCTCCCGGGCTTCCAGCGGCCCGCGGTTGCCTTATCCTGCCGCTCGGCATGGCCGAATCCTTCTTCGAACGCCCGATTCTCAACTCGCCCTACGCGTACCCGGCTCGGCACTGGGAGCTCGACGCGAGCGGTCAGCCCACGAGCCAGGTCATCGACCAACGGCGCCGCGCCGAGTTCATTTCGCCGATTCCCAAGCCCAAGAAGCAGAAACACAGCGCGGTCCAGCCCGAGATGGTCTTCGACGCCACCGCGGCGCGGATTTCGAGCTACCAGCAGCAGTACGACTCGACGACTCAGGTAATCAACGATCTGCGCCGCCGGGTCGAGATCTGGCGCGGGCTCCCCGACACGAATCAATGGCACGTGACTCCCGAGACGGCGCGCCTGCTCCAGCACTGGCGCCACCACAAGTTCAACTACATCCGCCCGTTCTTCTGCCAGGTGGAAGCCGTCGAGACGCTCATCTGGCTCGCCGAGGTGGCTCCGAGCCTCGGCAAAGAGGGCCAACGCTTTCTCGATCACCTCGAGGCGGCCAGCACGCAGGCAAACCCGGGACTCGCGCGGCTGGCGCTGAAGCTCGCGACTGGCGCCGGCAAGACGACCGTTATGGCGATGCTGATCGCATGGCAGACGATCAACGCGGTCCGGCGCCCGAACAGCAAGAAGTTCACGCGCGGATTCTTGGTAGTCTCTCCAGGCCTCACAATTCGCGACCGGCTCCGCGTGCTCAAGCCCAACGACCCCGATAGCTACTACCAGAGCCGCGAGCTGGTGCCGGGCGACATGCTCGGCGATCTCGGCAAGGCGAAGATCGTCATCACCAACTTCCACGCCTTCAAGCTCCGCGAGACGCTCGATCTCTCGAAGGGTGGTCGATCTCTTCTGCAGGGGCGCGGGCCTGAGATCCAGACGCTCGAGACCGAAGGGCAGATGCTCCAGCGGGTCATGCCCGATCTGATGGGCATGAAGAATGTGCTGGTGCTGAACGACGAGGCGCACCACTGCTATCGCGAGAAGCCGGCGGACGACGGCGAAGCAGATCTGAAGGGAGATGACCGGAAGGAGGCGGAGAAGAATCGCGAGGCTGCGCGCGTGTGGATCTCGGGCCTCGAATCCGTGCAGCGCAAGCTCGGCTTGCAACGCGTGGTCGATCTATCCGCCACGCCGTTCTTCCTGAGCGGCTCCGGCTACGCCGAGGGCACGCTCTTTCCGTGGACGATGAGCGACTTCTCCCTGATGGATGCCATCGAGTGCGGGATCGTGAAGCTTCCGCGCGTACCCGTCGCCGACAACATCCCCGGCGGCGACATGCCGAAGTTCCGCAATCTCTGGGAGCACATCGGCAAGAGCATGCCGAAGAAGGGGCGTGGCAAAGGCGGCCAGCTCGATCCGCTCAAGATCCCGGTAGAGCTGCAGACCGCGCTCGAAGCCCTCTACGGCCACTACGCGAAGACCTTCGAGCTGTGGGACGACGCCGGCATCGGCGTGCCGCCGTGCTTCATCGTCGTCTGTAACAATACGTCGACCTCGAAGCTCGTGTACGACTACATCTCCGGGTTCCAGCGCGAGCACGATGACGGCTCCACCACGCTCGAGAACGGGCGGCTCTTCCTGTTCCGCAACTTCGATGAGCACGGCAACCAGCTCGCGCGTCCACGCACGTTACTGATCGACAGCGAACAGCTCGAATCCGGCGAAGCCCTCGACGACAGCTTTCACGCGATGGCCGCGGACGAGATCGATCGCTTCCGCCGCGAGATCATAGAGCGAACCGGTGATCGCGAGCAGGCCGCGAACATCTCCGATGAAGAGATGCTGCGCGAAGTGATGAACACGGTCGGTAAGCCGGGCCGCCTCGGAGGCTCGATTCGCTGCGTCGTCTCGGTGGCGATGCTCTCCGAAGGCTGGGACGCGAACACGGTCACCCACGTGCTCGGCGTGCGCGCCTTTGGGACGCAGCTCCTCTGCGAGCAGGTGATTGGCCGCGCGCTGCGCCGCCAGTCCTACGATCTCAATGAGGAAGGCCTCTTCAACGTCGAGTACGCCGACGTGCTCGGCATCCCCTTCGATTTCACCGCGAAGCCTGTCGTCGCGCCGCCACAGCCCCCGCGCGAGACGATCCAGGTGAAGGCGATGACGCCCGAGCGCGACGCCTGCGAGATTCGCTTCCCGCGCGTCGAGGGCTACCGAGTCGAGCTTCCAGAAGAGCGGCTCAGCGCGGCGTTCAACGACGACTCGACGCTCGTACTCACGCCCGATCTGGTCGGCCCTCCATCACGCGCAACGAGGGAATCATCGGCGAAGGCGTCGACTTGACGCTGATCCACACCGGAGGCCTGCGCCGCTCGACGCTGCTGTTCCATCTCACGCAGCGGCTGCTGTATACGAAATGGCGGGACCCGGGCGAGGAACCAAAGCTTTACCTGTTCGGCCAACTGAAACGCATTACGCGCGAGTGGCTCGATAAGCACCTCGTCTGCAAGGGCAGCACCACCCCGGCACAGCTCATGTACCTGAGCCTGGCCGACATGGCCTGCGAGCGGATCACGGCTGCGATTACGCGTAAGCATGCGGACGAGCGGCCGATCAAGGCCATCCTCGACCCCTACAACCCCGTCGGCTCGACGCGGCACGTCAACTTCAACACCTCGAAGAAGCTGCGTTGGGCGCCGCGGGCCGACCGCTGCCACCTGAACTGGGTCATCTGCGACAGCGACTGGGAGGCCGAGTTCTGTCGCGTCGCCGAATCGCATCCGAAGGTCGTCGCCTACACCAAGAACCATAACCTCGGCCTCGAAGTTCCCTACCGCTACGGCTCCGAGACGCGCCGTTATCTCCCGGATTTCATCGTCCTCGTGGATGACGGCCAACCGCCGCACCCGGATGGCACGCCCGACCTCCTGCACCTCATCGTGGAAATCAAAGGCTACCGGCGCGAGGACGCGAAGGAGAAGAAGGCGACGATGGACACCTATTGGGTGCCAGGCGTCAATCACCTCGGCAGCCACGGCCGCTGGGCCTTCGCCGAATTCACCGACGTCTACGAGATCGAGTCGGACTTCAAAGCCAAGGTCGAAGCCAAGTTCGGCGAGATGATCGACCCGCTCACGAAGCGATCGGCGTAGCCACGATGCCCGCCACGCGCCTCCGCATCTTCATCAGCAGCGTCCAGAAGGAGTTCGAGCCCGCTCGCTCGAACCTGAAGGCGTTCCTGCTCGGTGATGCGGTTCTGCGCCGCTTCGTCTCCGAGGTGTTCCTGTTCGAAGAGCTGCCGGCTCGCGATCGCCGCGCGGATCACGTCTACCTCGACGAAGTGAAGCGCTGCGACATCTACCTCGGCATCCTCGGCTACGAGTACGGCTACGAAGACGCAGACGGCATCTCGCCTACCGAGCACGAATACCGCCACGCCACCAAGCTCAAGAAGACGCGGCTCATCTACGTCTGGGGCTCCGACGAGAAGCGCCGCGCGCCCAAGATGAAGCTGCTCGTGAAGAAGGCGAGCGCAGAGCTGATCCGCCGGCGGATCGAAGACGCGAGCGCGCTCACCACCGAGGTGTACGCCAGCCTCGTCGATCACCTCGACGGGCTCGGCGCGCTTCGCATCCCGCCCTTCGACACGAGTGCGTGCGAGCGCGCCAAGCTTGGGGATCTCTCGCGCAAGCGCATCGATTGGTTCTTGGAGACCGCTCGCGCTGTGCGCAACTTCCCGCTCGCGCAGAAGACCTCGACCAAGGCGTTGCTCACACACCTCAAGTTGTTCGACGGCGGCAAGCCGACGAACGCCGCCGTCGTGCTGTTCGGAAAAGATCCGCAGCGTTACCACATCACCGCCGCGATCAAGTGCGTACACGTTCACGGCACCGAGTATTTGCGCCCGTTCCCTTCGCTCGAGGTCTACGGCGGCGACGCGTTCGAGCAAGTCAATCAGGCGCGCGACTACGTGCTCGGCAAGATCAACCGCAGCGTGGGCACGCGTGCCGAGAGCAACCAGGCGCCGCGCGTCTACGAGCTACCACCCGACGCCATCTCCGAAGCCATCGTGAACGCCGTCGCCCATCGCGACTACCACAGCAACGCCTCGGTCGAGGTGCGCCTGTTCGCAGATCGCCTCGAGATCTGGAACCCCGGCGCACTCCCCGGCACCCTCACACTCGCAGACCTTCACATCGACCACGCCTCGGTCCCCAACAACCCGCTGATCGCGGAATCGCTCTACCTCGCGGGCTACATCGAGCGAGTCGGCTCCGGCACCCAGAAGGTGATCGCGCTCTGCGAGGAGGCAGGGTTGCCCGAGCCGAGCTTCGAGCAGCGCAGCGGCTTCTTCGTCGTGACCCTCTGGCGCGACTGGCTGACACGCGATGCGCTGGCGCGGCTCCGGCTGAACGATCGGCAAATCCTCGGGCTCGCCTCTCTCCGCGCAGAGGGGCAGCTCACGAGTGCGCGCTATCAGGAGCGAACCGGCGCGAGTCGTCAGACCGCCACGCGAGATCTGGACGGCCTCGTGAAGAAGGGCGTGCTCGCTCGCCGCGGCGAGCGCCGCGGTGCGCTCTACGTGATGAAGAAGGGAATGCCTCAGAAATGACTCATATGCCCCAAGCTGCGTTTCGAGCGAATGCCTCAGGAATGCCCCTAATGCCCCACGCCTGGCCAAGGGGACATGGCGGGCTTTGGGGCCATGAACGGGCCAAACGGGCCACGGCCTCGAACCCGTCAGGAAGCCGCCAAACCCTTCATCGAACAGCACTGCATGAACGGCTCATAAAGGGCTCAAAGGACTCACGCAGCTAATGGCCAAGAAGCCCAGCAGGCAGAAGCCGAAGCAGGTCGAGACCCTCACCCACGACGAGGCCTCGCGGAAGAACATCCCGACGGCCGAGTTCCAGTCGGTGATGGAGAAGGGCGTAGAGAGCCCGCTCCAGGTCGCCTACCAGCGCCGCAACCGCGACCTCGACCCGCAGCTCGTCTGGCGCGGCAAGGACGAGCAGGACTGGTCCGACCTCGTCACGCAGGCCCCGCCGCTCTTCATCCAGGAGAAGGTCCACCCCAAGGTGCTGATCGACGACCTGCTCCGCCGCAGCCAGCGGGCCGCCGCCGAGCAGGCCGCCGCCACGCCGGGCTACACGCCGGACTTGTTCGCCGACTTCAACGGACTGATGAACACAAATGCCAGGACCGAGTTCTACCAGCACGAGGCCAACTGGACGAACCGCATGATCCTCGGCGACAGCCTGCACGTGATGGCGTCGCTCGCGGAGCGCGAGGGCCTGCGCGGCCAGGTGCAGTGCATCCGCCCCACGGAGCGCACTCGCTGGAAGACCAACGAGATCGGCATGGAACGATTGATCAAGGCCGGGCGAGTTACCGCCCAGAAGTCCACGATTCGCTATCGACGCCGATTGACCGATTTTTCCGCCTATGGACTTCACAACATCTGGACCGACATCGGCGGTGCGCCGGATCGAAGGTACGTCGTGGAGACAACGCCTCGCATTGTCGAGCGATGCCTGTTGATGGCGACCGACCCAGGAGATCTCGTGTTGGACCCCACGTGTGGCTCCGGCACGACCGCTTTCGTCGCTGAGCAATGGGGCAGGCGATGGATCACGATCGACACCTCGCGCGTCGCCCTTGCTCTTGCTCGCGCTCGCACGATGGGCGCCCGTTACCCGTACTACCTGCTCGGGGACAGCCGCGACGGTCAGCTCAAGGAGGCCGAGATCACGCGCGGTGCGCCGTCTAGCACTCTTGCCCGGGGCGATATTCGGCAAGGCTTCGTCTACGAACGCGTCCCGCACATCACGCTGAAGGCGATTACCAGCAACGCGGAGATCGACGTCATCTGGGAGAAGTCCCAGCAGGCGCTCGAGCCGGCGCGCTCGCAGCTCAACCATGCGCTCGACACGAGCTGGGAAGAGTGGGAGATCCCGCGCGACGCCGAGGTGAAGTGGCCTGCGAAGGCGAGGGACCTTCACGCCCGGTGGTGGCAGCAGCGCATCGCGCGACAGAAGGAGATCGACGCCTCCATCGCAGCCAAGGCCGAGTACGAGTTCCTCTACGATAAGCCCTACGAGGACAACAAGAAGGTCCGCGTCGCCGGGCCGTTCACCGTCGAGAGCGTCTCGCCACATCGCGTATTGGCGGTGGATGAGAACGACGACCTCGTCGACCGCGCCGCTGACAAGCTCGGCTACAGCGAGAAGCAGGACTTCGCGGCGATGATCCTCGAGAACCTCAAGGCCGCCGGCGTGCAGCAGGCCGACAAGGCGGGCAAGATCGCCTTCTCCTCGATCTCGCCCTGGCCCGGGAAGCTCGTCTGCGCCGAAGGCCGCTACGCGAAGGGCGGCGAAGGTTCGAGCGCCGAGCAGCGCGCCGCCATCTTTATCGGCCCGGAGTTCGGCACCGTCTCTCGCCCCGATCTGGTGGCCGCCGCGCGCGAAGCCGGCGACGCGAACTTCGACGTCCTGATCGCCTGCGCGTTCAACTACGACGCCCACTCCACCGAGTTCGATAAGCTCGGCCGCATCCCCGTCTTGAAGGCGCGCATGAACGCCGATCTCCACATGGCCGACGACCTGAAAAACACCGGCAAAGGCAACCTCTTCGTGATCTTCGGCGAGCCCGACATCACGATCAGCCCCGCCGAAGCCGGCCAGATCCAGGTCAAGGTCAACGGCGTCGACGTCTTCCACCCCCAGACCGGCGAAATCCGCAGCGACGGCGCCGAAGGCATCGCCTGCTGGTTCATCGACACCGACTACAACGAAGAAAGCTTCTTCGTCCGCCACGCCTACTTCCTCGGCGCTAACGACCCCTACAAGTCGCTGAAGATCACCCTCAAAGCCGAGATCAACGAAGAGGCCTGGGAGACCCTCCACAGCGACACCTCCCGCCCCTTCGCCAAGCCGAATTCGGGCCGGATCGCCGTAAAGGTCATCAACCATCTCGGCGACGAAGTGATGAAGGTGTTTCGCGTTTAGCTGCGAAACGCGCGCCGCAGAGAACGGCCGTTCACAGCCCGAAGGGATCGAGGCAGCCACTCGCATGATCGACCACCCGATCGCTAGAGTGCATGTTCACCCCTAGAGTTGGAATTCCGCCATGCCCGAACTCGAATCCATCACTGTGAAGGGCTTCAAGAGCATCGCCTCGATCGAGAAGCTGATGCTCGGAGCCATCAACGTCGTGATCGGCCCGAACGGGTCGGGCAAGTCGAACTTCATCGGCGTCTTCTCGTTCTTGCACGCCATCCGCGAAGGCCAACTGCAGGAGTACGTCATCAAGGCCGGTGGAGCCGACAAGGTGTTGCACTTCGGCTCCAGGACGACGAGATCGTTGGAGGTTCACATTTCCTTCGCCGGAGAGATGAACCAGTACCAGATCACGCTCGGCGCAACCGATACCGATCAACTCTATCCGAGTTCGGAGAAGGTCTACTTCTGGGATACGAGCTATCGGAGCCCTTACTGGGAAGCGCTTGAGGTGTCCGGCGTTGAGGCCGGGATCAGCGATCCAGAGCAGCACTCGAAGGTCGCAAGGCATGTCCGCGGCCACCTCGATCGCTGGCGCCTCTATCACTTCCACGACACCAGTTCGAGCTCGCCGATGAAGAAGACGGCCGACGTGAACGACAATCAATACCTGCGGCCCGACGGCTCGAACCTCCCCGCTTTTCTCTACTACCTGCAGCGCAAGCACGAATCCTCGTACAGCCTGATCCGCCGGACGGTGCAGCAAGTCACGCCGTTCTTCGATGATTTCGTTCTGCAACCTCAACGACTGAACGAGAACAAGATCCGATTGGAATGGCGGCACAAGGGTTCCGAGGCCTACTTCGACGCGTCATCGCTATCGGACGGCACGCTGCGATTCATTGCGCTCGCGACGTTGTTCCTGCAACCCGATAGCCATCGACCCTCGGTCATTCTGGTCGACGAGCCGGAGCTCGGTCTGCATCCGTACGCCATTACGATGCTCGCATCGCTCGTGAAGCAGGCGTCCGTCAAGACGCAGGTGATTCTCTCGACGCAGTCGCCGTTCCTTCTGGACCATTTCGAGCCCGAGGATGTGCTGGTGGCGAATCGCGTCGACGACAGCACACAGTTCACCAGGCTGGAGTCGGGAAAGCTCGCGACGTGGCTCGATGACTACAGCCTCGGGCAGCTCTGGGAGAAGAACGAAATAGGCGGTCGCCCGACCGGGGGCTGACCGCATGGCCAGACTGCTCATTCACGTGGAAGGCCAGACGGCGGAGTCCTTCGTCAGCGCTGTCCTCCGCCCACATCTCCACGACCACGGCTATCACTCAGTCAGCGCGCGCCTGCTCGGGAACGCGCGTCAGCGCGGCCGGCGCGGTGGCATCCGGGCGTGGGCCGTTGCCAAGAAAGAGATCGTCAACCACCTGAGGCAGGACCCGGAGTGCATTGCGAGCACAATGGTGGACTACTACGGCCTTCCGCAACTCGGTCCAGCAGCATGGCCCGGCCGGGGGGCGGCGGGAACGCTTCCGTTCCCGCAGAAGGCCACCACAGTTCATGACGCCTTGCACGCGGACATCTGCAAGGAAATGGGAGTTGGCTTCGACGCGAGCCGCTTCGCTCCCTACGTGATGATGCATGAGTTCGAGGCCCTCTTGTTCAGCGACTGCGCGCGCTTCAGTCAGGCGATTGGACGCGCGGACCTGGCCCAGCAATTTCAGGCGATTCGTGATGCGTTCCCCACACCCGAGGAGATCGACGACTCGCCCACGACCGCTCCATCCAAGCGGGTCGAAACGCTCGTGCCGGGCTACCAGAAGCCGCTCCTGGGAACGCTCGCCGCACTCGAGATTGGCCTTACCGCCATCCGTGCCGACTGCCCGCACTTTCGCAGCTGGCTAGAGCGTCTGGAGGCATGGCGGAAGTGAGAGGCCTGTGGTGGAAGAGTCAGGCGAGCGGGCCTTGACGATGAACTTCCTCATCGCCGACACCTTCACCGCCAGCCTCGCCAAGCTGACGGGCGAAGAGCAGAAGGCGGTGAAGACTACGGCCTTCGACCTGCAACTGAATCCGGTCAACCCCGGAATGCAGCTGCACAAGCTCGATCGAGCGAAGGACAAGAGCTTCTGGTCGGTGCGCGTCAGCAGCGACATTCGGCTGATCGTCCACAAGACTGACGCGAGCTTGC
>CAYTJA010000226.1:0-6306 GCA_964437835.1 uncultured Spirochaetales bacterium
TCCGCGCCCGCGGGCTCGCTCGCACCCCACGTGCCGCTCTGCGTCCTCATGCCATGGCTGATCCCTCCTCGCCTCGGAGCTTCCGATCGCCGGAGGCGTACACCGCGAGGGGCTTGTGGCCCGCGCGGATCCCGAGCTCGAAGCGCAGCGCATGCGGCGCGCGCCCGCGGATCCGAAGCGTCCCCGCGTGCACCCCCCGGAGGTGGTGATAGGCGCACAGCGTGACGAGGTTCTCCGCGTCGTCCAGGCCGCCCTGCGTGCGGTAGATCACGTGGTGCGCGTGCAGGCTCCGCATCTTGGAGCAGCCCGGCACCGCGCAGCGCCAGCCGTCGCGCGCGAAGATCCGGTGCTCGCGCCGAAGCTTCGCGAGCCCCCCCTTTGCATCCAGCACTCCCCAGGCCCTCAGCACGTGCGCACTCATCCAGCCCAGCGCCTCTCCGGGCGTTACCGCGCGCCCGGCCTCGCGCTCGAGCCGCCGCCGCACGCTGCAGTGCACCGCCCGGAACAGCTGCGCGACCTCGGTGTCGACGATCATCGCGACCCGGCAGGGCTCGTGGTGCTTCGGCGCCACGCTGGAAATTGCACCGGTTTCCCGGTCCACCGCTTCCGGCCCCGCCGCCTCGTGGCACGCCAACCGGGCACTCGCCGGCTCGTGGGGGCCCGGCTCGGGCGGGCTCACCCGAGCGCCAGCGCTGCTATTTGCACGGATTTCCCGACCCGGCTGCTCCGGCCTGTCGAGTCGGAGTTCTCGATCCGCAGCCCTGTAATTTGCACTGATTTCCCGCTCGCCGAGCTCCAAGCCCGCGACGTCCGCAAGCTCGGTGGGGCCGTACGCCTCACCCGGCAAGCCACCCGTTCGCAGCCAGCCCGCGTGATCCCGCTCGCGCAGCTCGAGCGCGGCCTCGACGTCCGCGCGCAATCGCCGCAGCGCGAAGCCGCGAGCGCGCTGGAGCCACGCAGCCACCTGCTGCTCGGGGAGCTCCGCGAAGACCAGCGGCGCCAGCGCCCCGGCCTGCAGGAACGTGAGCGCCCCTCCGCGCCATGCGCCTGCGAATAACGGGCTGATCCGAGCCGCGCGCTCGATCCGCAGCAGGCTGCGACACGCAGACGGATCCCAGCCGAGCCGCTCGCGCTGGTACTGCTCGCGGTTCCGGTACCCGAAGGCGAGATGCACTCCGCGCCGCAACACGTGCTCGAGCCGCCCCCCTATCTGCGCGGCAAGCCGCTGCTCGAAGGCGAAGGCCGCCCGCAGCCGGCGCTCGAGCTCGAAGACGTCCGCATCCTCGAGGCCGCCCCACAGCTCGCGGAGCTCTCGCGGTGCCTCCGGTACCTCGTTCCCTGCGCAGGGATCCTCGGGGCCGTGCGGAGCATCGAGCCAGGGAGTCAGCCCGGGCTCCGCCTCCGCCGCCAGCACCGGCGGCGGCTCTCCCGGCGCCCCTGCAACGGAAGGCGAAGCCGTCTGCGCAGCAGCAGCCTCGAACTCTCGCGCGAGCGGCAGCGCCGACACGACCTCGGCCGCGATCACCTCGGCGCACTCGGATAGCCGCAGCACCTGCCCCGACACCTGGCGCGCGGCCCGGCAGGCGTGCCCGAAGAGACCGACGACCTCCGCACTGCACGCGAACTCGAGCCGCTTCGATCGCCGCTCGTCCCGCGCGAGGGCGGCATACTCCAGCGAGCCGGCGTCGATCTTGCGCACCTCGCGCGCGAGCGCCTCGACGCTCCGCCCGCGCGCGAAGGCGATCCAGCGCAGCTCGTTCTCGGGCTTCGCCGCGCGCACCACGAGACGCAGCTTCGCGAAGCCGAGGCGGCCCGCCCCGAGCGCCGCGCGCAGCGCTGGGAGCTCGCGCAGCGCCGCGCCCACGTGTGCGTGGTCGTAGACGCTGCGCCCCGAGCGCCCGACGCGCTCGCCCGCCCAGTCGGCGAGCGACGCGAAGCCGAGCCGCGCGAAGCCTTCCCCCTCGACGAAGCGGGCGCACAGCTCCGCGAGCAGAGCCCGCAGCGGCCCCTCCGAGCGCGCGAGCGCGACGAACCCGGCCTCGAGCGCGGCATCGGAATCCGCATTCGCAGCGGTGTCGAGCGAGTACATCCAGCCGCTCGCATACGCGGCGGCAGCCGAAGCGGGCACGACCATCGGGGCCTCCCGAGACCACGGGGCGGAGGAATCAACTGTAGGCGAATAAAACACGAAAATCAACCCCAATTCGCGAACATCGAGAGGGCCTACCGCCCGTCGCGCGAGCTTGCGCGTGCGGCCGAGCAGGATTTTGGCTGCAGTGGCAACACGCGAGGAGGACGCGAGTCAACAGGGCCGATCGGACTCGGCGATCGAGGCGCGTGCGCCGAGTGCAGACGCGGCGAGAGCGAGCGTTTAGCCATGTGCGGCGAGGACGGCGCTCTCGGGCGCTCCGGCGAAATCGACAGGCGGCGGGTTCCGATCGGAGGCCCGGAATCCCGTCGGGACGCGCCCGATCTTGCGCGGGTATTCCTGGAGTTCCGTGCATCCAGGGGCGCGTCGAAATCGCAAATTGCCAGGCGCTCGATGACCCCTCCACGCGAGGTGTCGACAGTTCAGAGGTTGAGCACCATTTCTTTCGACCAGTTGAGCGGTGGAGCTTGCGCTTCTCTCGTAATCACGCTCTTCCCAATCCATGGCGCGGGAAATCGCCTACTGCCGACACTCTCGACAGCGCTCGTCTCAGACCACGAGCATTCGGAAGAAGGGATTCTCGTCGCCGACCTCGCGCAAGAGCCGCCATATCAGATCTCCGAAAGCGCCGACGTCTATCGAAAACGCGCGGCTGGCATCGCGATCCATGAACTTCGAAATCAACTCGGATTCCGCGCCGCCGGTGTTTTCGAGAAATCTCGAATAGCGCTCTAGGAGCTCTGCGACCGTATCTCGGCACCCGGCGAACCGCTCTTTTTTCCCGAGCCACTCGAGGCGTTCCGTAGGGCTCATGCGGACCATCTCTCGCGCATCGAGCGGCCGCACGGTGCCGTATTCGACGAAGATCGCCAGGAGGAAAGCGATTCCGGAATAGCAGGTGAGGAGCCTACTGTGCTTGAGCTTGTAGTTCTTGAGCTTCCGCTTAGCCTTCTTCTCCTCGGGTTCCCGTTCCGTTCCCGCCTCGTAGTTCACACAGAAGGTCCGCCAGAGCCGCAGGATGTCGTTCGCGAGGAATGCTGGTATGAAGTCGGTCTCGTGCTCACGATATTCCACCCAGTACTTCGCCAGGACCTGGTCGACGGCCTCGGCATAGACCTCAGGGCCGACGAGTGCTCGGCTTTCGAGCAGGAGCAAAAGGCGAGCGGTGAAGGTGTTCTCGGAGTCGTCGTTCGGCTTCCCCAACGTCTGCACGAGGTCGTGAACTGTGTAAGGCTGCAGGTACAGTCCGTCTCCCGAAAAGTCGGGGATGCCGCTGCTCCGGGTCGCGTCGATCAGCTCCGCCTTGATGCAGATCTCATCGAGGCGAGAGAGGATCCGTTCCTTCCCGTTCGAGCGCCCGACGATGAAGAGATCGAGATCGCTGCACGGGCTGGCTTCGCTGCGGCCGAAGGAACCCGTTGCGTACACGCAGGCCTTGCCCGCCGCGAGCCCACTGGACCGGGTCAGCCGGGCGCGCAGGGCGTCGAGGCGCTCTTGCGTATCAGCGCGCCGTTGCTCGAGTAGGCTCGGCAAGGGGTCTCTTCCACTCGAAGACTTTCGCGAAGATCTCCGCTTGTTCGATCGCGTCCTGCAGCGCGTGGTGAGTATGTTCGTGGGTCGCGCGTAGCGCCGGCACGAGATGATTCTTTCCCGCAGCCGAGATCGGGATCTCTGCCTTCACGGCGATCGCGGTCTTCAAGTCGAAACACCCGGAGTGATTGAAGGGGGATCCCTCGGTCGAGAAGCGAACGAAGTACCAGTAGAGCCAGGTCCAATCGAAGCTGAGCGGATAGGCGACCAACACAGGGCGGCCCGCGCCCGCGACCGCGCGCACCCAACGCGCGGCGTCGGTCAGGGCTTTTTCTGGATCCGCCCCTTCCCGGATCAGCCGGTCCCGGTCGAGGCGGTTCACCGCGAGGGCTTGGTCCTCGAACTGCTTCGAGATGGGCTTGAGCTCGCAGTAGTAGCTCTGGTCGAATTCCTTCGGGCGCTCGAATCGCACTCCATCGAAGCGTCCGGCGTAGACCAACGCGAAGGAGAGCAGCGAAAAGGGGCCGGGGATCGGGCCATCCGTCTCTACGTCAGCAGAGAAATAGACGTCTTCGCGCTCGATGCTCCACCCCATCGCGCAATGGCCTCCGCAGCGCCGGTTGAGGCGCGCTATCGCTGGCAGTGGGCCTATCTTACCAAGTGGTCCCCGGGTGCTCCAGAGACCTGTTCCCCTCGGCGGATTTTCACGATTGGAACGCCCGGCGCTCTGCGCGCGGCCGGTGCGTTGTTGGCGATCACGAGAAAACGTAGAAATCTGGATACCTCGCCGATGGGGTTTGAGCCAGGCGATCAGAAGTCGATGTCGTCGAGATCGGTGGAATCCTCGCGTCGTGGTCGAATCTCGAGAGCTCTCCGGTAGGCGCGGGTCGCGCGCTTTAGCGGCTATACATTAGACGGCGACCCGATGCGTAGAAGAATCGTAGAACGCGAGCGCGGCAGGCTGATCGAGAAGATGACGCGTCACTTTCGTGTGAGCCGGTGCATGCACCCAGCTTCCGGCGACGTTTGCGATCAGATCATCGACGCGCACTCGATTTCTCGCTGTGCCGCGCTCGCAAGCCTGGCAGACAGTGGGAATCACGTCCTGAGCTTTCACCCAATTTCCGCTCGCGACCTCTCGCCGACCCCACAACGTATTGGCCTCCGAAAGGCATCCACCTTTCGCGGGATGTGCCAGCGACACGACGCCCTATTCCGGCAAATCGACAACCAGGCGTTCTCCGCCAGCGCCGAACAGTGCGCTCAGGTCGCCTTTCGATCGGTTGCCCTCGACAGCTACAAGAAGCTCTCGCACGTCGCCTTCCTCGAGGATGCCGGAGCCTCTGCCTCCCCAGTGGCACGCGAAATCACAGACTTCGAATACCTCGAAGGCACGCTGAACGGCGCCTCCCTTGGCCTCGCTGACATGCTCCGGCTCAAGGAGGCAGCTGACACTGCGATATCTACGAACGTGCACGCGCTTCGATACCGCGTACTGCGTTTCGGCGGGCCGCCCTTGCTCGCCGCTACAGGAGTGTTCACGCCCGACTTCGACCTATCGGGTCGCCGCCTGCAAGACCTCTCGGACGCCTACTCCGCATGCGACGTGATTGCGTTCTCCGTGATTCCGTCGGCTGATAGCACGGACGTTCTCTTCGCCTGGAAACCTGGCGCTAATGCACCCATGCGATTCGTCGAGACATTTTTTCAGCAACCGCGGCACGAGCTCGCCCAACTAGTCCCGCAGATCGCTTTGGGATATGTCGAGGGGGTCTATTTCTCGGCAGAATGGTGGTGCGCGCTCAGCGATCGGGCCCAGTCTGAGCTCAAGCGGCTCGTTCGTTTCTACTCCAGCGCACCCCTCCCCCGTAGCAACGAGCATTTCCTCAACTGGGCCTACGATGGGCCGGTGGAAGTCGCCGTCTAACCCCTATCAGGCCGGGTAACGTCAAGGGTCTTTTCAGGGCACAGGTCTCCGAGCCGGCGGCGGCTGACGCTGCGGTGTAGATAAGCGGGGTCACCGTCGCTTCGCCGCCCGCCACTCCCACGGATCCACCCGCTTCGCCTCCGGCAGCGCCCACAGTCCGCGCTGTTCCTGTCGAGCCGCCGCCTCATCCTCCAGCAGCGTCAAGTCCCGCAGGTACTTCCGGTACACCCAGGCGTGTCCCTCGCGAACCATCTCCCAGTTGATGTCGCGGCCGCTAGGGTGCAAGTGAGCCACGGTACGGCCTTAGCGATCGGTGTCCACTACCCCGACATCGACCCGTTCCCCGAAGACCTTGTCTGAGAGAGCCTGCTTCGCGCGCTTGTACCAGGGTTGACCCCGTTCCGGGGTGTCGACCTCGCGCAGGTGATCTACCGCGATTTCCGCGTTCGGTATCACCGCACTCACGTTGGACGGCTGTTGCTGCGCTCGGCTGGAGCGTGCAGATGCCGTAGCGCCGAGCGCTCGAGCGCGACGAGAAACGGATCGAGCGCTGGAAGCGCGCGACCTGGCTGGCTGCAGATCAAAAAAAAGCCGCGCGGCTGGGCGCCCACCTCATCTTCGTCGACGAATCGGGGTTCCTGCTGATCCCGAGCGTGCGCCGCACCTGGGCGCCGCGGGGCCAGACGCCGCTGCTGCGTCA
>CAYTJA010000227.1:0-1898 GCA_964437835.1 uncultured Spirochaetales bacterium
GAGATCGAGCGCCGCGTCGGCGAGTACCGGCGCACGGGCTTTCGCCCGCACCTGGCACTCGTGTTCCGCTGTCGCGTCGCGGCAGGGGAGCTGCGCGCGAGCGCCGAGACGCCGCGCGTCGCGTGGTTCGACGCCGCGGCGCTGCCGCGCACGCTGTTCCCCTGGTACCGCCAGCCGCTCGCCGACGCTCTCGGCGCCGAGAGCGCGCTGCGCCAGCGCAGCGAACATCAGGGGCTGCGCCAGATCCTGGCCGGCTGCTGGATCGACCTGCGCATGCGCCTCTCGGACGACCGCGCACACTGAAACGAGGGAGCCCGGCGGGGGATGGGCCCGCCGGGCTCTCGTAGGGCAGAAATCGCCGTGCGCTGGCAGGGGACGCCAACCGCAATGCCGGGTAGATTGCTTCCGGGCGCACGCTTTCAGCGGTTCGGCGAGCAGGGTCTCTGAACGGACTCCATTTCGAAGCTCGCGCCACTTCGGTCACACCGGAGGGTCGGTCACTCGAACGGCGCTCCAGATGTCCTCGATCCAGACCTCGTCGTCGGATGCTCGGTAATCGTAGTAGACGTGGAAGCGGGTGCGGATCAGGACGATTCGCCGCGTGTCGGGGTGTCGGGGTCGAGGGTACGGCCGGCCGAATAGCGGAGTCCTGGACAACCGCCTGACGGCATGATCGAGCTCGTCGGTGAAGAGCATCGGCGCCGCCGACCGATGCTCGCGCCACCAGTTGTCGGCGCGGTCCGCCTGGTGCGCGGCCCTCGGAGAGAGGACGACTCGAGTCACTTCGAGCGCAGCTGGCGGATCACTTCTTCGGCGTCGATCTTCTGCCCGGACTCGAGCTGTGCCCGGGAGGCGTCGAGCGATGCATCGAGTCTCTCGTGCTCGGCGTCGCTGAGCTCGCCGTCGCTCACGACCAGCAGCTCGACGACGCTGCCGTCCGGATACTCTTCGAGATCCTTGATCACAGCCTGACCGCCTCGGACCTCGGCTCTCAACGTACTCATCCTCTCCATCCTATTCCTCCTCGCCCGACTCGGCCAGCAACGGCCAAGTCCCCGAGCGCTAACTCCTGCAGTTTTCGCACGGCAGCTCGCAATGCCGCCGGCGTGGCCTGGCTCGTCCCCCACTACCTGCAGCTGGCCTGGTGGGGCCTCGCTGCACCGAGGCTAGGCGAGCGCGGCGAGCTCGTCGTGGTGCAGGCCGTCGTTCGCGCAGGGGCGCAGGTGTTGCTCAGCGTGCGGCGCGAGCTGCGCGGCTGGGAATTGCCGGGCGGCACGCCGCAGGCCGGGGAGAGCCCCGAGGACGCGCTGCGCCGCGAAGTCCGGGAAGAGACCGGCCTGCAAATCGAGATCGAGCGCCGCGTCGGCGAGTACCGGCGCACGGGCTTTCGCCCGCACCTGGCACTCGTGTTCCGCTGTCGCGTCGTGGCAGGCGACCTGCACGCGAGCGCCGAGACGCCGCGCGTCGCGTGGATCGACGCCGCGGCGCTGCCGCGCACGCTGTTCCCGTGGTATGGCCAGCCGCTCGCCGACGCTCTCGGCGCCGAGAGCGCGCTGCGGCAGCGCAGCGAACATCAGGGGCTGCGCCAGATCCTGGCCGGCTGCTGGATCGACCTGCGCATGCGCCTCTCCGACGACCGCGCACACTGAAACGAGCGAGCCCGGCGGGGGATGGGCCCGCCGGGCTCTCGCAGGGCAGAAGTCGCCGCGCTCTGGCAGAGAAAACCGCTAGCGGCTCTCGCGGAGGCCGCTGGCCTCCCATTCCTTCGAGAGCTGCTGGAGCTTGGCAGAGAACTCCGTGAAGTCGTCGTCGAAGGAGAGGATGATCTCGGTGGTGCGCGGGATGTCGTCGACGTTGAGCAGCCCGCGGTCGCGGTTCAGATTGGCCAGGATCGCCTC
>CAYTJA010000228.1:0-3512 GCA_964437835.1 uncultured Spirochaetales bacterium
ACTGGAGTTCGGCCGAGACCCGGGCCGCCATCGAGGGCTTCAAGGCCGGCGGCGAGGGACACGCGCACTGAATCATTTCGCGTGATTCGGAATTAGCCGTAAGCCCTGCCGCCGCGCGCGACCTCGGCTGTGCGCCCGCGACGGCGTGGCGCATCGTAGCGCGTTTCGGGTTCGAGGGGGAAGCCTCGGTGATGGACGGCCGCACCTGCGGCATTGCTGTCATCTTGGACCCAAAGCGTTCTTGTCCAGAGGTACCCCATGCCGAAGACCAGATGCTCGACGCCCCGGATGCTCTCGGAAGCCGATCTTGTCCGGGTCGGTGACGCGGTCAGGGGTGCGCTCTATCGTGGCGTATACGACCTGATCGAGCAGGTGAGGCGCGACGTCGTTGACGAACTTCGCTTCGCTCCGCTCGCTGCCAAGCTCGAGGAGGCGCGCCATCGCCGGGGACTCGACCTCAGGGCGGCAGCGAAGCTACTGAAGGTGCCGCAGTACGTCCTGCGGCAGGAGGTCCTCCATCAGTTCGAGATTGACGACGCCCGGTATGTCGACCTCGACCTCATGGACGATCCAGACCCGGACGGCCGCGACGCGCGCGCCACGCGTCTCGCGGATCTCGGTCTGACGAAGCGGGCGTCGTTTCTCTACGAGTACGATTTCGGCGACGGATGGAACCATCTCGTCACGGTCGAGGAGATCCGAGAGGCCGACGCGGGAGCCTCCTACCCGCGCTGCGTCGCTGGGGAGCGCTCATCAGAGGGAGAGGGCCCGGGGTGCCGGGTAGGCACTGGTGCCGGAGGTGGGGGTCGGGCACTCTGACCGGACCAACGTTGGAGACCACGTCCGGCGGCCCGTTAAGCGCCCTTGGAGCCATTTCATGGTTGATGAGTTGGCGTCGTACGGGGCAAAGTTGGCCCCGTATGAAGACGAAACGTCAACAAGTGCTGCAGGTTTATCAGGCCTCCTCAACGAGCACCCGGTGTTCAAGCTCGACGATCTGGCAGCCGTGGCGGGAGGCAGGGAGCCGAGGCGAATGGCGCGCGAGCGCGTGAAGTACTACGTCGAGACGGGGCGATTGCGCCGTCTCGCTCGCGAGCTGTATGCGGTCGTGCCTCCCGGCACGAAGCGGAACGCGTTCGCGCCTGATCCATTTCTGGTCGCGGCCGCGCTTCGCACCGACGCCGTGTTCAGTCACCACAGCGCGCTCGAATTACTCGGGGCCGGGCACAGCGACTGGAACGTGTGCACGGCATTCACGGGTAAGCGGCCTGTGGGCCTGCGCTGGGCGTCCAGCACGCTCCGGCTGCTCCGCGCACCGGTACAGGAGCTGGGCGAGTCGTGGCGATCGCTCGGCGTTCGCGAAGTCGCGTACCGTGGGCACACGCTGCGCGCGACGGGCCCCGAGCGGACCCTTGTGGAAGGTTTCCGGCAGCCACAATGGGTGGGTGGGCTGTCCGAGCTGGTGGAGTCCGCAGGCGGATTCGCATCGCTGGATCTCAAGCTGCTGCGAAAGGTTCTCCTGGCTTACGACCAGCGCTCGCTGTGGGCGGCCGCGGGCTGGTTCCTCGAGCGCAATGCCCGGGCGTTCTACGTCGGTCAGGCGACCCTCGAGGAATTCGCGACACACCGACCGAAGTCGAAGCATTATCTGCCGCGCGGCATGCGCGGCGGGATGTTGGTGTCACGCTGGAATCTGATGCTGCCCCCGGAACTCGTACGCGGAGGTGGGGGCCATGAACCTGTCACGTGAAGTGCTGACGCAGCTCGAACTCGAGACCGGTTTTCGTGCCGCAGCGCTGGAGAAGGTGCTGCGACTGGGCGCGGTCGCACGCGAGATCACCGCGCACCCGTTCCTCGGTTCGCGGCTCGTGCTCAAGGGGGGAACCGCGATCCAGCTGGGGCTGGGGGCGCCGCGTCGTCTTTCGGTGGACCTCGACTACAATTACATCGGGCAGCTTGAGCGCGTGGCCATGCTGCAAGAGCGCCCCGAGCTGGAAACGGCCTTGCGCCGCGTGGCACGCTCGGGTGCGTATCAGGTCACTCAATCTGCCGATGAGCACGCCGGGCGGAAGTTCCATCTGGCCCATCGCTCGTGTGCCCTAACCCACCCAACTGCAGCGAGTTGATTCTGGGGCGATTTGCCGCCTTGACGACATGTCCGATCGGACATATCCTCTACGTGCATGGACTCCCACGGGCAGGATCTCGTCTGGCTTCATGGGGAGGTGAAGACTCCACCATTTTCTTCCGATGCACGCGTCGAGGCGGGCATCCTGCTCCGGAAACTTCAGATGGGCGAAAAACTCTCGCTTCCCCAGTCAAGTCCGGTGTCAAGGATCGGGTCGGGATGTCACGAGTTGAGGATTCGCGACCGGGAGGCATCTTGGCGCATCTTCTACTTTATCGACACGGACGCCATCGTGATCTTGGAGGTCTTCGAGAAGAAGACGAAAGACATTCCATCCGCAGTGATTCAGAACTGCCAACGCCGCCTTAGGCTTTACAAGGCAGCGAAGTAGCCAGAAGGACGCACAGAGGCCCTGGAGGCCCACGCATGAACACCTCGAGAAAGAAGCGACTCGAATCAACCGGTTGGAAAGTAGGGACGACCAAGGCGTTTCTCGGCCTCTCACGAGAAGAGGCTGAGATCGTAGAGATGAAGCTTGCGCTCAGCGAAATCCTCAGGCGCCATCGTCACCGAAAGCGGCTCACGCAGGTCGCGCTTGCCAAGAAACTTGGATCAAGCCAGTCACGGGTTGCCAAGTTGGAGTCTGGCGCGTCGGGGGTGACGCTTGATCTTCTCTTTCGCGCCCTCTTCGTGACCGGCGTCTCACGCGCGGAGATTGCACGGGAGATTGTTCATCATCCTCGAATGGAACCCGCGTAGCCCCGTTAATCTCGCAAATCATGATGAGCGCTCGCTGGTGTAGACGACCATGCTGGACTTCCGCCCCACTCCGGGTAGCGGTCCACGGGCGGCTTTCGCGAGTCGAGCATGACGTCTCGTTTGAGCGTCACCTTCCGCTTCTGCCGCGTCTTAAATGAGCGTTAGGAGCCCCGAATTCCGCTGCGGGCCAGGTGGGCGGGGAGGGCAAGCCACCTTTGGTGGTGGCGGTGAGTGCCAGCAGGTTCGGGAGCGTAGCGGCGAGCGGCGCGCCGAAGACCACCAGCAGGATGACCAGCGTGAGCGGCAGCGCCACGTGCTCGGCCGCCAGCAAGTCCAAGGAGGAGTGTTCGTCGAGGTCGCGGAGCATGGCGGTCGAGCCGGTGACCCGCACTTGGACGCCCGCCGGCAACGGTGCGGCGTGGAGGGCACGCCGTAGCTCGGCGGTGAGCTTCTCGGCCGCATAGAAGTTGCGCACCTGAGGGGTGACGATGGCGAGCGCGCTGTGGCCGTCGTCGCCGAGCAACTCGCCGCGCTCGGTGTTCCAACTCGTCTCGACTGAGCGCACCGCCGGCAGCGCCTCGGCCGCCCGGGTCACACGCTCGACCGCATCGGCGAATGCGGGATC
>CAYTJA010000229.1:0-1951 GCA_964437835.1 uncultured Spirochaetales bacterium
CGGAGCGCGCCGAGGCGCTGATCTCGATCGCCGACCCCGCCTTCCGCGCGCAGCTCACCGACGCCTGGGCGCACGCGAACCGCTGATCGACCTCAGAGCGGGGACGGAGCCGCTAGACGATCTTGCCGGAGCGGCCTTGCCAGTAGGGGTCGCGAAGCTTGCGCTTGTAGAGCTTGCCGTTCGGATCGCGCGGCAGCGCCGGGCTCCAGTCGATGCTGTGCGGGAGCTTCTGCTTGGCGATGCGGCTGCGGCAGAACGCGAGCAGCTCGTCGCGCAACGCGTCCCCGGGCTCGCGCCCGGGCACCAGCTCGACGACGGCCTTGATTTCTTCGCCCGTGTCCGGATTCGGGATCCCGAACACCGCGACGTCCTGCACCGCCGGGTGCTGCTGCAGCGTGCCCTCGATCTCGGCCGGGTAGATGTTGACTCCGCCGACGATGATCATGTCGTTCGCGCGGTCGTTCAGGTAGAGATAGCCGTCTGCATCGAAATAGCCGATGTCGCCGACCGTGAAGAAGCCTTTCATGCGCGACTCCGCAGTCTTGTCGGGCGCCTTGTAGTACTCGAATTCGTTCCCGCCCATGCGCATGTAGATCGTGCCGCTCGCGCCCTGCGGCAGCGGCTCGCCCGCTGCGTCGAAGATCACGACCTCGGAGTTCGGCCACGGGCGGCCGACGCTGCCCGGATGCGCGCGCCATTCCGCGGCGGAGACGACGGTGCCGCCGCCTTCGGTCGCGGCGTAGTACTCCCAGATCACGTCGCCCCACCACTCGAGCATCTTCCACTTCGTCTCGATCGGGCACGGCGCAGCGGCGTGGATCATGCAACGCAGCGACGAGACGTCGTAGCGTTTGCGCAGCTCCTCGGGCAGCTTGAGCAGGCGGTTGAACATCGTCGGAACCATGTGGCTGTGCGTCACGCGGTACTTCTGGATCCGCTCGAGCGAGTCTTCCGCGCTCCATTTGTCCATCAACACCACCGCGTGTCCCCAGTGCAGCGACATCAGCGTGAAGTTGTTGACCGCAGTGTGGTAGAGCGGCGCCTGCGTGATGTGGACGTGGCCGCCGTGCGGCGCTACGCCGAAGAGCATCAGCAGCCCGCCGGCGGCGGCCGCGTTCTGGTCCGGATGGACGTCCGGCAGCGCGCGGCGCACGCCCTTCGGCCGGCCCGTCGTGCCCGAGGTGTAGAACATGAAGGAGCCCGCCTCGAGCCGCTCGGGACGCTCGGGGCTCTGCCCCGCGACGAGCTCGTCGAAGCTGCGGAAGCCGGGGACGCGGCCGACCGAGAAGAGCGCGCTCGCCGGCAACCCGGCCTCTGCGGCCGCGCGCCGCGATTCCTCCGCGAAACGCTCGTGCGTGACATAGACCTTCGAGCCGGCGTCGCCGAGGATGTACGCGATCTCGGGGCCGACCAGGTGCCAGTTGACCGTCGTGATGTAGTAGCCGGACTGGAACGCCGCGAGGCAGAGCGCGAGCTGCTCGATCGTGTTCGGCAGCGTCGTCGCGATGTGGTCGCCGCGCTCGAGTCCCTGCGCGCGCAACCCGCGCGAGATCCGGTTGCAGAGGTCGTAGAGCTCGCCGAAGGAGATCTCGCGATGGCTCGGGTCGGAAATCGCGAGGCGCTCGCGGTCCTGCTCGGCGATCTTCCAGAAGCCGGTCGTGCGGACGTCGGGACGGGCGCTCATCAGGGGTCCTCCAAAGGGACCCCGTTATTACACCAGATTTCCTCCTTTGCGGAGCGTAGGAGTATCGGATTTTCGAGTGACAGCGTTGACTCGCATGGCTAGGCGCAGGAAGCTCCGTGCGATGGACCTGTATCGACCCCGCGATCGCGAGCCGGGGGCCCTCGCGGGGATTCGCGTGCTCGATCTCTCGCATGCGCGCTCGGGGCCGACCTGTGCGCGCCAGCTCGCCGACTTCGGGGCCGACGTGGTGCAGATCCGACCGCCGCA
>CAYTJA010000230.1:0-5538 GCA_964437835.1 uncultured Spirochaetales bacterium
GCCGAGGCGGAACACCTCCTGCAAGGTGACCGACACGCATGGCTCGTCCGGGACCGGGTTGCGATCGAGCGGGGTGGGACTACTCTGCTAAAGACTAACGATACCGAAGTCCCCGCGCGCTGTGCGCGCGGTTTGTTCAACTTTGTATTAGACAGACCCGCCTGATTTACCGAACGCGGCGAGGCGGTCTGCCTATTGTGGTTGAGAAGGGACGGCGCGAGCGACGCAAAGCGCCGTGCGTCCAAGAGATTTCGCGCGGCGCCCCCAAGCGAGGCTCCTCGTTAGACGGGTCTGCCTGGGACCCGGCGTTGCCAAAGAGCCGTCGTCGTCAGCGTCGCGGCGGGGAGTCAGGATCCTGAGAGGAGCCGGCGTGCGCATCATCGACCTCCCAGGAGGCGGTCGGCCGGGGATTGAACTCCGGCTGGGCCGCGGTTCAGGACGTGGGTGTAGATCATCGTCGTGGCGACGTCCTTGTGGCCGAGCAGATCCTGGACCGTGCGGATGTCGCTGCAGTCCTCGATCAGGTGGGTAGCGAATAAAGGACGAAAAGTGTGGCAGGTCGCGCGCTTCGGGATGCCCGAGGCGAGAACCGCGTGGCGCACGGCATGCTGCACGACGGGTTCGTGCAGGTGGTGGCGGCGCTTCTGGCCCGTCTCGCGCTCGGCATAGGTTCGCGTGGCGGGGAAGACCCACTGCCAGGGCCACTCGCGGCCGGCGCAGGGAGCTTCTTCGCGAGCGCGTCAGGGAGCTCGACCCAGCCCGCGCCGTTCGCGAGGTCGCGCTCGTGCTGGGCCCGCACGCGCTCGAGGTGCGCCGCGAGCTCGATCTTTACCGATACCGGCAGCATCGTCGCGCGGTCCTTGTCGCCCTTGCCGCGCCGGAACGTGATTTGGTTGCGACCGAAGTCGACGTCCTTCACACGCAGGCGGCAGCATTCGAGCAGGCGCAGGCCCGCAGCCGTAGAGCAGCGTCGCCATCAGGCGCGGCTCGCCTTGCATGCTGGCGAGCACGGCGCGCACCTGGTCGCGCGTGAGCACGACCGGCAGCCGCGCGGGTGTCTTGGCGTGGACGAGATCCTCGAGCCACGGCAATTGGATGCCGAGGACCTCGCGGTAGAGGAAGAGCAGCGCCGCGAGCGCCTGGTTCTGCGTCGAGGCCGCGACGTGCCCGCGGGTCGCGAGCGCGTTCAGGAAGGCCGTGAGGTGCTCCGGGTCAATCCCGGCGGGATCGCGCCGTCCATGGAACTCGTGGTAGCGGCGCATCCAGCCGAGGTAGGCCTCCTCGGTGCGTGGGCTGAAGTGGCGCAGGCGCATGGACTCCCGCGCGCGCTCGGAGAGGTGCCGCGCCGGGGTTGCTGGTGGGACGGGAGCAGGGAACGGGCGGCGAGAGTCGCTCGGCCTTCGCGCACGCAGGAGGCTCCGCCGAGGCCGCCCCACGAGTCGGAAGAAACCCACGCTGCGTCCGAGCGCGATCGCGCCTGCGCCATCGACGTGGCCAAGCGGGTCATGAGCGGCTTGTTTGCGAGCATTGGCGCCACCTGAGCCTGCCCCTGCTGAGCGAACTAGCTTGCCTCGAGTCGGCGGTCGTCAGCATACTGAGCTACTGCCCGCGCGTGTTCATTCCGTCGTCCGGTCCTCGTGGCCCTGTCGCCATGGGTAGAGCCGCGAGCTGTCGATGCCTGCGCGCGCGACCGGCGTGCGCATTCCGGGATCGGAGTCGCTCGCGCGCAAGCGCGGGAGCACTGCGGGCCAGATCCCGGGGACACGCGCTTCGCGCGCGAGAGGGTCAGCATCCGGGTGTGGTTCCGCATCGGCTTGGCGAGGGTGACGGTCGAGCAGGTCGGCGCGCATCAGCTCCGCGCGCAGGGTTGAAAGCGCCGCGAGAGAGTCCTGGCTCTCGTCGTCGAACCCGGGCTTACCGGTGTCGCGCTGAGGTCCAGCACGACGAGCTCGTCGCACTGGTACTCGCTCACGCTTCGGCCTCCTCCATCTCCTCCCACCTGCGGCCAGCCTCGACAGCCGCGAGATTGAAGCGAGCGCCCTGGTTGTCGCTGGGGTTCAGCCAGAGCATGTTGCGAAAGACCGCCGCAGCCTCGCGCGCCTTGCCGAGGCGCCACCAGCAGAGGCCGAGGCCGTGCATGCAGCGCAGGAACGGGCGGTTGTCGATCAGGCCCCACGCCAGCACGCCGTTGAAATTCTTGCCGAGCGTCGACAGCCCGATGTTCATGCCCATCTCGTAGTGGCGCAGCGCCTGCTCTGGCCGGTGCTCGAACTCCGTGTTGCCGAGGTGGGCGTAGGCATCGAGGCAGCGGAGGTCCTGGGCGAGCAGGCCCATCAGCAGCTCTCGCGCCTTGCCGTGCTCGCCCGCGGCCTGGAGCTCGCTCGCTTCGACGATTGGGTCGGAGTCGAAGTCTTCGGGATCCGCACCGGGGATCACCTGCTCGAGCTCGAACAGCGGCCTCTTGCCGCGCGCGATGATCGGTTTGGCCCATTCCTCGATCGGCTCGCCTACCTCGCCCCAGTACTCCTCCTCGGGATCCCACTCGCCCTGTGCGTGCAGCGCGAGCGACGTGAGGCCGAGCGCTTCGATGTCGGGGCGGCTCGATTGCACGCTGCCCGAGAGGTACGCGTGCCTCGCGTGCGTCCACAGCTTCGTGGGGACCACGGTGACGATCTCGCCGGGCACCTCGTCGCGCACCGCCGTGCGCAGGGTGAGCTCGCGCGCCGTGCCGAGCACGCGGCAGCGCAGCGCATTCGACTTGCAGGCGAGCACGACGAGCTCGACGGGCTCCCCGATCGTGACATCGTCGCCCGAGGCCTTGTGGCGCTTGGTGGGAATCGGGCCCGCGAGGCTCGGCCCCGGCAACCGCTCGCCAAGTCCGAGCCACGCGCGGTACAGCGAGACGAAGCGCGCGCCAGCGCTGTCGGGCAGGAACGCGACATCGGCGAGCCCTACGTCGTAGAGGTTGCCGTCCCTGCGACACTGCGCTGTGAGTCCAGCGCGCGGGTGCCCGCGGTAGTGGACGCCATCCACCTGGACGGGCTCGCCGATCACGAACGCGTCTGCGGGAAACGCGAGCTCTCGCGTCGCTGCCGCCTCGAGGGCAAGCAGTTGCTGATCCTCGGTCTTCGCTCCCGCGACGATGCGCGCGAAGGGGGCGCCCGGGTCGCTCGCCGCTCTCGGCTGCTTCGCGCGACGCACGCCCTTGCGGTCGAACGCGCCGCGCTGCTTCGCGTCCTCGATCGATTTGGACATCGTCCGGGCGATCTCCTTGACCGAGGCCTCGGTCGTCGGGTCGAGGGGCTATCCGCGCGCGTTCTCAGCGCGTGAAAACCGGCGCTCGGCTGCAAGCTACTCGGTATCGAGACTAGCGCAGCTGGCTCCAGTCCTGCGGCCTGCGCCAGCCGCGCGGCGCCCGGCGCTCGAGGCGCAGTCCGTCGGGGGGGTGCGTCGCGCGCCACGCCTCGATGCGTGCGAGCAGCGCTGCGATGCGCGCGCTCTGGTCGCCGCTGCGGTCGCGTTTCTCTTCGGGATCGCTGGCGAGGTCGAAGAGCAGGGTTTCGCGGCCCGCAGCCGCGCGGCGAGCGGGCCTGGCAGTTGCCGCGACGGGATTCGCAGCGCGCGCGTCGTTCACGATCAGCTTCCAGGGCCAATCGATCACGGCGTGCGACACCCTGCGGTGCGCGTCGACTGCGAAGAGCAGTGGCGCGTGTGCGACGCTGCTCCCCGAGCCGAGGGCCGGCAGCAGATCGACGCCCTCGACACCGCTCGGCAGCTCCTCGTTGCGCAGGCCGGCGGCGGCGGCCAAAGTCGAGAAGAGGTCGAGATCGCGCAGCAGCTGGTCGCTCGCGGTTCCGGCCGGCAGCCTGCCGGGCCAGCGGATCGCGGCCGGCACGCGGATTCCGCCTTCGTAGAGCGTGCCTTTTCCGCCCCGCAGCGGCGCGTTGCTGCCGGGCGGGCTGACCGCGCCGTTGTCCGAGAGCACGAGCACGAGGGTGTCGCGGCCGCTCGCGGCGATCGAGTCCAGCACCCGGCCGATCTGCTGGTCGAGGGCGTCGAGCATCGCCGCGTAGGGGCGCCGTTCGTGGCCCAGCTTCGGGTAGCTCGCGACGATCTCTGCGGGCGCTTCCCAGGGCGCATGCGGCGCACCGAAGGCGCCGAGCAGGAAGAGCGGTCGCGTCGGATCGCGCTCCTCGAACACGCTCAGCATTTCGCTTCCGAGCAGCGCGGTCGCATAGCCCTGGTCGCGCGTCGTTCCGCCGTCGCGCTGGAGGTCGCGCGCGCCGAGATGCTCGAGGTCGAAATGGCTCGCGCCGAGCAGGTGGCCGTAGAAGCGGTCGAAGCCCTGTTCATTGGGCTGCTGGCGCGCGTGTGCGTGTCCGAGGTGCCACTTGCCGACGAGCGCAGTCTGATAGTCGGCGCGGTGGAGCAGCTCCGGCAGCGTCACGAGCTCGGCGGGCAGCCCCTGCGGAGACCAGCCCCGCAGCGCGTGGTACTGCAGTCCCAGGCCCATCGCCGAGCGACCCGTGAGCAGCGCGGCGCGCGTCGGCGTGCCCACCGGAGAGACATACACATGCGTGAGCTCGAGGCTCTCGGCGAAGAAACGGTCGAGGCGCGGCGTGCGCGCGGGGCTCCCGCGGCTGCCGAGATCGCCGTAGCCGAGATCGTCGGCCAGCAGCACGACGAGATCGGGGCGTGGCCCGGAGCCCCGGCTCTCGCGCGGAGCCTCGCTCTGCGGTGCATGCTGCGCTTCGCTTCCCGAACCGGCGCAGGACAGCAGCGTGCACACGAACAGCAGTGCCGCCCTGCGGGCGAGGGCGATCGGTCTCCGCACTGCGTTCACGCCGGTTCGCAGAGCGACTTGATCTCCAGATATTCCTCGAAGCCCGCGATGCCGTTCTCGCGGCCGAGGCCGCTCTGTTTGTAGCCGCCAAAGGGCACCTCGGGCCCGTAGTAGATGCCGCCGTTCACCATCATCGTGCCGCTGCGGATGCGCTTCGCCACGCGCCGCGCGCGCGCGTGGTCGCCGCTCCAGACGCCGCCCGAGAGCCCGTAGGGGGAGTTGTTCGCGATCCGGATCGCGTGCTCCTCGTCGTCGTAGGGGATCACCGCGAGCACCGGGCCGAAGACTTCGAACTGCGCGAGCTGGGAGTCCGGATCGACGTCGTAGAAGAGCGTCGGCTCGACGAAGTAGCCCTTCGGCAGATGTTTGGGTCGGTCGCCTCCGAGCGCGAGCTTCGCGCCGTCGGACTTCGCGCGCGCGATGATGCCCTCGATCCGCTCGCGCTGCGCCGCGCTGTTGACCGGTCCCATCAAGTTCTGGCGATCGAGCGGATCGCCATACTTGAGGCCCTGCATCGTCGCCTTGACGATCGCAACCGCCTGCTCCTGCATGCGGCGCGGCACCAGCAGCCGCGAGAGGATCGCGCAGCCCTGGCCCGCGTGGCTGCAGATCATCACCCCCGCCATGGGCAGCGCCTTCTCGAGCACGGCGTCGTCGAGCACGAGATAGGGCGATTTGCCGCCGAGCTCGAGCGT
>CAYTJA010000231.1:0-11691 GCA_964437835.1 uncultured Spirochaetales bacterium
GCACGCTGACCTCCGCGCCCGGCTGCTCGACGACCTGCGCGTGCTCGAGATCGGATCGAGCGCCTCGGTGGCGATGGCCGGTCTGGCGCTCGCGGACCAGGGCGCCGAGGTCGTGCTGATCGAGCCGCCGGGCGGGCACCCGCTGCGCGCAGTGCCCGCGTTCCGGCTCTGGGCGCGCGGCAAGCACAGCGCGCTCGCAGACCTGCATACGCCAACCGGCCGCGCTCGCGTAACGGCTCTCGCGGCAGAGGCCGATCTGGTGCTGATAGGCCTCAAGCCCGCGAGTGCCGCACGCTTCGGTCTCAGTCACGCAGAGCTCTCGCGCGACAATCCCGCGCTGGTCAGCTGTGCGCTCTCCGGCCTGGGCTCGCGCGGACCCTTCACGGACCTGCCCTGCACCGAGGGCACCCTCGCCGCGCTCGGCGGTCGCATGTTCGAATTCGCGACCTTGACGAATGGCGAGCGTCCGGCCTTCGCGGCGGCTCCGGTGATCGCACACGCGGCCGCGATGCTGCTGCTCCAGGGCGCCTTCGCGGCGCTGCGTGCGGTCGCGCGCGGCGCTTGCGGCCAGCGCGTCGAGACGAGCCTGGTGCAGGCGCTGTCGATCTTCGACCTCACGCGCTGGTTCCCCGGCGCCCCCCGCGAGCTGCGCCTGCACGACGCGCCCTTCCTGCCCTATACGGTCGCGCGCACGGCCGACGGCATCTGGATCCAGTTCGCGCAGAACGGGCCCGCGCTCTTCGCGGACTTCCTGCGCGTGCTCGGACTCGAAGGCGCGTTCGACTATCCCAGGGCGATGGGCCTCGCGAAGCCGGCCGAGCTGCGCGCGTTCCGCGCGCTGCTGCTCGAGCGCGTAGCCGCCAGGAGCTGGCCCGAGTGGCAGGCGATCTTCGCGCGCGAGCGCAACCTCTCGGTCGAGCCCTTCCGGCAGCCCGGCGAGGCGCTCGCACATCCGCAGTTCCTCGAGCTCGGCGACTCGCTTGAGCTGCGCGACCCGGAGCTCGGGAACTCGCGGCAGCTCGGACCGCTCTTCGACGTGCCCGAAGCTCCCGGCCGGCCCTCGGGACCCGCGCCGCAGCCGGGATCCCTCGCTGCGCAGGGCTTTCGCAGCGCGCGCGCAGCGCGCCCCGATCGCGCGAGCGCGGCGGCAGCCGCGCCGCTGCTCGCGGGGCTGACCGTGCTCGAGCTCGGCAACTGGATCGCGACTCCCTTTGCCGCGGCCCTGCTCGCGGAGCAGGGCGCGCGCGTGATCAAGGTCGAGCCACTCGAGGGCGACCCGATGCGCGGGACGGGGCCCGTCGCGATGAAGATGCTCCAGGGCAAGCAGAGCCTGGCCCTCGAGCTCAAGCGCCCCGAGGCGCGCGCGCTGCTCCAGCGCCTCGCGGAGCGTGCGGACGCGCTGATCCACGGCTACCGGCCCGGCGCCGCCGAACGCCTCGGCATCGACTACGCGACGCTCTCCGCGCGCAATCCGCACCTCGTCTACGTCAGCAATGGCGCCTACGGCTCGCGCGGACCCTTTGCGCATGCGCCCGCGTTCCACGTGACGGGCGGCGCCGTCTGCGGCGGCGCGCGCGCGCAGGCCGGCGCAGGCGCAGTGCCGCCGCCCGAGCGCGCGCTCACGCCCGAGGAAAGCGCGCGCGTCGCGCGCCGCCTCGAGCTCTCGAACGAATCGAATCCCGACTTCAATTCGTCCGTGGTTGCGGCCGCGGCGCTGCTGCTCGGCCTGTTTGCGCGCGAGCGCCGCGGGCGCGGGCTCGAGCTCGAGACGCGCATGCTGCTCTCGAACGCGGCGATGATGTCGGCGGACTTCATCCAGGCGCAGGGTTGCGGCGAGCGCCTGGCTCCGGATGCCGACCTGCTAGGCCTCGGGCCCTTGTATCGGCTCTACCAGGCGCGCGAGGGCTGGATCTTCCTCGCGGTGGCGGGCGAGCGCGATCTCGCGCGGCTCGCGCAGGCGCTCGCATGGCCGGAGCTCGCGCGCGACCCGCGATTTGCAGACGCCGCGCGGCGCGGGCAGCACAGCTCGGAGCTCGCGGCACAGCTCAGCGCGCGCTTCGCGACGCGCTCGGCCGCGGAGTGGGAGCGCGAGCTCACGGCGCGGGGAGTTTCCGGCGTGGCCGTGCACTTTGCGCCCTGCCCGAGCTGGATCTTCGAGCAGCCCTGGGCTCGCGAGCAGGGCTTCGTCACAGACGTACAGGACTCGAGCGTCGGGCCCTACACCCGCTACGGAGCCGCGCTCTCGACCGCGTGTCCGCAGCCGCAGGGCGGCAGCTGGCGCAACGGCGAGCACACCCGCGCGATCCTCGCGGAGCTCGGCTGCAGCGCGGGCGAGATCGAGCGGCTGATCGCGGAGGGAGTCGCGGGCGTTCCATGAGCAATTCCGGGATCGCGTGAGCGCGCTGCGGACCGCCGCCGCGGCCGTCCGCAGCACACCGGATCTCGCTCAGTCGTCGCCTCTCCGCTCGCGCTCCGTCTCCCGCACGCGCACCGGTTCGGGCGCCAGGCTCCCGCTCGCGCACTCGGCGTCCGCTGCAATCGGCAGCGGCTCCGCGAGCGACCAGCTCGCGCCGCCGCTCTCCGCGCGGAGAGTGAGCGCGCGCGGCGCCTGTGTCACTGCAATCGCGCCCGCGAAGAGGCCCTTTCGCCCTGCGACCGGGAGCACCGCGAGCCCTTCGCCGCTGTCCGCATCCGAAACCACGACCTGGCCCCCGACCGGCCCGCGCGAGCCGGCCACGCGGAGCTCCGAGTCCTCGCAGTCGAAGCGGGCACGCACACGCAGCTGCAGCGCTGCGTCGCAGCCCGCCGGAGCGTTGCGCACCGGGATCGCGGCGCTGATCGCGCCCGCGCTGGCGACAGCGACCGAGCAGGGAGCCACGAAGGGCTCGAGCGTGAGCCGGAAGCGGCCGCTGCGCTTCGTGCGCCCCGACCCGAGCAGCACCGCGCTGCCGTCCGCGCGCAGCGCGAACACTTCGATCTCGGCGCCGCGCGCGCCCGGCTCGCCCTCGCGCGCGGGGCCTACAGCCGTCACCGGCGCGATCGAGCCGCGCACACGCAGCTTCCCGACCCGCTCGCCCTGCTTCCAGTACGCATCCTCGAGCAGCGGCGCCGCGCCGCTCGCCGGATCGACCGCGGCGAGCGTGAAGCTCTCGCTGTCGCTCTCGGGCGGTGCGCCGGAATCGGTCGCGCTGCAGCTGACGCTCGCGCGCTCGGGCACCGCGGGCAGCCACAGGAGCTCGCCGCCGCCGTCGCCGCGATCACTGAAGCTCGCAGTCGCGGGGAGGCCCGCGCAGTTCAGCGCAATGTGGTTGCGATCCGGATCCGAGGCCGTCACGGCGACGCGCAGCTCGCTTCCGGGCGGGCCCTGCCGATCGCCGATCGGCGCGAGCACAGGCGGACGATTGATCGCGCCGACGCTGATCGTGATCGTCTCGGAGTCCGTGGCCACAGGCGTCCCGGCATCCATGACCGTGAAGGTCACACGCTGCTGGCCGACCTGCGTCGCGTCGGGCGTCCAGCGAAAGTCCGCGCCCGTGAGCAGCGCGCCGACCGGGAGGCCGGTCGCGGAGTAATCGAGCGGTTGGGATTCGGGATCCACGGCAGACAGCGTGAACGCGAGCGCGGCGCCCGGATCCAGCTGCTGATTCCCGATCGGAGCGAGCACCGGCGGCAGGTTCGCCGCCGGTCCGACGGCCACCGCGACGTCGAGCGTCGCGACGGCCATCGGCGAACCGGTGTCTGCGGCATGGAAGCGCAGCGTGTGGCTGCCGAGCTGCAGCGCGCTCGGAGTCCAACGGAAGCTTCCGCTGCCGTTCCCGGCATCGCCGAACAGATGACCGCTCGGAGCATTCGATACCGTGAGCAGCAGCGGCCCGCCCTCCGGGTCCTGCGCCGCAACAGCGAGCTCGAAGAGTTGGCCGACGACCGCGCTCTGCGCTCCGAGCGGGCTGAAGACCGGCGGCTGATTTGCCGCGAGCGGAGTGCAGAACGAAGTTACGTCGGTGCGGCCGGAGCGCCGGAACTGATCGCCCGCCGCGCTGAAGCTGCCGCCCGGATTCGCGGCATTCGAGTGACACAGCCCGCAGTTCACCTGCGCCGGGTCATTCGCGTTGCCGCCATTCGGATTGAAGGGCCGAGCGGGAACCCAGCCATTCGCCGTGCAGATCGAGTCGGCACTCGTCCCGTAGCTCGGAAAGGCCGACGCAGCCGTCGCGACTGCGAGCGGCAACGCCGCGGTCAACCCGCCAAGCCCTCGAAAGATCCATGCAGTGCGCATCGCAGCCTCCCAGCGGACGGTGGAGGCGCACCTCCGCGTCGCGTTCGAGCGGCTGGATCGGCATCGCTGCGTGGCGCGAGCGTGAGCGCGCTCACTGGCGCGCGCAGTGCTGCGCGCACTTGCGCGTCAGGCGTGCACGCGCGGGCTCTCGATCAGCTCGAGGCAGCTGCCGTCGGGATCGCGGAAGAAGATCGCCCAGAGGCCATCGATCGGGATCTCGGGACCCATCTCGAGCCACACCGGCGGCGGACACTCGACGCCCTGCCGCCGCAGCTCCTGATAGGCGGAATCGCAGCTCTCGACCAGGAACGCGAGGCGGAAGATCCCGAGGTGATTCGCGCTCGCGTAGGGTCGGCCGACCGGACGCGGCTGCTTCCACTCGACCAGGTCGATCAGGAACTCGCCCGGATTGCGCCGCGGCGCGAGGGTGCGCGCCTCCCACTCGACGCTGCCCGGCAGCCCGAACAGGTCGCCGGAGCTCGGGCCCGGACGCGACTCGCCCAGCAGCTCGAGGCCGAGCACGCGCTGGTACCACTCGCAGGAGCGCTCGATCTTCGAGCAGTTCAGGTTCACGTGTGTGAGCTGCACGCGCCCACGCCCGCGGTTCTCGACGAACTCGAGCAGTGTGCCGTCTGGATCCGGGCAGCAGAACACGCGCGCCTCGAGATCCTGAGTCACACGCCGCAGCTGCGGCGGAGTGCGGCAGGGGCTGCCCGCGCTCGCAAGGCGCGCGTAGAGGTCGTCGAGATCCGGAACCGTGAGACAGATCCGCGCCATTCCGAGATGGTTGACGGACGCATAGGGCCGGCCGGTCGGGAGCGGGATCTCCCACTGCAGCAGGTCGATGCAGGTCGCGAGCGCGCCGCGCGGGTCGTGCAGCATGTACGCGTCCCAGAGCGCCTTGCCGCTCAGCCCGAAGCCGCTGCCGTCCTGCGGAGTCGCGGGACGCGTGTGCGACAGCGCGCGCAGTCCGACGAAGTCGGTGTAGAAACGCAGCGACCGGCGCAGATCGCTGCAGTTCACGTTGGTGTGGACGACCTTCAGGATCTCGACGGCCATCGGCGCACCTCGCGGGCCGCGGGCCCTGCGTGGGCCGTGCGAACTCCGGGAGCAGGGACCGTAGCGCTTGATAAGGGTCGGGCGGCGGCTGGAGCACTGTCGCCAGCGCATGAAATTTTCGACATCGCGCCGCTGCCGTGCCTGCTGGATTCTGCGCAGTGCGGATCCGTGGCCGGGCGCAACGGGCTAAGATGCAGCCCTGCCGGCGCCCCGAGCGGGCTCAGCAGCTGGAGGTCCCCCCGCGATGAGCGAGCTCTTCTACGACTGCAAAACCCTCGACTACCCCGTGATCGACGCGGACGCGCACGTGCAGGAGCCGCCGGACCTCTGGCAGTCGCGCGCTTCCGCAAAGCTCAAACAGCGCGCGCCGAAGGTCGAGCACACGCCGCAGGGAGACGTCTGGAGCTTCGACGACGGCAAGGCGAAGCAGCCCGTCGGGCTCACCACCTGCGCTGGGCTCTCGTTCCTCGACTTCCGCCCCGCCGGCCGCAGCTACGCGACGATCCGCCCCGGCTGCTTCCAGCCCGCCGCGCGCCTCGACGACATGGCGATCGACGGCATCTACGCCCAGGTGCTCTATCCCTCGGTCACGCTCTCCGGAGCCAAGACCTATGGCGACGATCCCGAGCTGCAGCGCTTCTGCGTGCGCGCCTACAACGAGTGGATCGGCGAGTTCTGCGAACAGGGCCAGGGTCGGCTCTTCGCGAACTGCATCATTCCCACCACGGGCATCGACGACTCCGTGAAGGAGCTCGAGTGGGCGATCAAGCACGGCCACCGCGGCGCCGTGATCTCGCGCATGCCGAACGGCAGCCTCGACTATCAGCCGCAGGACGAGGCCTTCTTCGGGCTCGCCCAGGAAGCGCGCATGCCGGTCGCGGTACACATCGGCAGCTTCATGCGCGAGATCCAGACCGATCAGCGCAAGATCGCCTTCACCGATCTCGCGTTCCTCGGCAAGGCCGGCGGCAGCAAGGCCGGCGCGCACACGCTTCCGGTCACGAGCGACCTGCTCTTCTCCGGCGTCTTCGAGCGCTTCCCGAAGCTCGACCTCGTGCTGGTCGAGTCGAACATTGGCTGGATCCCGACGCTGCTCGAGCAGACCGACGACATGTTCCTGCGCTACCGCTGGTTCACGCAGGCGACCGAGAAGATGAAACTCATGCCGAGCGAGATCTTCCACCGCAACTTCTGGGCGACCTTCATGGTCGACACCGTCGGCATCGAGCTGCGCCACCGCATGAATCTCGATCACCTGATGTGGTCGACCGACTACCCGCACACCGGCAGCGACTGGCCGAACTCGCGCGTGACGATCGAGCGCGTGTTCCGCGGCGTGCCGAAGTGCGAAGTGCGCAAGATGCTGCACGAGAACGCGAAGCGTCTGTACCGCCTCGACTCCGTGCCGGACGCGCTGCCGGGCCGATGAGCCGATCCCAGGGCGGCGCCGGCGCAGCGCCGCCGGCGGCTGCGCCCCATCCGCTGCCGCTCGCGGGCGTGCGCATCCTCGCGATCGAGCAGATGCAAGCGGTGCCCTACGCGACGCAGCTGATGGCGCATCTCGGCGCCGAGGTCGTGAAGCTCGAGCATCCGGTCGATGGGGAATCCGGTCGCACGGCCGCGCCTTCGATCCAGGACGACGACGGGCACCGGGTCGGCGCGACCTACCTGCGCAACAATCTCTCGAAGCAGAGCGTCGGCATCGACCTCAAGCACCCGCTGGGCGTCGCACTCGTGAAGCGCCTGGTGCCACACTTCGACGTCGTTGCGGAGAACTTCAAGCCGGGAACGCTCGAGCGCCTCGGCCTCGGCTATCCGGTGCTCGCCGCGCTGCACCCGGGCCTCGTCTACGTCGCAGTCTCGGGCTTCGGAGGGCTGCTGCCCTCGCCCTACGCCAATTGGCCCGCCTACGCGCTCGTGCCCGAAGCGATGGGCGGCTTCTACTCGTTCCGACCCGAGCCAGGGCGGCTGCCGAACATCGGCGTCGGCGGCGCGGTCGGCGACATCGTGAGCTCACTCTTCGCCGCGATCGGAACCCTGGCGGCGCTGCAGGGGCGCCAGCGCACGGGGCTGGGCCAGAAGGTCGATATCGCGATGCTCGACGCCGTGATCGCGTTCATGGACCAGGTGCCCTTCAATCCGTCGATCGGGATTCTCGACAACAGCTTGCGCGCGTGGCCCGGGATCTCGACCTGCTTCCACGCGAAGGACGGACTCTTCGTGCTGCAGGTCGGGCGCGAGCACCAGTTCGAGCGCCTCGCACACGCGGTGGGCCATCCGGAGTGGCTCGAGGATCCGCGCTTCGCGACGCGCGAGGGCTGGCGCGACCATCAGGACAGCGCGATCCGCCCCGCGATCGAGGCCTGGGCCGCGAACAAGACGAAGCTCGAAGCCGCGCGCCTGCTCGCCGAGCAGGGCATCGTCGCGGGCCCGAGCTACGACGCCAGCGACCTGCAGCACGACCCGCACGTGCAGGCGCACGAGATGATCCTCAGGATTCCGCGCCCCGACGCAGCAGAGCCGCTCCAGATCGTCGGCAATCCGATCAAGCTCTCGCGCAGCGAGACACAACCCGCGCGCCGTTGGCCGCGCCTCGGCGAGCACACGCGCGCAGTGCTGAAGCAAGATCTCGGCCTCAGCGACTCGGAGCTGGACACGCTGCACGATCAGCGGGTCATCTCGTAGCGATCCACGGTGCAGGCCTTGCGGGGCCCGGCCATCCTGGGAGCCCGTGCTCGGGAGATTCTGGGGTATGGTTGCCGGGCCCCCGCCGCGGCCGGCTCCCTGCTCGCAACCTGCTCTGCCACAGGCCCGCGTGCGCGATCGAGCACCCGGTCGGGGAGCGATTCGAGGTGCCCCATGTCCCAGATCTTCGAGCGCGTGCGAGCGATCGACACCGACACCCACATCACCGAGCCCCCCGAGCTCTGGACCTCGCGCGTCTCCAGCAAGTGGGGCGACGCCGTGCCGCACGTGAAACGCGTGGACGGCCGCGACATCTGGTTCATCCGCGATCAGACCGTGGGCGGCCCGGGCTGGACGACGATGGCGGGCTTCGACGGCTCCTTCCCCGAGAGCCCGCTCGGCTTCGACGACATTCCGAAGAGCTCCTACGACGCCCACGCGCGCCTCGCGCACATGGACGCCGAGAAGATCTACGCGCAGGTGCTCTATCCGAACGTCGGCGGCTTCGGCTCGGGCGGCTTCCTCAAGCTGAAGCAGCCCGAGCTGATGCTCGACTGCGTGCGCGCCTACAACGACTTCCTGGTCGACTGGTGCAGCGCGGATCGCAACCGGCTGCTGCCGGTCGCCGCGATGCCTTTCTGGGACGTCTCGGCCTGCGTCGCGGAGATTCAGCGCGCCGCGAAGACGGGCCACCGCGCGATCCTGCACTGCTCGAAGCCAACCGACTTCGCTCAGCCGCCGCTCTGCCACCGGCACTGGGACCCCGTCTGGGCGGCCGCGCAGGACGCCGGACTCTCGATCAGCTTCCACATCGGCGCCGGCGACATCAGCGATCTGATGAAGGACGCCGGTGAGATCGGCGTGCGCGCAAACTTCGGCCGCGTCTCGTCGCAGGTCTTCATGCAGAACGCGAGCTGCATGGGCGATCTGTTCTTCGGCGGCATCTGTCATCGCTACCCGCGGCTGCGCTTCGTGTCCGTCGAGAGCGGCGTCGGCTGGATCGAGTCCTATCTCGAGATGTGCGATTGGCAGTGGACGAACGGCCAGATGCGCCGCGAGCACCCCGAGTTCGAGCTGCTGCCCTCCGAGTACTTCCGGCGCCAGGTCTACGCGTGCTTCTGGTTCGAGGAGCGCAGCCTGCAGAGCGCGCTCGAGCTCTTCCCGGACAACATCCTGTGGGAGACCGACTTTCCGCACCCCACCTGCCAGCACCCGGGCCCCGCGAACGGCCGCGCGCAGCATCCGGCCCGCTATGCAGAGCAGGCGCTCGCGGCGGTCTCGCAGGCGACGCTCCAGAAGGTCCTGCACTCGAACGCGGCCGCGCTCTACGGAGTGCAGTAGGCAGCAGCGCCATGAACACGAGCGAAGGCGAGCGCCGCTACATCCCGGCGGCTGGACACGATCTGCTGCTGCCGCTCTACGACCCCCTCGTGCGGCTGCTGATGCGCGAGGAGCAGACCCGCGGCGCGCTGCTCGCAGCCGCCGAATTGCGGCCCGGCCTGCAGGTACTGGATCTCGGCTGCGGCACCGGCGCGATGAGCTTGCTGCTCGCGCAGCGACATCCGGGCATCCAGGTGACCGGACTCGATCCCGACCCGAAGGCGCTCGCGCGCGCGAGCGACAAGGCCGCTCGCGCGGGCCTCGAGATCCGCTTCGAACAGGGCTTTGGCGATGCGATCCCGCACGCCGAGCAGAGCTTCGATCGCGTGCTGAGCTCGCTGATGCTGCACCACCTCACAACGCAGGAGAAGCAGCGAACGTTCGCCGAGGTGCTCCGCGTGCTGCGGCCCGGGGGCCTGCTGCTGGTGCTCGATTTCGGTCCGCCGCGGGCCTGGATCGACCGGGTGCTCACCTTCGCGGTACACCGCGGGCAGCGCATTGCAGACAATCTCGCGGGCCGGCTTCCCGAGCTGATGCGGGGCGCGGGTCTGGTCGAGGCCCGCGAGCTCAAGTGGATCCGGACTGCCTTCGGAGGTCTGGCGTTGTACCGAGCCCAGCGCAGCGCGTCCTGACACGAACCTCTTCGCGTCAAGCTGGAGGCGTAGGCGGGCCCGACGCGCCGCGCGCAAGCTCGCGCAGCGCGAATTTCTCGACCTTGCCGGCCGCGTTCAGCGGCAGCGCGGCGACGATCTCCACACGGCGCGGGACCTTGTAGTTCGCCATGCGCTCGCGCGCCCAGGCGATGATCGCCTCGGGGCTCGGATCCGTTCCCGCGCGCGGCACCACGAAGGCCATCCCGACTTCCCCCATGCGCTCGTCGGGGATCCCGATCACGGCCACCTGCGCGATCTCGGGGTGCTCGAAGAGCAGGCTCTCGATCTCGGCGGGGTAGCAATTGAAGCCGCCCAGGATGTACATGTCCTTCAGGCGGTCCGTGATGCGCAAATAGCCGCGCGCGTCCATCGCGCCGACGTCGCCCGTATGCAGCCAGCCCTGCGCGTCGATCGCGGCGGCAGACGCTTCGGGGTCTTCGAAATAGCCGCTCATCACGTTGTAGCCCCGCACGAGCACTTCTCCGGGCTCGCCGCGCGGGAGCTCGCGCCCGGCGGCGTCTGCGCAGATCACCTCGACCCCGGGAATCGCGCGGCCCGAGGTCGTCGCGATCGTTTCGGGATCGTCGTCATGGCGGCACATCGTGACGATCCCGGAGGCCTCCGTGAGGCCGTAGCCCGTGACGACGGTCTCGAAGCCGAGCTCATCGCGCATCCGGCGCACCAGCTCCACCGGGATCGCGGCGGCGCCCGTCACGGCGAGACGCAGGCACGAGAGGTCGAAGTCCGCGCGGCGCGGGTGCATCAGGATCGACTGGTAGATCGCAGGCGGGCCCGGCAACACCGAGACGCGCTCGGCCGCGACGCGCGCGAGGATCTGCGGCACGTCGAAGACCGCGTGCGGCAGCATCGTCGCACCGCGCATCAGGCAGGAGAGCCAGCCGGCCTTGTAGCCGAAGGCGTGGAAGAAGGGATTCACGATCAGGTAGCGATCGCCTGCGCGCAGGCCGATCACCTCGGTCCAGGCTTCGAAGCCGCGCAGGTTCTGCAGCTGCGTCGTCATGACGCCCTTCGGCCGGCCCGTGGTGCCCGAGGTGAACAGGATGTCGCAGAGGTCTTCCGGGCGGACCGCGAGCGCGCGCGCGCGCGCGGCGCTCTCGCTGACCTCGGCCCCCGCCGCCAGCAGCGCCTCGAAGCTCTCTGCGCCGGTCCCCCTGCCCGAGAGCAGGATCACGCGCTCGAGCGCGGGCAGCTGCTGCCCCTGCAACAGCTCGACATAGCGCTGGCCCAGGAACTCCTCCACTGTGACGAGCATCCGCGCGCGCACCTTGGTCAGGATGTAGGCCGCCTCCGCCCCCTTGAAGCGCGTGTTCAGCGGCACGATCACGCCGCCGGCCATCGAGAGGCCGATCGCGGCCTGGATCCAGGCGCGGCTGTTCGGCGCCCAGATCGCGACGCGGTCGCCCGGCTGCAGGCCCGCCGCGATGAATCCGGCCGCCGCGCGCAGCGCATCGCGCGCGAGCTCGGCGAAGTCGCAGCGGAGCCCGTCCTGCTCCAGCGCCGAGCGCCCGGCGAAGCGCTGCGCGGCGTCGAGTGCGACGCGCGGCAGCGTGCCGAGACTCGAGGGCTGCGCGCTCAGGTCCCGAAGACCTTCTGTGGCGGGACCGCTTTCGCGCGCAG
>CAYTJA010000232.1:0-24246 GCA_964437835.1 uncultured Spirochaetales bacterium
GGAAGCACGACGGCCGCAGCGCCGGATCCCAGAACACCTGCGCGTCGTAGTGGGTGTGGATGTCGATGAAGCCGGGCGCCACGACGCAGCCCGAGGCGTCGAGCTCCCGCTTGCCCCGCAGCTTCGGCCCGATCTCGCGGATCACACCGCCAGCGATCGCCACGTCGGCAGCGCGACCCGGCGCGCCGCTCCCATCGATGACCGTTCCCCCTCGAATGACGAGTTCGCCCGACATCTGGACCTCCCGCTTGCGTCGCCGAGCCGCCACAAGGCAATATCGAAGATAGACCACGAGGGTCCCCTGACGTGATCCCGCTGGTGGACGGCGGGCAGCGCGCGAGAGTCGGGCAATCGTGGCAGAGCCACAGCACGCTGGACCGGGTGCGGGTCGATGCACCGGCGCAGCGCGCGCACGCGGAAGCGAGCGACGCGGGGTGACAATCATGGGCGCCAGCGCGGAGTCGAAGACATCGAGCGCCCTTTCGATCGTCACCGGCTCTCCTCTCAGTGAGGAGCCGGGCCTCGGGGCTCTGACGATTCCCGGGTATCTGCGGGAAGTCACAACGCGTTTCGCGGGGCGCGAAGCGCTGGTTCGACGCTCGGCTGAGGGCACGCTGCGCTGGAGCTATTCGAGCTTGTGGGAGCGCTCGGTCGAGGTGGCGCGGGCACTGCTTGCCGGAAGCTTCGGCAAGAGCTCCCGTGTCGGCGTCCTGATGACGAACCGGCCGGAGTTCCTGGCCGCCGTCTTCGGAACCGGTCTTGCCGGCGGTGTTGCGGTGCCGCTCAGCACCTTCTCGACGCCACCGGAACTCGCCTACCTGCTGCGGACCTCCGCGGTCTCGACCCTGCTCTTCGAATCCAGCGTCCTGACGACCCACTTCCTCGAAATGCTGATCGACCTCGAGCCCGAGATCCGCAGCGCGAGGCCAGGGGAACTGGTGTCACTCGAGTTTCCGTTTCTCCGCCGCCTTGCCAGCGTCGGCGATGCACCGGGCGGCGGGGCCGTCGAAACCTGGTCGGAATTCCTGGCTCGGGGCAGGGCGCTGCCGCCGGCGCTGGTGGAAGCGACTGCCGCAACGGTGCAGCCGAGCGATGCCGGCCTGCTCTTCTTCTCTTCGGGCACGACGGACAAGCCGAAGGGCATCCTCAACTCGCACCGAGCGATCGCCATTCAGCTGTGGCGCTGGCGCCGCCTCTACGACAACCTGGACCGCGACGTCCGATGTTGGCCGGCGAACGGGTTCTTCTGGTCGGGCGTGTTCAGCATGGCCGTCGGCATCACACTCTCCTCCGGGGGATCCCTGGTGCTGCAGCCGACCTTCGCGGCGGCCGAAGCGCTGGAATTGATGCAGGCCGAAGCGGTGAATCTGCCGCTCTGCTGGCCGCACCAATGGGCGCGACTGACGCAGGCACTCAACTGGTCCGAGGTCGACCTCGGCAGCCTGCGTTATGTCGATTTCAGGAGCCCCCTGGCACGACACCCGACGGTTCACACCGATTGGATCGAGCCCAGGGGCTATGGCGTCACGGAGACCTTCACGATCAGCGTCGGCTACTCCGCCAGCACGCCGCCGGAGGTGATCGGCGACAGCTACGGCGAGCCCCTGCCGGGGAACACGCTCGAGATCGTCGATCCGATCACCGGCTCGGTGAAGCCGCGCGGTGAGCACGGCGAGATCGTCGTCAAGGGCCCCACCCTGATGTTGGGTTATGTCGGCGTGCCCATCGACGAAACGCTCGATGCCGAGGGCTTCTTTCACACCGGCGACGGCGGTCATGTCGATGCGTCCGGACTGCTCTACTGGGAAGGCCGCCTCACGGACATCATCAAGACCGGAGGCGCCAACGTCTCTCCGCTCGAAGTCGACGCCGTGCTGAACAGCTATCCCGGGATCAAGATCGCCAGGACCATCGGTGTGCCGCACGAGACCCTGGGCGAGATCGTCGTGGCCTGCGCGGTTCCACACCAGGACGTCGCACTCGACGAGGCCGCGATCCGCAATTTCCTGAAAGAGCGGCTGGCGAGCTACAAGGTGCCGCGCCGGGTCCTGCAATTCCGGGAAGAAGAGTTTTCGCTGACGAGCAGTGCCAAGGTGAAGTCTGGGGCACTGCGAGACCTGGCTGCCAAACGCCTATCGGACGTCGCTGGATGCGTCGAACCGAAGCAGGAGAAGACCCGATGAAGGCCGCGATCTTCCAGAAAGCCCACGAGCCCCTGACGATCGAGGATGTCGATCTGGCCGAGCTGCGGCCGAACGAGCTGCTGGTGCGCACCGTGTGCAGCGGCGTGTGCCATTCCGACCGCTACATCGTCGACGGTCACGCCAAGCTTCGAATGCCGATGGTGCTCGGGCACGAGTCCTCCGGCGTCGTGGAGCGGGTCGGCAACACTGTGAGTTATGTGAAGCCCGGCGACCGCGTGATCATGTCCTTCAAGCCCTTCTGCGGCTGCTGCTATTACTGCCTCGGCGGGCGCCCGAACCTCTGCAACGACCCGGAGCTGGCTGCGGCGTCCGCGCGGCGCATCACGTGGAAGGGCAAGCCCGTGCTGCAGATGGGCAGCGTGGGCTCCTTCGCCGAGCAGATGGTCACTACCGAGTCGGGCGTCGTGAAGATTCCGAACGAGATGCCGATGGCGGAGGCCGCGCTGCTCGGCTGTGCCGTCATGACGGGCGTGGGCGCGGCCCTCTACACGGCGAAGGTGCCCGGCGGTGCGGCGGTCGCGGTGATCGGCTGTGGCGGCGTCGGGCTCAACGTCATCCAGGGCTGCCGGCTGGCCGGCGCGAGCCAGATCATCGCGATCGACGTGGTGCCCTACAAGCTCGAACTCGCGCACCGCTTCGGCGCGACCCGCACGCTGAATGCGAGGGAAGTCGATGCGGTCAAGGCCGTGAAGGAGCTGACGGGCGGGCTGGGCGCGGAGTACACGTTCGAGGCGATCGGCAACCCCGACACCGCGCGCCAAGCCTTCGACATGCTGCGCCCGGGCGGCACCGAGGTGATCGTCGGCCTGATGCCGGCGGGCGCCGAGCTCCGGGTTCCCGGCGCAGCCTTCCTCGACGAGAAGAAGATCATCGGCTGCATGTACGGCAGCGCGCGCTTCCGCGAGCACATGCCCAAGCTGGTCGACTTGTTCCTGCAGGGGCGCCTCGACCTGACGGGCCTCGTCACGCAGCGGCTGCCGCTTTCGGAGGTGAACCGCGCCTTCCAGTTGATGCGCGACGGCGAGGTCGCGCGCTCGGTGCTCGAGATCAGCCCCGCCTGAGGTCCGTGCGGGAGCTGCGCGGTCGGCAGGGGGCCGCAGCTCCGGCGATGCAGGAAGGAATTCCGATGGCCGTGGTCGGCTTCGATCATGTCGCGCTTCCCGCGAAGAACCCCGACGCGCTGCTCGACTTCTACAAGCAGCTCGGCTTCCCCGCGATCGGCGAGGCGGAGTGGCGCGCCGGCACGTCCCCGATCTTCGGGATCCAGATCGGCGAGCACGCCAAGATCAATTTCCACGGTCCCGCCCTCTGGCAGAACCCCTCCTTCGCGGCCCGCGGCCCGACGGCCGAGCCGGGCTGCGGCGACCTCTGCTTTCTTTTCGACGGCAGCATCGACGAGGCCGTCGCGCTCATCCGCAAGGCGGGCGGCGAAATCGCCTACGGCCCCTACGACCAGCTCGGCGGAGCCGACCGCGGCCGTCGCGAGGGCACGAGCGTCTACACCCGCGACCCGGACGGCAACCTGCTCGAGTTCATGACCTACCCGGCTGCGGGACGCGGGCGCTGGGGTGGCTGAGTCGCGACTCCGTCAACTACCATGCCGGCTTCTCTAACGACCGCTCTCCCCGGCATGATCTCGATGGGACCGATCAGGAGGATCGTGGGTGCGTGATTCGAACGTGAATAGCGCGAGCGCGGTCTACTACGACCCCTACGCAGTCGAGATCAATGCGAACCCCTATCCGGTCTTCCGGCGCCTGAGAGAGGAGGCGCCGCTCTACTACAACGAGAAGTACGACTTCTACGCGCTCAGCCGCTACGACGACGTAGAACGGGGTCTGCTCGACCACGAGACCTACATCTCGGGGCGCGGACCGATCATCGAGATGATGAAGGCGAATCTCCCGATCCCTCCGGGCGGGCTCATCACCGAAGACCCACCGGTTCACGACATCCGACGCAAGCTCGTGTCCCGCGTGTTCACGCCCAGGAAGATGAATGCCCTCGAGTCGAAGATTCGCGAGTTCTGCTGCCGCAGCCTGGACCCGCTCGTCGGCGCCGGACGCTTCGACTTCGTCGGCGATCTGGGCGCGAAGATGCCCGTGCGCGTCATCGGAATGCTGCTAGGCATCCCGGAGCAGGACCAGGATGCGATCCGCGAACACGCCGACGCACGACTGCGCACCGAAGAGGGCGAGCCGATGAGGTACTCCGACAGTAGCTTCGGCAGCTACGAAATCTTCGGCGAGTACATCGAATGGCGAGTCAAGCACCCGTCGAACGACCTGATGACCGAGCTGCTCCACGCCGAGTTCGAGGACGAAACGGGCACGACCCGAAGGCTGACCCGCGACGAAGTGCTGCTCTTCACCAACATCCTCGCCAGCGCCGGGAGCGAGACGACCACGCGGCTGATCAGTTGGTCCGGCAAGGTGCTCTGCGATCATCCCGAGCAGCGGAGGCAGCTCGCCCTGGACCACTCGCTGATTCCCAACGCCATCGAGGAGATCCTCCGCTACGAGCCGCCCGCGCCGCACATTGCGCGCTACGTGAGCCGCGACGCCCTGCACTACGGCCGCAGCGTGCCGGCGGGCAGCGCCATGATGTTCCTGGTCGGATCGGCCAATCGCGATGAGCGGCGTTTTCCAGATGGCGAGCACTTCGACATCCACCGCAAGGTCGGCCAGCACTTGAGCTTCGGGCACGGCATCCACTTCTGCCTGGGTGCCGCACTGGCCCGTCTCGAGGGACGCGTGGCGCTCGAAGAGGTCTTGAAGCGCTTCCCCGAGTGGGAGGTCGACTTCGGGAGCGCCAAGCTCGCTTCCACCTCGACCGTTCGCGGTTGGGAAACGCTTCCCGTCTTCACGCGCTGAATCCGGCCGAATCGCGGCTCCAACACGTGAGTCCAGCGAAGGAACGCCAACGAGGCTCCGGCTCAGACCCACGAGACATGCAAACCGACGAAGATCGCAAGCCGCTTCGGCGCGCAGCGAGGCGAAGCCGAGCGAAGAGCGGGTGGGATCGGGCCGCTCCCGGACCGGGACCCGCAAGGCCTGGCGCGCAGCGAGGCGCAGCCGAGCGAAGTGGGGTGGTCCGGGCTGTGCCCGGACCGGGACCACAAGGCTCGGCTGTGCCGCGCGCTTTGCGCTCGCCTTCGCGCTCGCCGTGGGGATCGGCGCGCCGGCAGCGTTCGCGGTCCCGACCGCGCGGGCCGCGCTCGACGCGCGTGTCGAGAGGGCCGGAGCCGCGCTGCGCCAGGGGGATGTCGAAGCCGCGCTGGCCGCGCTCGAAGGCCTCGTCCGGAGCGCGCCGGACGACACCCGCGCGCTCTCCCTCTACGCCCAGGCGCTGCTCGTCGCCGGGCGCTTCGGGGAGGCCGCGGATGCGCTCGATCGCCTGCGCCTGCTCGATCCCAACTCCGAGCGCCTCGACTACTTCAGCGGCCTCGCCGCGTACCGGCTCCAGGACTGGCCGAAGGCCAAACCACTGCTGCGGAGCGCTCTCGCACGCGAGCCCGATTCGGGCCTGCTGCACCTGCTCTACGCCGTCACGCTGCAGGAGCTCGGAGATTTCCAGACCGCCGAGGCCGAGCTCGCGCGAGCGACCGAGCTCGATCCGAGCCTCGCCGGTCAGGTCGCCTATCGCCGCGGCGTCGCCGAGGTACGCCGCGGCCGGCTCGGCGCCGCGCAGCAGCACTTTGCCGCGGTCGAGCCCGAGCTTCCGGGCTCGGCGCTCGCGCGTTCGGCCCTGGCCTTCGAGGACTGGATCGGCGGAACGCGTGAGGGCCGCGCGCTCTCGGGCTGGCTCGCGGCCGGCACCGGCTACGACTCGAACATCAATCTCGCCGCAGACGACGCTCTGCAGAGCAACGACAGCCGGGACGCGGCGCTCGGGATCGTCGAGCTCGGCGTCGGCTACCGCGTGCTGCAAACCGAGCAGCTGCGCATCGATCTGGGCCAGCGCGGAGGCTTCCGCTTCTACTTCGGCGAGTCGGATTTCGACCTCGCGCAGACCCGCGGCACCGCGAGTGCTAGCTACCAGCCCCTGCCCTGGCTGCGCGCGGGCCTGGCCTACGCCTTCGAATACCTCGCCTCGGATTACTCAACCTTCCGCCTGACCCACGTGCTGGAGCCATCGCTGCGGGTCGCGCCCTACGCGGAGCATCCGACGCGCATCTTCTTCCGCTTCGAACCGCGCGACTACGAAGACTCGCCCGATGGCACGAGCCTCGACCGCGACGGCTTCGTCTACCGCGCGGGCTTCGACCAGACGCTCTCGCTGCCTGACTGGGGGGGCTTCGGCCGCAGCTTCGTGCGCGCGGGCTACCAGGTTCGCGCGGAGCGCACCGACGGCGACGATTTCGACGCGCTGGGGCATCTGCCCTCGCTCACGCTCGGCGTCGCGCTGCCCGCGAGCTCGCTCCTGCTCCTCGATTTGCGCAACGAATGGCGTGGCTACGACCACCCTACTGGTGAGAGCGACCGCGACGACACGATCCTGGAGCTCTCGGTGGCGCTGCAGAAGCGCTTCGGAGAGACCTTGAGCGCGGATTTGAGCTATTGGCACACGCGTCGCAATTCTGATTCGAATGGGCCGCCCTCGGGCGACTACCGCAGGCACCTCGTCGAGCTGATCGCGCATGTGCGGTTTTGAGCGCTGCGCGTGAGTGTGGAAAAATTGCAGGCGTGCGCGCACAGCTGCGCGCGGCCGATGGAGGATGCGATGTCGGTTTTCTCCCCGCGGATTCGAGTTCCCGCAGGTGCGCGCCCGCACGCGCAGCGCATGCTGCTCCGCGCACTCTGCGCCGGCTTCGCAGTCAGCGCCGCCAGCGCCGAACCGATCGGCCAGCTCACGGCCGTCGAGGGACAGGTCGAGCGTCGCTCGTCGAACCAGGCCGGCTGGCAGGCGGCCGCGCTCGATCACCGGCTCTATCTCGGCGACTGGATCCGCACCCAGCGGAGCTCGCGCGCGAAGATCCTGCTGCAAGACGACAGCGTGCTCTCGGTCGACGAGGAAACGGAGCTCGGCCTCGATCAGAGCGTGATCGGCGCCGCGGGTGGGGCGCCGCATCCGGTGATCGAGCAGGTCTCGGGGCAGGTCCTGACTGCGGTGGGCGAGACCTTCGGAGGCCAGACGCGCCTCGAGGTCCACACGCCGACCGCGGTGCTGGGCATCAAGGGCACGATCTTCGAGGTGCGCGTGCGTGAGGAAACACTGGCGTGTGTCTACCGGGGCGCAGTGTCGATCCGCAATGCAAACCCCGCGGTGAAGGGGGAGCTCGAGGTGCCCGAGGGCTGGTGCCGCGAGGTGCGCGAAGGCAAGCCCCCCGGACCCCCGCAAGCCCCGCCGCGCGACTTCCGCTCGACCGGCCCGGGCCCCGGGAGCGACGCGGTGCTGCCGCAGATCGAAGCGCTGCTGTTCCGGGGTGAGGGCAGCGGCGTTGCCACAGGCAGCGCTGGCGATCTCGGCGGCGGCAGGGGGACGGGCCGAGGCGACCTCTTCGACTGGATCGCCGACGTTCCGCCGGTGGCCGCGGCCGGCGAGCAGGAAACGGAACCCGCAGCGGAGATCGAGTTCGAAGCCCCCTACGAGGACCCCCGCGATACGGACTCCGCAGCGATCGTCGAGCCGATCTCGGTCGGCGGCGGCGAGGCTCCACCGGAGAACTAGGCGACGCGAGCGCTGCCTGCTGGCAGACTCAGCAGTGTGAAGCCCGCGACCCGCAGCCAGCTCGTCGGACTCGCCTGCGTCGGCGCGACGCTGCTCGCATTCGCGCTGCGCCCGGCGCTGCTCGAGCAGGGCGAGCTCGCGCTGCTCGATTGGCGCTTCCGCCTGCGCGGCGTGCTCGCGCCCGCGGCGCCGATCACGATCGTCGCCATCGACGCCAGGAGCATCGACGAGCTCGGACGCTGGCCCTGGCGGCGCAGCTCGATCGCCGAGCTGATCGACCGCCTCAGCGACGCAGGCGTGTCGGCCATCGGCCTCGACATGCTGTTCTCCGAGCCCGAGCTGCCGCCGGAGCGCGAGCCGCTGCTGCGCGCGCGCGAGGCGATCGCCGCGGCGTCCCGCTCCGATGCGGATGCGGGCGCCGCGCGGGCAGCTTTGCAGGCACTTTCGGAGCTCGATCGCGCGCTCGCCGCGGCCGACACCGACGCAACCCTGGCACGCGCGCTCGAGCGCAGCGATCGCGTCGCGCTCGGTTATTTCTTCCGCACCGAGGCGAGTGACGCCGCGCACTCGATCCCCGAAACCCAGCGCGCGACGCTCGCGCGCGGGCGCGTCTCGGTGCGGCGCCTGCCGGCCGACAGCCGTGCGCCGATCCTGCGCTGCAGCGCGATCGAGACCAGCCTGCCGCGCTTCCACGCCGCGGCACGGCGCTCCGGCTTCCTCTCCGCGCTGCGCGATGCCGATGGCGTCGTGCGCCGCACGCCACTGCTCGCGAGCTGCGGTGGCGAGCTCTACGTGTCGCTGCCGCTGGCACTGGCCGAACTCTTGCGTGGAAGCCGTACGGCCGTGCTCGGAGACGCCACGCGCGTCCGCGAGCTGCGTCTCGGATCGCACGTGATCCGCAGCGACGAAGGCGGCCGCATCCTGATCGCGCACCTGGGCCCCGCCGGCAGCCTGCCGCAGGTCTCGGCGTCCGACGTGCTGGCCGGGCGCGTGGACCCAGCGCAGCTCGCGGGGCGGGTCGCGCTGGTCGGCGTGACGGAAGTCGGCGTCAGCGACATGCAGGCCACGCCTTTCGGGCGCAGCATCCCGGGCGTCGAGGTCAACGCCGCGGTGCTCGACGGCCTGCTCTCGGGGCGCAGCCTGGTTCGCGACGACCGCCTCGTCGCTCTCGAGCTCGGCGTCGCGCTCGCAATCGCGGGCCTGCTCGCGTTCGCGCTGCCGCGCCTCGACGTGCGCAGCGGCGCGCTGCTCGCCGGCGCGCTCGCCGCGCTGCTGCTGATCGGAAACGCGCTCGCGTTCACGCGCCTCGGCCTGTGGCTGAACCTGATCTACCCCGGCGCGGCGCTCGCCACGACCTATCTCGCGGTCACGGTCGTCGACAGCATCGCGCGCCAGGCGCGCGAGCGCTTCCTGCGCCGCGCGTTTTCGACCTACGTCCCCCCGGCCGTCGTGAGCGAGATCGCGCGCGCGCCGGAGCGCCTGGCCCTCGGCGGCGAATACCGCGAGCTCTCGATCCTGTTCAGCGACGTGCGCAACTTCACGTCGCTCTCGGAGCGCCTCGGCGCGGAGTCCACGGCCCGGCTGATGAACGCGTATCTCACGCCGATGACGCGCCTGATCTTCGAAACCCAGGGCACGCTCGACAAGTACATCGGCGACGCGATCGTGGCCTTCTGGGGGGCGCCGCTCGAGGTGCCGAATCACCCCGAGCAGGCCTGCCGCGCGGCGCTCGCGATGCAGCGCGAAGCCGCACGCCTGCGGCGCCGCGAGGATCTGCCGGGGGCGGATGCGCTGCGCGTCGGCATCGGCCTGCACTGGGCAAAGGTCGTCGTCGGCAATCTCGGCTCGGAACAGCGCTTCGACTACACCATGACCGGAGACGGCGTGAACCTCTGCTCGCGCCTCGAAGGACTCACGAAGGTCTACGGCGTCGGCATCCTCGCGAGCGATGCGATCGCAGAGCGAGCGGGCGCCGGCTTCGCCTGGCGCGAGCTCGACCGGGTGCGCGTCGTGGGACGCGAGGCGACGATCGTCATCGGCGAGCTCTTCGAGCCGGAGCAGGAAGCAGTTCTGGGAAAGGCAGCGCTCGAGTGCTATGCGGAGGGGCTGCGCGCCCTGCGCGCGGGAGAATTCGAGCGCGCCGCGAGCGATTTCGCCGCAGCGCAACGCGAGCGTCCCGGCGGCGACGCCCCCTCCGCGCTGCTCGAGCAGCGCTGCCGCGCGCTGCTCGCGGGGCAGCTCCGGGTTCCGGCGCACTGGGACGGCGCGTGGACCTTCGAGAGCAAGTGAGTCTGCGGAGCCCGGTTGCAGCGCGATCCCGTCGAACGCGCACAGGCAGGGCCACGCGCGGCAGTCGAGGGCATGCTCGTGAGCTTTTCGCGCTGATGCGCGGCAGCATGGCGTGCTTTCTGGGCTTCTCCCTGCAGTCCTGCCGGCACGGCCGGCGAGAGCCACAGAACCTCGACCGACGGCGACGCGGGACAGACACATGACTCGAACGAACACGGGCACGATCCCCGCCTCATCGCCGCGGAAGCTGCACCCGCGGCGGGGTACCCACGCGCCGACCTCCGGGTCCCCGGCGCGCCGGCCCGGCTCGCTCCGCCGCACCAGCACGATCGACATGCTGCGCCCCGAGGGCCTGGGCGGCGAGCTGCTGCTCGTCGGCCGGGCTCGCGAGCTGCGCACGGAGCTCGACGGATCTCCCAGCATCGTGCGCGAGGTCTCGCTCTGCGCGCGCGTCGACGCGCGCGGAACGCGCGCGCTGATCGCGCTCGAGCTCGACCCGGCGACCGGTGGCGCGGCGGCGCTGATCGGCAAGCCCGTCTCGACGGGTTTCCGCGCGGCGCTCGACGCCGCGCTGCCGGAGCTGCGGCAGCGCAACAGCCTGCTGTATCTGCTGCTCGACGATCTCCCGACCGCAGCGCTGGTTTCTGGTTATGCGCTCGGCCACGCGAGCGAGGGCCATCCGGTGCCCCCGGCAGCGAAGCGCCTCCAGCATCCGGATCTGTGCGCGGGTTGGCGCGTCGCTGGGACGATCATGCTAGGCATCGAAACACAGGGGATGGTGCCGGTCGTGACCGGTCCCGTGGCAGCGTCTCTGCTCGATCCCGGCGATCCGCTCGCGTGGCACCGCTTCGAGGCGCTGCCGGCCAACGGGATGCGGCGGCATCGCCGCGTCGACGTCCGCTGCGAAGAGCGGATCGAAGTCGACGCGCTGTTCCGGGACTCGCACATGGCGCCGGATGGGCTCGAAACCGCGGTCCACGAGTACACGATCCGAGCCGCGCTCGATCCCGCTTCCGGCCGATTCGAGGAGATCGTCGCGACGCCCCGCGCGCTGCCCTGGATCGAGTGTCCCGCAGCGGCGCAAAGCGCCGGCCGGCTGATCGGCACGACGACGCTCGGTTTGCGTCAGCGCGTCCGGGAGCAGTTCGTCGGCCCCAGCACCTGCACGCATCTGAACGACACCCTGCGCGGGCTCGAAGATGTGCCCGAGCTGGCGTCGCTGCTGCCGCCGGCTCGGCGGCCCCGCTGAGATCCCCTCAGGACTCCTCGGCCGGGGCCGCGGGAGCGGCCGTCTCTGGCAACGCCTCGGCGGTCGCGAGGCTCGCGCGCTCCGCCTCGAGCGCCTGCCTCGCCGCTTCGAGCTCGCCGCGCGCGCGGTCGAAGTCCGCCTTCGCAGCCGCGGCCTTCGCGAGCAGCCAGCTTTGCTTCGACTGTGCGCGTTCGATCTGCGCCTGGAGGCGCTCGCGCACGTTCAGGCTGCGGCCCGCGAGCACCGCGTTCGACAGGAACTGGTCGGCAGCGATCACGTCCGTCGCGGCGGCGTTCACGCGCTGATCGGCGGCCTCGAATAGCAGCTCGGTGTCCCAGAGCCGCTGCTCTGCGTGCAGCTGGGTCTGCTCCGCGGCCGTCGGCGCGGCGGTGGCAGCCGCCGCGCCCTCCATCTGTGCTGCAGCGACTCCGGCAGAACCGAGGAGAGCCGCGAGGGCGAGTGCGCTGCGGGTCAGGATGCTCTGAACGGGGCGATTCGCGGCCATGGGGTCCTCCGTGCGATACGGGTGACAGGAGAGCAAGGAGCGTGCCCATCGCGCGGCCGCCCGCGAGCGCGCAGAGGCGCGCTGGGCGCCCTCGGCGGAACTCACATCCACAGGATGGGAAGCCGGGCGCCCTCGCCGCTCTGCACTGCGCAGCCCGTTGCGGGCCCACACGCAGGCGACGCGCGCTGCGCGTGCAGCGCGCGGCTTTGCGGCGAGCTCAGCTCCGCGCCGCGCTCTCCGCCTCCGGCGTGTACCAGACCGGGGAGCTCCAGGCGCGCTCCTGGATCAGCGTCGGGACCGAGGGGTCCGTGCAGGCCGGCGGGCGCTGGGAAGGCGGCAGTGAGAGGCACTGCCGCGCACTCCAGCGGCAACTCGGGTTCTCGAGCACGCGCAGGTAGTAGACGGCCGGGCGCGACGCATCGAAGGCCGGATCGCGCCAGACCTTGCAGAGGGAGTCGGAGCCCGCCCCGACGGGCTTACAGGTCGCTGCGTCGACGCCGACGCCGTCCGAGACGATGCCGACGGCGTCGTGCACTTCCTGCTGGATCCGCCCGTCGTCGCCGGGAGTCACCTTCACGATCTGCAGGCGCTGCAGCAGGCCGCCCTCGGGGTCGCGCAGCGCAGACAAGAAGAAGACGGGACCTTTGTCGAATCCCAGCGGGCGCGGCGGCAGATCCGAGCCCATCGGCACGCCGTGCGCATAGGCCTGATCGATGTTGTCGGGGCGCTTGCACATGCCGCCCTCTCCGCGCGGCAGCTCCCAGGCCGCAAACAGGCGTGGCGTGATGCGCGTGCCGCTGGTCGCAAAGGTCTCGCGGCGCCGCATCGCGTCGAAGAGCGCGTCGCGCGAGTTCTCCTCGGACCAGATCCCGACCAGCCCGCCCGGGTTCGCGCGCACCGGCGGCACGATCTCGCCCACCAGCGAGAGGCGCTGCGGCACGCTGTTCTCGCCGGCGCCGTGCGCGCCGTCGTAGGAGCCCTCCTCGGTGTCGCCCGGCGTCGCGTTGTGCGTGTCCGTGCTCGCGATGAAGCCGAACTGGAAGGGATTGATGCCGATGCGCGCGCGCTCGCGCACTCCGTCCACGAGCGCATGGCGCACGAAGTCTGCGCGGCCGCTGCAGCCCTGGCCCGCGAGCGCGCCTATGCCGGTGCCGTCGCGGCAGTCGGGCGTGCTGGCCGGGCGGAACTTCTCGAACTCGCAGAATTCGTCGCGGCCCGCGACGCCCGCAAGACCGTTCGCGCACTCGGAATCGCCCTTGACCTGCATGATCTCGACCAGGGGCTCGAGGCGCGCGCGCTGGCGCGCATAGCTGCGTTGCTGCTTCAACGTGCGGCCGCGGTACTCGAGCTCGAACATGCGCGCATTCGAGAGATTCGAGTTGTGCGGAATCGCGAGCACGTCGCAGCCGGTGCCGGCGTCGAGGCAGTCGCGCTCGAGGCCGCGCCAGAGCTGTTCCGGATGGCTCGCCTCCATCCAGCTGATCGGCCGCGCGGGCACGCGGTCGTTGCGGAAGATCACGTTGCGGTGGATCTTCGAGAGCTCCGGAGTCCACGAATACTCGTAGGCAGTGAACGCTGTGAAGCGGCAGCTGCTGCTGCGGTCGTAGGCGGCCTCGGCAGCGGCCTGCACCTGGCGCCAGACCCGCGAGGTCGCCTCGCCACACAGCGCCGCGTTTTCGCCGCAGAGCGCTTTCGAGCGCGCCGGGGAGCCGATCGGCAGGTTGCCGATCCTCGTCACCGGCTCGGCGCGGTCGCTGAGCAGCCCCATGCGCGCGCCGCGTCCCCCCGGCAGCTCGAGCTCGCCGCGGTACATGCGGCAGATCTCGCGCGAATACGCCGGGCTGCTGGGATCCGTGCAGAGCCAGACCTCGCCGAGCCACTCCGAATGGTCGGTCACGGCCGTGAAGTCGAGCGCCCGCTCGAGCCGCGCCTTGCGCCCGCCCGAGAGCGCGATCGGCTCGCCCTTCGCGAAGCGATAGGCGTCCGAGGGCATCCCGCGCGTCTCGCCGGTCCAGGCGTCCATCGAGAGCGCGGTGTGCACGTGCAGGTCGCCGAAGAAGGGCTGGCGGCGCGGGTCGCGGTCCGCGCAGGGTTCGCGCACTTCGCTGTAGCGGATTTCGCGCGCGGGCGGGGCGACCGCCTGGCCCGCGGGCGCGGCGGCCGGAGCGGGCGGCGCCTCAGGCGCGCAGCCGCAGGCGAGCAGCAGTCCCATCCATGTTCGGGCGAGCGGTCTCCTCACGCGAGTTCTCCCTTCAATCGATCGACGGCGTAACGGAATAGCGCGATACCGCGACCGGAATCGCACTCATGCGTGGGATTCCGGTGTAGGGGTCGAAGTCGCGGTCGGCGCTGACGAGGCGGCCGGTGCAGCTGCCGATGCGTCGCACTTCGGCGTCTCGCTCCGGCGCGTCGCCGAACGCGTGCGCCATCGAGACGACGCCGCGGCGCAGCTCCGGCGCGGACTCGGCGATCCCGAGGATCGCGGCGCGCTCGGAGCGGATCTCGATCAGGTCGCCGTCGCGCAGGCCCAGCACGGCGAGATCCTCGGGGTGCAGAAAGGCCGGGTTGTGCGCGCGCTTATTCAGATGGGCCGGCAGGTCGCGGCCCGAGGAGTTGTAGACGTTCGGCAGCCGGCGCGAGATCAGCCGGAACGGGTGCGCGCTCTGCGCGAGATCCGGCAGCGGCTCGCGGCGCAGCGCGGCGAGCTCGGCCAGCATCTCGGGGTTTGCGAGCTCGAGGCGCGCGGCGCTTCCCGGCTGCTTGGAAGCCACGAGCGCGGGCTCGGCGTCGAAGATCGCGCCGTGCGGGTGTCGCTTCACCTCGTCGAGGGGCACGCGCGAGCCGCGCGCGAGCCATTCGAGCACTTCGTCTCCCGAGGGCTCGCGCTGCATGTCGACTTCGATCGGCGCGCGGTCTTCGCGCCGGGGCCCGGCCTCGGAGCGCACCGGGGTGAGCCGCAGCGGCAGGCCCATGCGCTGCGCGAGCTGGTAGAAGAAGCGCCACTCCTCGATCAGATCGGAGCCTGCAGGAGGCTCGACCAGCGCGGGCGCGTACTGCGCGTAGGGCGCTGCGATGCCCATCGCGGCGTAGGTCTGCTCGAGCGTCTCGAGGAACAGCGAGTAGCCGGGTACCTCGAATGCGATCTTCGGCGCGATCAGGTAGTCCGCGTGGCGCGAGGTCGCGCCGATGCGCGTGTCGAGGCACACCAGCAGCTCGAGTGCCTGCATCGCCTCGATCGCCTTCAGTTGATCGGGCCAGGCCGCGACGGGATTGCTGCCGATGCAGACCAGCGCGCGCACGCGGCCCTCGCCCTCGAGCAGGATCTCGTCCGCGAGCGCGGCCGTCGGCAGTCCCGACGCGTTGTTGCCGAGGCCGCGCACGCGCAGCTTTGGCCCGTAGCCGAATGCGCGCCGCGGCGCCTCGGCCTGCGCGACCGCATGCGCGGGCGTCAGGAACGCGCCCGCATTCGGCAGCGCTTCGCCCGCGCGCCGCCAGTGCCCGCAGACCGTCATCAGGCACAGCAGCAGAGTTTCGACCAGATTGCCGTGGCCCGACATGTTGGGCCCCGTGCCCGCAGTTGCGCCCGCGCGCGCGGCTCCGGCAAAGAGGCGCGCGGCGCGCTCGATCTCGGCGGCGGGCACGTCACAGCGCCGCGCCGCGTAGGCCGGATCGAAAGGCGCGACCGCCTTTGCAAGCGCCTCGAGGCCCGACGCCTCGGTAGCAGTGAAGTCCGCGTCGCCGAGCCCCTCGCGCAGGATCACGTGCAGCATCGCGGCGAGCAGCGCGGCGTCCTCGCCGGGCCGCGGCTGCAGGAAGATCTCGGCCGAGCGCGCGAGCTCGCTGCGGCGCGGATCGATCGCGATCAGCTTCGCGCCGAGCTCGACGGCGCGCCGCACGCTGCGCCCGGGATCCACTGAAATCCCACCCGACATCGAGATCGGCGGGTTCGTGCCGACGAAGAGCCAGACGTCGGCCTCGGGGAACAGATAGGCGCCGCCGAGCCAGCGTCCGTGCAGCGCATTCGCGACGTTCTTGCCGGGTTGATCGATGCTCGCCGACGTGAAGATCATGCGCGAGCCGAGCGCGAGCAGCCAAGCGACCGCGAAAGGCGCCGAGGCCGGATGCGGACCGGTGTAGGTGCCGAGGTAGATCGCCACCGAGCGCGGCCCGTGCTCGGCGACGATCGCTCGCAGCTTCTCCGCGATCTCGTCGATCGCGCGCTGCGTCGCGATCGGCGCCAGCGCGCCATCCGCTGCGCGCGCGAGCGAGCGCAGCACCCGCTCGGGATGCTCGTGTTGCAGCCCGAGCTGGCGCCCCTTGGCGCAGCTGAAGCCGCGGAACAGCGGATTCTCGCGGTCGCCCGTGACGCGCGTCGGCCGCCCGCCCGAAATCTCGACGAGGATCCCGCAGTGCGCGTGGCAAAATCGGCAGATCGAGGGATGGATGCCGTCCGGGGTCATCGCGGGGCATTCTAGGCGGAATGCGGGGCTCTGGGGGGCGGGGGACGGCCGTCAGGGTCGGATCGAGCGACACGGGCGTGCCGAGCCCGAAGGGAGATTGCATGCAGCGCAACGAGCAGATCGTCCGGGATTTCATTCGCGCGTGGTCGCGCCTCGACGCCGACGAGCTCGCCGGCTTCTTCAGCGAGGACGGCGTCTACCACAACATGCCCGGGCCGCCCGTGAAGGGCAGAGAGAACGTGCGCCGCCTGATCCAGGGCTTCCTCTCCAGCTGGACGCAGACGCAGTGGGAGATCCGGAACCTCGTGAGCGCGGGGAACGTGGTGATTGCCGAGCGGCTCGATCGCACCCAGGCGGGCGCCAAGGCCGTGGACCTGCCCTGCACCGGCGTGTTCGAGCTCGAAGACGGCAAGATCAAGGAGTGGCGCGACTACTTCGACTTCGCCACCTACCAGCGCGCGATGAGCTGAGGCGATCGATCCGGGGTCGATGACCTTCCAAGCAGACGCGATCCGAACCCCGTGATCGGGCTGCCACCCCGGTGCCCGCCGGTCATTGCCATCGAGGGAGTTGGTACCGTGCACCTCGCACAGATCGCTCCTCGCTACGGCCGCCACACCTTCAGCGGGTGTAGTCGCGCGATCCCCGCGAAGTCCTGATCCGTCGACAACATCGTCAGTTCGTGGCGGATGCACAGCGCAGCCAGCAGCGCATCGATCGTCCCGATCTGGAGGCCGCGCCGCCTGCACGCATTGCGGAGGTCGGCCGCGCGGACGTGGTCGTCCCGGTCTGGAACGACGCAGGGCAAGCTCGAGAATCGTTCGAGCATCCGCTCGCGTGCCCGCGGGCCGCGGAAGCCCTGGAGCAGTTCCTGGAGCACGAGGCCCGTCGTGAAGATAGGCTCGCCGTTGTCGAGCAGGCGCTCCAGATGAGAGACCTCGGCGTTCTCCTCGAACGTGTCCCGCCGGAGCGCCAGCGACCAGACGCTCGTATCGACGAAGCAATGGCTCAACGCCGGGACCGCTCGGCCTTGTAATCGAAGTCCGGGTCCCACTCGAGCGATCCGAACAGCTCGCGCAGCGCCTTCTGGCGGCGACGCGCAATGAACTCCTGCAGCGCTTTGGTCACGGCTGCCTTCTTGGTCTTCTCTCCGCTCACCGCAAGTGCCCGCTCGAGCAGCTCGGGGTCGATCGCCAGGTTGGTCGGCATGTGTGAGAGGTTACACACCGAGCCACACATCGCCAGAGCCAGATCTGAAACCCGCTCAGAGCGGCCACGGCCCGAGCCACAGCAGCGAGACCGTCACGAGCAGCGCGAAGATCGGGAAGCCCACCGCGCAGACCGCGAGCGCGCGCAACGTGCTCCGGTAGTCGAGGGCCTGGCGCAGCGCGACGACCATCGCGGCGAGCATCCAGAGGCCGCAGAGCAGGAAGAGCGGCGCGGCCAGCACGTCGATCGCGGCGAAGACGAGCAGCGCACCCGGGGCGCTCGCGAAGCCGAGGGTGCGCAGCAGCTCACCGACGTTTGCGTGCGTCTCGGGTGTTGCGAGCAGGCGCGTGCCGATCTGGCAGGTCGTGAAGGCCCAGACGACCCAGCCGACCAGCCACACCGCGGCGCAGGCGACGAGCCCCGCGACGCCGCCATTCTCGAAGCTGCCGATGCCCGCACCCGCGGCCGAGAGCAGCACGACCGCGGTGGCCTCTGCGAAGCTGCCGGGATCGGCTTCGACTTCCTCGTAGAGCTGCGCATCGAGCAGCGCTGCGCGCAGCATCCGGCGCCCGAGGCTAGCGATCATCCCCTCCCCCTTCCGCGATCTCGCTAGGGACGCCACGCGCCGTCGGAATCGATCCAGCGGCGGACGTCCTTCACGTTGCGCAGCACGTTCTTGCGCGTCAGCGAATCCTGGAAGCTGCGCGGCAGCGCCGGGCCGACGTCCACCATGGTGCCGAAGCGGCCGAGCGTGCGGCCCTCGCCGAGCGCGAAGAGCTCCCAGAAGCCCTCGATCTTGCGCACGCTGTTCTCGAAGCTCGGGTCGGTGAGCCACGCGATGCGCGCGTGTGCGGGGTCGCGCGAGAAGCGCAGCCGGTAGACGATGCTCACGAACAGGATCCGCATCCGGTGCTCGTCGATCTGGCCGTCCGGAAGCAGCCGGATGCGCCGGCTCTCGCGCAGATCCGGCCGGTATTCCGACTGGCGTTCCGAGGCCGCGAGCAGCGCATAGCTTCGCTCGGGCGGTTGCTCGAAGATCACGTAGGCGAGGAAGAAGGCCCCCTCTTCCTTTTCGACCTCCTCGAGCAGCACGAAGTGCCGGCGCTCGAGCTTTTCGACCAGCGTGCTCGGCTCGGATGCGAGCAGGGCCCTGCCGTCTGCGACCGCGAAGGGCTCTGCGTCGGCGGCGCCCGCGAGCCCGAGAGTGCCTAGCAGTGCCAGCGCCAGAGTCCGCGGGAGCATCGCGCGCGCTAACCCTCTTCGACTTCGAGCGCGCCCTCCGGGCAGTTCGCGGCGCCGCGCCGCGCGGCAGCCTCGAGGCCCGGCGGCAGCTCCGCGTGCAGCACGCGGCAGTGCCCCTCGGCGTCCTCGCCGTAGACCTCGGCCGCGAGCTCGTAGCAGCGCCCGTGTCCGACGCAGAGCGAGGTGTCGAGCCGCACGCGCGGGCGGGGACTCACCGGGGCGCTGCCGCGGCCACCGCGGCGCCGGGCGTCCAGACCAGCGGCAGATAGCGCACCTCGCGGATCCCCGGGCTGTAGAGCGGCTGCTCGCCCGGCGCGATCGCGAAGTCCGGGATCCGCGCGAGCCACTCTTCGAGCGCGATGCGCAGCTCCAGGCGCGCGAGGTGCGAGCCGAGGCAGCGGTGCGGGCCGGCGCCAAAGGCGAGGTGACGGTTGCGCTCGCGGCTGCACTGCACCGAGGGATCGCCGAACTCCGCGGGATCGTTGTTTGCGGAGCCGAGCAGCAGCATCACCAGCTCGCCCTTGCGGATCTGCGTGCCGGCGATCGTCACGTCCTGCGTTGCAATGCGCGGAACGGTCATCACGGGGCTCTCGTGCCGCAGGAACTCCTCGACCGCGGCCGGAATCTGCGACGGGTCGGAAGCCAGCGCGCGGCGCAGCTCCTGGTTTCGCGCGAGATAGGCGATGCTGCAGCCGAGCGTCGCGGTCACCGTGTCGAGTCCGCCGAGGAAGAGCAGGAAACTGATGTCGAGGATCTCCTCGCGCGTGAGAGGGCGGCCCTCGAAATCGACCTGCACCAGGTAGCTCATGGTGTCGTCTCGCGGCGCCTGCTTCCGCTCGTCGATCAGGCGATTGAAATAGCCGTAGATCCGGGCGCCCATCTCCTTCCGGATCTCGGCTGGGTCGCGCGGGTCGTCTGTGCGCGCTTCGGGCCGGATGATGCCGTCCTTGAGCTCGACGAAGAGCGCGAGCTCTTCGCGCGGCAAGCCCATCAGCGTCAGGAAGACCGAACAGGGCAGCGGCACCGCGAAGGCCGCATCGAATTCGCAGGCACCCTGCGCCTCTACCTCGTCGATCAGAGCGCGCGCGTGTGCGCGCACCTCGCCCTCGATCTGCTGCATGCGGCGCCTCGAGAAGTGCGGGTCGAGGATCCTGCGGTAGCGAGTCTGCTCGGGGGGATCGATCTGCTGCGGGATCATCGGGCGCTGCGTCCCGAGCGCCAAGGCAGCCTCCATCTGGGAGGAGAAGATCTCCGGGCTGCGCAGCGCTTCGAGCACGTCGCCATAGCGCGTGATCACGGGCGTGCCGGCACTCCCCGAGCGCGCGACCGGACAGCGCGCCACGAGATCCTCCCAGACGGGATGGGGATTTGCAGCGTACTCGGCGCTCCCGAGCGGCACGCGATCGGCAGCGCTGTCGGATTCGGATCGGCTCATGGCGCATCCTCCGCGGTGAGAGACGAGCATTCCGGATCGGACGCCATTCTCGCATTCGTCGGGGGGAAGCGCACCCAGACTCGCGCGCACTCCTGCGCGCTCGGGGGAAGACACGCACGGGCTGTGATCGGTGTCACAGCGTCGATCCCCAACTCGGGCCGAAGCTTCCGCTCACGCCGCGTGCGGCCAGCACGCCGCGGGGCCTTGTGCTACACGCTGCGCGATTGCCTATCACCTGGGGGGGTGTTTCGAATGCTTCGGTTCGTGTTTGCTTCGATCGCAGCGCTGGCACTCTTCGCCGCGCAGGGCGCTCACGCGCAGTTTCAGGCTTCGGACGCGCGCAGGACCTCCGTGAAGGGCGGCATCGGCTTCACCGCGGAACCGGATACCTTCCTGCTCGCCTTCGAGTTCGATCGGCCGCTGCAGCAGCAGATCTCGTTGGTCGGCCGCCTCGAGGTCGGCCTCGAAGACGATCTCGTGCTGCTCTCGCCGACGCTGGGCGCGCGCTACTGGTTCGACCTCACGCGCACGAATCTCGGCGGCCTGCGGCCGCTGCGGCCCTACGTGAACGGCGGCTTGGGTCTCACTTATTTCGGCCTCGACGACAACCGCGACGACAAGGTCGGATTCCTGGTCGCGCTCGGCTTCGGCGCCGAGTGGCCGCTCACGCGCCAGATCGCGCTCGGCACCGACATGCGCTTCAACATCATTCCGACCGGCGCCGAAGGAGAGAATTTCTACTTCGCCTGGGAGGTCCTGGGCATGAGGTATCGCTTCTAGCGATCCGCTCGCAACCCACTCTTCGCGGCGGCCGCACGCGGTCCGCAAGCACCCGGCGGCCGCCGGTCCTTCGGGCGCTCGCTGCGGTAGTCTGCGGCGCATGGCACAACCGCTTCCCGTCATCGGCCCGGCCGATTCCGCCCGCAGCCCCGAGCTGCGCTCCGAGCTCGCCGAGTTCCGTGCGACTGTGCGGCGCTTCGTCGCACAGGAGATCGCGCCCCACACCGAGCAGTGGGAGCGGGATGGCATCGTGCCGCTCTCGACCTGGCGCGCGCTCGGCGAGGCCGGCCTGCTCTGCGTCGACGCCCCGGAGGCCTACGGCGGCGCGGGCGCCGACCTGCGCTTCTCGACCCTGGTGCTCGAGGAGATCAGCCGCGCGAACGCGGGCGGTCTGGTTTCGGGCGTCTCGGTGCATTCGGACATCATCACGCCCTACATCGCGAACCACGGCAGCGAGGACCAGAAGCGGCACTGGATCCCGAAGCTCGTGCGCGGCGAGGTCGTCGGCGCGATCGCGATGACGGAGCCCGGCGCGGGCAGCGACCTCCAGGCGATGCGCACGACCGCGCTCCGCGACGGAGACTGTTATGTGATCAACGGCCAGAAGACCTTCATCACGAACGGCCAGAACGCGGGTCTCGTGGTGACCGCCGCGAAGACCGACCCGACCCAGGGCGCGCGCGGCACCTCGCTGTTCCTCGTCGACGCGACGCTTCCGGGCTATGCGCGCGGCCGCAACCTCGACAAGGTCGGCCAGCACATGGCGGACACCTCGGAGATCTTCTTCCAGGACGTGCGCGTGCCGCTCGGCCAGCGGCTCGGCGCCGAGGGCGGCGGCTTCGCGATCCTGATGAACGAGCTGCCGCGCGAGCGGCTCGTGCTCGCGGTCTCGGCCGTCGCCGCCGCGGAAGTCGCGCTCGAATGGACGCGCGACTACGTGCAGCAGCGCAAGGCCTTCGGCAAGCCGATTGGCTCGTTCCAGAACACGCGCTTCGAGCTCGCCGAGCTCCACACCGAGACGCTCGTGGGCCGCGTCTTCATCGACTGGTGCGTCGACCGCCTGGCCGAGGGCCGCCTGGATCCGGTCACGGCCGCGTCCGCGAAACTCTGGACCACCGAGCTGCAGGGCCGCGTCACCGATCGCTGTCTCCAGCTCCACGGCCACTACGGCTACATGACCGAGTACCCGATCTCCCGCGCCTGGGCCGACGCCCGCGTGCAGCGCATCTACGGCGGCGCGAACGAGATCATGAAGGAGATCATCTCGCGCTCGCTGCTCGGCCGCGCGGACTAGCAAGCGGCCTTGCGCCGCGCAGTGGGCCGAAGGGGAACGCAGGTCTGCAGCAAGGGCTGCTGCCCCGCGCAGCGAGCCTCGGCGAGCGGAGCTCAGCGGATCAGCACCGGGTCGAACCCGCCCCGGCCGAGTTCCGATTTGCGTGCCGATGTCAGGCCTTTCCCGGCCCTTTTCCTCAAGTGCGCGCCGCCAGCGGCCGATTCAGCTCTCGAAGCGGCAACTCGGTCCGGGATCCTGCCGCTCCGGGGAGAACCACCTGCATGGCGACCGCATCGCGGGGTTGGAGGCGCCTGGTCTTGAACTCGGCAGCATCGGAGAAGCCCGCAGCGGCCGCTCGCGCGCCCGAGAACGTGTCGCCCTTCGCAGCCAGCGATCGCGAGGTCATGCGCATCGGCGCGGGCCTCCAGTTCGAAGGCAGCCTCGTGCTCCAGAAGTCGGTCGAGATCGACGGGGAATTCCGCGGCTCGATCCACAGCGAGGGGACGATCTTCATCGGTGAGAACGCGGGCGTTCAGGCCGACCTGCGCGCGCGCACGATCGTGATCCGCGGTGCGGTCGTGGGCAACGTCATCGCGACGCGCGAGCTGATCCTGCACCCGAGCGGCCGCCTCACGGGCGACGTCGACGCGCTGACCTTCACGCTCGAGAAGGGCGCGCTCTTCAATGGCCGCTCGGTGATGATTCCGCCGCATCTCAAGCTGCGGGAGGCGGCCACCGCGCAGCCGGCCCCGGAACCGGCTCCGCTCTAGCTGACCTTCGTTCGCCTTTGGCTCCCTGCGCGGGGCCAAGACCTCCTTTCGGCTGACCTTCGTTCGCCTGCGGCTCACTGCGCGGGGCAAAGCCCCTTGCGGCTGACCTTCGTTCGCCTGCGGGTCACACTGCCGCGAGGCAAGATCCCTTGCCGACCTCCGACCCCACCGGGCTGGCCGCTCGAGCGTCCGCTTCTGCACCTCGCTGGTTGACTTCTGCTCGCAGCGGCGGAAATTCTGCCCGGTATGAGCCAGGAGCAGGCCTGGAAGGAGCGCCTCGCCTATCTCGACCTCGGCGAGGCCGACATGGCCGCGCTCCGCGAGCTGCGACCGCTCCTCGAGCAACACGCGGACTCCCTCGTCGACGGCTTCTATCGCCATCTGCTCTCCTTCTCCGAAACCCGCGACCTGCTGCGCGATCCGGTCGTGAAGCAGCGGCTGCTCGAGAAACAGCGCAGTTACCTGATCTCGCTCGCCGGCCCCACGCTCGACGTCGCCTACTACGAGGATCGCCGCCAGATCGGGCTCACCCACGAGAAGATCGGCCTGCGCGCGCACTGGTACCTCGGCGCCTATTCGCTGTATCTCTCGCTGCTGGTACCGCTCGTGCGCGAGTTCGGGAAGGGAGACACCGATCGCAACTCGCGCGTGATGATGACGCTGCAGAAGCTGTTCACGCTCGATGCGGGCATCGCGATCGAGAGCTACGAAGAGCAGCGACTCCAGGAGATCCGCGAGCTCGCGGACGAGCTCGCGCGCGTGGGGCTGCAGCGCGAGCACGCGTTCCGCGAGCAGTCCTACGAGCTGCAGCGCACGCGGCGCCGCGCGCGCGCGGCGGAGGAGCTCGCGTCGGTGGGCACGCTCGTCGCGGGCCTCGCGCACGAGATCGGCACACCGATGGGCGTGATCCAGGGGCACGCGAAGCTGCTCGAGCCCGCCGTCTCGAACGACGACGCGCGCTGGCGCCTGCGCACGATCCAGGAACAGATCGCGCGCATCTCGCGCATCATCCAGACGCTGCTCAACATGGCGCGCCCGCGCGAGATGCGCCGCGCGCCGGTCGCGCTCGACGCGCTGCTCGAGAACACGCTCTCCTTCGTCAGCGAGAAGCTCAAGCTGCGAGGAATCGCAGTGCAGGCGGAGCTCCGCCGCGTGCCGAG
>CAYTJA010000233.1:0-3725 GCA_964437835.1 uncultured Spirochaetales bacterium
TTGCCCCGGCGCGGGCGGCTCGAGCAGGCGCGACAGCATGCGCCATTTCGCCTGCTTCAGGACCGACTTTTCGAACAGTCGCACGGCCCAGGGAAGCGCTGCCTCGCTCATGCGCTGCTGATCGGCCGGTGGCGTCCGCAACTTGTTCTCAGGCGCTGCCGGTGGGCTGCCGATGCAGGGCCCGATGGCGCATATCCTCGTGACCGGCGGCAGCGGATTCCTCGGACAACATCTGGTGGCGGCGCTGCTCAAGCGCGGCGACCGCGTGCGCAGCTTCGCGCGCAGCGAGCGGCCGGCAGCGCTGCCGGCCGAGGTCGAGCACCGGCGCGGCGATGTGCGCGACGCGGCCGCGGTCGACGCGGCCTTCGAGGGCATCGACGCCGCGATCCATCTCGTCTCGAATTTTCGCAGCGCGGCCTCGGACCGCGACGCGGTGGCGATCAACGTCGAGGGCAGCGAGAACGTGTTGCGCGCGGCGCAGCGCCAACGCGTCGGGCGGCTCGTGCACTGCAGCACGATCGGCGTCCACGGCAGCGTGCTCGACGTGCCGGCCGACGAGGAAACGGCCTTCAACCCGGGCGATGCCTACCAGCGCACGAAGCTGACGGCCGAGCGGCGCGTGCTGCAGTTCCAGCGCGACACGGGCCTGCCGATCGCGGTGCTGCGCCCGATCTCGCTCTTCGGACCCGGCGACCTGCGCATGCTGAAGCTGTTCCGGATGATCCAGAAGGGCCGTTTCGTGCTGCTCGGGGACGGCAGCGCGAACTTCCAGCCGGCCTACGTCGACGACGTCGTGCAGGGCTTCCTGCTCTGCCTCGACCGCGACGAGGCGGTCGGCGAGTCCTTCATCGTGGGCGGCGAGGAGTACCTGCCGCTGCGGGATCTGGTCGAGCGGATCGCGGAGCATCTCGCGGTGTCGAAGCCCTGGCTGCGGCTGCCGATGTGGCCCTTCTCGCTCGCCGCGAGCGCCTGCGAGGCGATCTTTCCGCCGCTCGGCCTCGAGCCGCCGCTGCACCACCGGCGCCTCAGCTTCTACCGCAACCAGCGCGCGTTCCGCGTCGACAAGGCCAAACGCATGCTGGGCTTCGCGCCGCAGGTCTCGCTCGACGAGACGCTCGCTCGCACGATCCGCTGGTACCGGGAGGCGGGCTGGCTCTAGCCCGCATTTCTCACCAGGTCGCCCCTGCGGCGGCGCAGCACTGCGGGTGCTCGGCCGCAGCGTCGGCTACGCCTCCGCATCCCTCGCTCGAGATCTCAGTCATCGCACCCAGCTGCACCGCCGAGCTCAGCGACCTGGTGAGAAAAGCGGGCAAGCGGCAATGCCGGGTAGTTCGCATCCGGGCGCACTCACCGACTCCGCGGGTCGCTACGCCAACGACGCCTACGCCTAGGAAAAATTAGCGGCAGATCGACGGCCGATAGAGGGTATTCCGACAAGTCCCGCTGGGAACTGACCGGCGGCCGCTTGATGAGGCGCGCGACCCCGCGCAGCAGCTTGCGCTTCGCGAACGGGTTGCCGGCTGGAGGTTTCACCGCGGGCAACATCCTCGCAACGGGGTTGCCGCGCTCGGTCACGATGACCTCGCCTTCCGCTTTCACGCGCCGCAGCCAGTGCCCGGTCTTGTCGTGGAGCTCTTTGATGGAGATGCTCTTCATGAGGCCACCAAGGTGTCACGAGAGACTTTCTGTAAAGCAGGATCACTACACCGGACCCCATGAGCTGCTCGCCGCTACACGCTGCGCGGCTCGCGCGGGTGTGAAATCGGGTTGCTCCAGTGCCGACGGCTGACTATCGTCGCGCATATAGCTGTAGCTAAACTACGCGAGGAGCCGACCGATGGGGAAACCGCTGATGCTGCAGGAAGCCGACGACGCGCGGATCGAGTCGCTGAAGAAGCGGCTCAAAGCGAGCACCAAGATCGCGGTCGTGCGCTCTGCACTCGATCTGCTCGAGCGCGATGCCGAGCGTGCCGAGCGAGTCGCGAAGTGGCGCAAGGCCGCGGGAGTCGTCGCTCGCGAGAGCCGCGCTGCCCTGAAGGATTTCCGTCCGCATAGCCGTTTGCGCCGGATCGACTGATGCCGACTGTCCCGCACGCTGGCATGTGAATGTCGTAGCGCTCGATCCCCGTGTTGGGACAAAGCCGGGCAAGCAGCGTCCCTGTCTTGCGATCCAACCGACGGAGTTCGCCGAGGCCGGATTGCCGAGCACGGTCGTGCTGCCGCTGACGACCAAAGTCGTTCGGGAAGATGTCTTTCCACTGCGCGTGAGGATTCCTGCCGGCGTCTGCGGACTGACACGCAACAGCGACATCCTCGTCGACCAGATGCTGGCCTGGGACAACACGCTGTTCCGTCGTGACCTCGGTCCGGTGCCCGAGTCCGTTCGCGACGAGGTGAGGCAGGCCTTGTTGGAGTTTCTCGACCTCGTCTAGTCAGGGGAATGCGTGAACTGCGGCAGCTGCGGACAAGAGAATCGTGAAGGGCGGAAGTTCTGCGCCGCGCACTACCTGATCGGCACGGCGAAGAGTGAGCTGCGGAAGTGGAGCCGGGAGATCGCGGAAGCAAAGGACTGGAAAACGGTTCGTCCCGGAGTCGAGGCAAGGCTTTGCGCGGGCCCGGACGGTCTCGAGACCTTCATTCTGTGTCGCTCGGCCGGAGCCGGCCCATGCGGTGCTCCTCGATCGACTCGGTTTGCGCCTGCCCGAACGACTTCGCGCGCCGCCACACGTGGCCAGAATGTAGTGCCAACCACGGCAGCTAAGTCCCCGAAACTCCACGATTACGGCCTTCGAACTGCGGAAGTTGGGCGAGCGGGCAAAGGGGTCTCGACGGGGGCCACCAGCGCTGGAGCCCGGCGCGGGGCGGGGGCGATCACGCTTCAGCGTGCGTCGAGTGCGCGGGCGAGCTGGCGGCGCGCCAGCTCCTGCGGCCAGCGCTGATCGAGCTCGCGCTCGAGCTCGAGCGCGAATGCGAAGAGCTGACTGCGGACCGCGACCTCGTCGTCGCCTCGCAGCGGCGCACTCACGCGCACCAGCGCGCCGTCCGCACGGCCCTCGAGCACGCGCCCGAACAGGCGGTCGAGATTCTGGTCGAAGCCGCCTAGCATTCCGCTGCGGCGGTGCGAGCGGTACCAGAAGTGCACGAGCTGCGACTCGCCCTCGCGGCTCACGCGGAACTCGTTGACCGCGAGCCCGCTGCCGCCGCCCACTTCGAGCTGGCGCTGCGATTCGATCTGCCAGCCCGCGCCGGTGTAGCAGCCGCGCGGCGTGTGCTCGGGGCGCCCGCCGCGCTCGGTGCCGTAGTAGCCGATGTAGAGCCAGACGCGCTCGCCGCTGCGGCGGCGATAGAGGCGCTGGAGGTTCAGCTCGGCGTCGAGCTCGTTCTCGACCGCGGCCTCGAGCGGCAGCGCGGCGCCCGACCAGCCCGAGAAGGCGAGCGGAAGCTCCGCGAGCGCGCGCGCGTCGACCTCGAGTGCGGGGCGCAGCTGGATCCGCCAGGCGAGCGCCCCGACGCCGACCAACGCGGCCCCGAGCAGGCCGGCTCCAATGCACTCCGAAAGCTTCACGCGAGCGTTATCGGCCGCGCTGCGGTCGCGCGCGAGCGCTGCTGCGGGGCGGGCTGCCGCGCGGCGCGGCGCGCGCTCCACGCGCACCAGAGCGCGCCCGCGAGCAGCCACTGCCCATGCGTGAGCCAGCCGCGCGCGAGCTCGCGCTGCGAGCCCGCCA
>CAYTJA010000234.1:0-4996 GCA_964437835.1 uncultured Spirochaetales bacterium
CCGGGAGCGGCCCGGTCCCACCCGCTCTCCGCTCGGCTTCGCCTCGCTGCGCGCCGGGCCTTGCGGGTCCCGGTCCGGGAGCGGCCCGGCCCCACCCGCTCTCCGCTCGGCTTCGCCTCGCTGCGCGCCGAAGCGGCTTGCGGGTCGCGGTGCGGTCAGCGGCGGGCGGCGCGCAATAGCACCGGCAGACGCGTGAAGCTCCGAAATACGAAGCTCGGGTGCATCGGCAGCTCGCCGGTCCAGCCGGGCTCGAGCGCGTGGGTGTGCTCGAGCAGCACCTCGAGCGCGACGCGCGTCTCGAGCCGGGCGAGATTCGAGCCGAGGCAGAAGTGGCTGCCGAAGCCGAAGGCGAGATGGCGGTTCTCGCGGCGTTCGGCGTCGAAGTCGTCTGCGCGTTCGAAGTGGCGCTCGTCCCGATTCGCCGAGCCGAGCCAGGCGAGCGCGATCTCGCCGGCTTCGAAGACCTGACCGTGCAGCAGCACGCGCTCGGTCGCGGCGCGGGCGTCCATCTGGATCGGAGACGAGAAGCGCAGCACTTCTTCGACGAAGCCGGGCAGCAGAGCGCGGTGGCTGCGCGCGCGCGCGAGCAGCTCCGGGCGCTGCAGCAGATCGAAGATCGCGTTCCCGATCAGGTGGGTCGTGGTCTCGTTCCCCGCGACGAGCAGCAGCACGAGCATCTGCAGCAGCTCCGGGAACGAGAGCCGCGAGCCCTCGAGCTCGGCCGCGACGAGCCCGGAGAGCAGGTCCTCGCGCGGGTCGCCGCGGCGCGCCTCCGCGAGCGGCTTGAAGTACGCGTGCAGCTCGCGGTGGATCGCGAGCTGCGCCTGCTGCTGCTCCGGGGACGCGGGCGCCAGGAAGCCGCTGCCGACGTTCGCCGCGAGCGCATCCGACCAGACCTTGAAGCGCGCTGCGTCCTGGCTCGGGACGCCGATCAGCTCGGCGATTACGCGCACCGGAAGCGGACTGGTCAGGGCCGGGACGAGGTCGGGCTTGGATTCCTCGAGCGCGGCGCCCACGAGCTGCTGCGCGATCTCGCGGATGCGCGGCTCGAGCCGGGCGACGATGCGCGGCGTGAAGGCCTGATTCACCAGCGAGCGCAGGCGCGCGTGCTCCGCTCCGTCTTGGAGCATCATCTGCGGCGGGAGCTCGTCCTCCGATGCGCCGCTCGCGAGCGGACCGCGGCGCAGGCCCGCACTCGACCAGGTGCTCGCGTCGCGCAGGATTCCCTGTACGTCGTCGTAGCGGAACACCGAGCGCACGGGCAGGCCGGCGTGCGCGTAGACCGGCGCTTCGCGCCGCGCGCGCCGGTACACGGGGAAGGGATCCCGGCGCGTGGCCGCGTCCATCGGGTCGAAGGCAAAGCGGTCGCTCATGCGCCGTTCACGCGGCGGAGTCTACCGAGAAGCGGCCGCTTTCGGCCCTCTGCGGCCCGAATTCGCGCGTTTCGCGATTGTCGGGGCGGGAGTGCCCCTCTATGCTCGGGATCCCGGCGGCGCATTGGGCGCGCCGGGAGCCCAATGGGGGAGGCCTCGCCGGTTCGCGTGAACGCACCGGCGGAGCACATTCTCGCGGCGATGCGCGCAGGGCGCGCGTGCCGGGAGTTCGAAGGAGAGGATTCCAATGGCAGCAAAGAAGGCGAAGAAGGCGGCCGGCAAGGCCACGGGCGGCGAGCTCATCATCTCGAAGTCGCGGACCAAGGCCGCCACCAAGAAGTGCAACGTGGGTGGCGAGTTCTACGGCGCCCTCGACGCGGTCGTGCGCAAGATGATTGCCGCCGCCGAGGAGCGCGCGATCGGCAACAAGCGCAAGACGCTGAAGGCCGTCGACCTCTAGTTTCGGCCAGGTTCGCCGAACAGGGCCCGCTGGAGTCGATGCTCCAGCGGGCCCTGCTTGTCTTGTGGTCCCGGTCCGGGCGCAGCCCGGACCACCGCGCTTCGCTCGGCTCAGTGTGTTAGTCGAGCGCTGCGGAGTCTCCGGCTGCATCGCTCGTCTTGCGCGGGCGCGCCGCTTCCGGATCCAGATTCGCGCCTACCTGGAACAGCCGCGTGAGCGAGACCCTGCGCAGGATCTCCGGCCCGGACAGCTCGTGTTCGCGGCACAGCAGAAGCAGGCCCTCGCTCGCGAAGTGCGCCGCCTTCTCGATCGCGCGCGGCATGCTCTCGGCGTCCGAGAGCGGCAGGCCGTCGGCCACGGCGACCCGGTTTGCGAGCCCGAGGAACGCGAAGAACGCGCCGCGCCGTTCGAGGGTGTCGAGCTCGGAGATCGCGCGAAAGACCGGGAAGCGATCCTCGCGATCGGCCGGAAGGCTCGGGATCCACACCGCGAGCTCGAAAGCCGGCGCGCCTAGCGCCTGCTCGCCGGCGGGAATCCGCGCCCGATCCGCCGCAGAGATGAAGCGGTAGATCGCCAAGGACTCGTGCCAATCCGGAAAACCGAGATCCTGCAGTCTCCCGCTGCGCCAGCGCAGCGCCCACTCTTCGTTCTCCCCGTCGAGCTCCCAGATCGCGCCCTGCATGAAGCGGAAGTAGGCCCAGTAGTCGTTTACGAACAGCGCGCGCAGCAGCGCGACCTCGGCCTCGGCGTCGTCCCCGGAATTCAACGTCGTGAAGTAGAACTGCCCCTCGATGGTCTGGAAGCCCGGCGGCGGCTCCCAGCCGGGATCCTCGCTGTCGCTAGGTTTGAGCAGCACCTGGATGCGCGCGCGCAGGTGCAGCACGATCAGCTCGGGGTCGAGCGTCTGCGCCGCGCGCAGCAGGGTTTCCTCCGAGGCTTCGGCGAGCGCGCTGAACCACTCGTGCAGCTGCGCGCGATCGACCTCGGTGCGGTTCCAGACGTCGAGATCGACCGCAGTCGTGATCTGCTCGGCGGTCGCGAGCTCGAGCAGCCAGCTCGAGTCGTGCAGGCCCTGCTGCTTGAGGATGAAGCAGAGCTCAGCCTCGGGCAGCTGCGGAACCAGCGCCTCTGGGCTCGGCGCGAGGCCGATCAGCTCCGCACGCCGCGCGAGCGGGGCCTCGCAGACCACCGCAACCTGGGCCTCGAGCCCGAGCTCCTGCATCGCACGGGTGGCTGCGGGGCGATCGCGCCGCGCGAGCGCCAGCACGCGTCGAGACTGCTCGGGGAGGTTCTCGGGAAGCATGCGGAGAACCTATCCAGGCCAGTCGCTCAGCGCCCGCGCCGGGCCTTGCGGGTCCCGGGCCGGGAGCGGCCCGGTCCCGGCTTGCGGCTAGCGCTGGCTGCGGCGCAGGGCTTCGCGGCCGGCGAAGTCGTCGACGAATTGACGGGCGGTGCGACCCGAGCGGTTCCCGCGGTCCAGCGCCCACAGCAGCGCCTCCGCGTGGAGCTGCTCGCGCGGCGCGCTCACAGCGGCCTTGTCCGCATAGCGATCGACGATCGAGAGATAGGTCGTCTGGTCGAAGCCGTGGAAGCCGAGCACGAGACCGAAGCGATCCCCGAGCGCGAGCTTCTCCTCGGCCGACTCCGCGAGGCGCAGCTGCCCGCTGCCGTCGAGCCGCGCCGCGCGATTCTCCTCCATCGTCTCCGGGATCAGGTGCCGGCGGTTGCTCGTCGCGGCGATGCGCACGTTTGCGGGCGGTGCCACGACGCTGCCCTCGAGCGCGGCCTTCAGCTCGCGGTACTGCGGCTCGCCGGCGTCGAAGGAGAGGTCGTCGCAGAAGAGCAGAAAACGGCACTTCGGCGCCGCGCGCAGCGCATCGAGCACCGCGGGCAGCTGCAGCAGATCCTGTTTGTGCACCTCGATCAGACGCAGTCCGCGCGGGCCGAAGCGCGGCAGCAGCCCGCGTATCGCCGAAGACTTTCCGGTGCCGCGCTCTCCGAAGAGCAGCACGTGGTTCGAGGGCAGCCCCGCGCAGAACTGCTCGGTGTTGCGCAGCAACTGCGAGAGCGCGCGGTCGACTCCGACGAGATCCTCGAGCTCGAAGAGCTGTGGCTGGGGCACGGGGACGAGGCAACCCGCTGCGCCGTTCCAGCGAAAGGCCATGAAGCTCGCGAAATCCGCGGCGTTCGGACTCGCTCCGACGCTGCGTGTGAGCGCGCGTTCGGCCAGCTCGAGCACGCGCTCGAGGCGCTCCGCGATCCGCGAAAAGCGCGACATCGCGCTAGCTCGGCCCCGACACCCGATCTCCGGAACCACTCCCGATGCGCTCGAGCTCCTCGAGTTGCTGCCGCAGGTCTGGCGGGTAGCGCTGCGGCAGTGGGCGGCCCACGATCTGGAAGAAGACCTCGAGGAAGCGGTGCGTCAGCCCCCAGACGATGTGCCGCTCCGGCTCGCCGACGAGGATTCCAGGGAAATCGCGCATGCCGGCCACGCGGAGGGGATACAGCGTCTGGCGTCGCGGCTCGTGCAGCTCGGCCAGCGGGAACCAGAACGCCATCGCCACTTCGCGATTCGGAGCGAGCTCCGGGGGATCCTCGACGCGATAGACATAGCCCGAGATCACGAGCTGGCTCGCTGCGGCGTTGTGTCCCTCCATGTCGTCGAGGCGACCGAGGCAGTGAGCGCGGCGCAGGTCGAGGCCGACCTCCTCCTGGGTCTCGCGCTCGGCGGCGGTCCGCGGGTCGGGATCGGACGGGTCCATGCGGCCGCCCGGAAAGGCCATGTGCCCGGACCACGGATCCCCCGGATGTCGGGCCCGCTCGATGAACAGCACCTCGGGCCCCGAACGCGGCTCGCGCAGCACCATCGCGATCGCCGCTCCCCGGCGCTGGCCGAGCTCTGCGCGCCGCGGAGTGTGGGCTGCCAAGGCGGTTGCGATCTCGTCGAGGTTCACGAGAGCCACTATAGCCGCAGCGCGCGCTGGGCCTTGCGGGTCCCGGGTCGCTCCCGGCCCGGGACCCGCAAGGATTGCAAGCCGCTTCGGCGCGCAGCGAAGCGAAGCCGAGCGAAGAGCGGGTGGGCCGGGCCGCTCCCGGCCCGGGACCCGCAAGGATTGCAAGCCGCTTCGGCGCGCAGCGAGGCGAAGCCGAGCGAAGAGCGGGG
>CAYTJA010000235.1:0-31755 GCA_964437835.1 uncultured Spirochaetales bacterium
GAAGCCGGCGCGCACCCCGAAGTCGGCGGCCAGCTCGTCGGCGATCTCGAACGGGGGCCCTGGGTCCACGTGAACTGGCTCCCGGGCGGACTCGTCGCTCCGCTGCACAGTCACGACCGCGACGAGGTGATGTACATCCTCGAGGGCGGCTTCTCGATGGGGAAACGCCGCTGCGGACCCGGAACGGTCGTGTACATCGAAGCGGGCACGCAGTACGGCTTCCGCGTCTGGGACACCGGCGTGCGCTTCCTCAACATCCGGCCCGGACGCGCGAGCTATGCCGAGGCCGGCGCCGCGGCGCGCGATCCCTACGACCGCGCCGGGAGCTGAGGCACGTCCGCCCACAGCGCGGAGATCCGCGCGGCCTGCGTGAGGGTCGCGAGTTTCTCGAGCGTGTGTTCGAGCACCGCCTCGCCGTACTCGGCCGGGAAGCCCGTCACGCAGTCGCGCGGGATCACGACGTCGAAGCCGCGATTCAGCGCCTCGATCGTGAGGCCGAGGATGCCCACGTTCAGCGACACGCCGGTTGCAATCACCGTCGTCGCTGCCTCGCTGCGCAGCATCGCCTCGAGCGAGGTATGCGTGAAGGGCGACATGCCGTGCATGCGCTGGCTCACGAGGTCCTCGGGCTCGGGGCCGAGCTCCGGTACCAGCTCGACTTCCGGCGAGCCCACGACCAGATGATCGGGGTTCCGCAGCAGCGCGTTCACCATCGGCACGTTGCGGAACGAGCCCGCGCGGTCGCGGCGGAAGGCCGCCGTGCAGTGGATCACGCGCACGCCCGCGAGGCGCGCCGCACGCGCGAGTTCCCCCGTGCGGGCGAGCAGGCCCGATTCCGCGACCGACTTGCGGAGCGGCGGAAGGCTGGAGAGGTCTCCGACGATTCCGCGCTGGAGCTCCATCGTCAGCAACGCGCAGCGCTCCGGCTGCAGCAGGGCTTCGAGCGACGCCATCTCAGGTCCTCCTGGTTTCGGCCGGTACAGCGGCTGCGGGCTCGGCGGCCTGCGCGGCGACCCAGCTCCGCGCCTGCTCCGAGAGGGCCGTCCCCGCGAAGAATCCGGGATTCGAATCGGTGTAGAAGCGCAGCGCGTTCTCGAAGCTGAATTCGCGGAACTGCGCCGCGTCGAGCAGTCCGCGCTCGACCTGTTCGTAGCTCTCCTCGAGCACCCGCCGCATGTCCGGCACGTCCCAGTGTCCGATGTCGGAGCCGAAGAGCACGCGCAGGCGCGCGTGGCCGGGCAGCGCGCGCGCGTCGAAGGCCTGGTAGGTCAACGGGTCGTCCGCCTCGCAGCCGAAGTAGAAGTTCGGCGCGAACAGCTCGCGGATGTCCTCCGGAGTTCGGATCGCACAGGCCGCGAACTCGTCGTCGGGCTCCGCGCGGCCGCTGGGCTGCCCGAACGCGAGCGCGTGGATGTCCGGTCCGGCGGCGAGCTCTCGCAGCGCGCCGCCGTACTGCTGCCACAGCCCTGCGAAGAGCTCCCGATCGAAGCCGGCGGGGTCGTAGCGGCGGATCGCGACGGGGTTGCGCTTCTCCCAGTGGCCTAGCAGATCTGCGAAGAGCCGGCAGCCCCAGCTCGCGCCGCCCTCCAGGAACGCGATCCGGAGCTTGGGAAATCTGCGGGTGACTCCACCGAGGAACAGCGACTTGCAGAGGGCCTCGCTGGCCGTCGCGAAGTGACCCATGTGGTTGTACATGTAGTTGCTGATCGAGCGCCGCCCGTGCCAGCCGAAGGCACCCGAATGTGCGGCCGGAGACACGCCGAGCTCGATGCAGCGCGCCCAGAAGGGATCGTAATCGTAGAGGCTGTCGAGCCCGAAGGAGTCGATCCAGTTCGCCTGACGCTGCGCCTCGTCGCCGAGCGCCGCCGTCGACTCGACCGGCCGCCGCGCGTAGCTCGCGATCATCACGGCCTTGAAGCCCAGCTGCTGGACCGCGAACTCGAGTTCGACGAGCGCCTCGTCCGGCGTGGTCATCGGAATCACGGCGACAGGCGCGAGCCGCGCTTCGGTGCCGCGGAACAGGTCCGCGTGGAACTGATTCAGCGCGCGGCAGGCCGGGATGCGCAGCGCGGCGTCCGCGATTTCGGGCAGCACGAGCCCGAGCGAGGGGTAGACGACGCCGAAGTCGAGACCGAGCTCGTCCATCCGGTCGCAGAGCAGCGCCGGCAGGCTCACGCTCGCGAAATCGAGGGTGTTGCGCGACGGCACCGCCCACCAGGACGGGCGCAGCGTGCGGCGCCGCGCGCGCTCGCGCGGATCGAGTGCCGACCACAGGCCCGTGCCGGGATCCAGTGCCCGCTCGAAGAACTGCGCGAGATCGTTCGCCACCCCGTGCTTCCGCAGATAGGGGATCAACGCCGGCAGGTATTCGACGGTGTGTCCGTCGGCGTCGATCACCGGGTGCCCGAGCCGCGCCCGGAGCTGCGCCGCAGGCGAATCGCTCATCCCGCCCCGCTCCTGCCAGCGCGCGCGCGGGCCCGGCGCAGCATCAGCGCGCGAGCTCCGGGATCAGGAACTTCCCCGCCACGCGGAGACTGCTCAGCACCTGCTCGTGCGGCAGGTGTCCCATCTGCATCAGGCACATCAGCCGGTCGACGCCGAGCGCTGCGTAGGCCTCGAGCTTGCCGCGGCAGGTTGCGACGTCGCCGATGATCACGGAGTCGAGCGGCAGCAGCGCTTCGTAGGCCTCGACCGGATCGATCGCGAGCCCCGCGCGCAGCCGGTTCATCAGCGCGATCACGGGCTCGGGATCGTCGAGATCTCCGGCGATCTGGGTCGCGCCCTCCGGAAGAGGGGCGTCGAGGTTCGTCCACAGCGGGAGCTTCTCGCGCAGCGTCTGCAGCCAGACCTCGCGGTTCACGCCGAAGACGTCGGGCTGCGCGTTCATGAACCAGAGCGCCGCCTCGGCCGCGCGGCTCTGGATGGCCTGCTCGCGCGTCTCGGCGCAGTGGAAGAAGGCGAAGACCGCACACTGTGCGTTGATCGCGGCGCCGACCGGGGTACAGGCCGCCAGGCCGCGGCGATGGGCAGCGAGCAGCGTCGAGAGGTGCGCGAGCGGCGAGAGCATCACCGTGCCTAGCACGCCCACTCCCAGGCGCCCCGCGAGCTCGAAGCCCTCCGGGTGCGCCGAAGTGACCCAGAGTGGCGGATGCGGCAGCTGCAGCGGCTTCGGCACGACCTCGCGGGCCGGCATCTTCAGGTCGTCGGTATCGCTGGAAAATGGCCCCTCGGCCCACATGCGCGGCAGGATGCGCAGGGCCTGCTGGATCTGTCGCCGCGTCGACTCCGCGTCGCAGCCAAAGGTCTCCCACTCGTGGGGAACCGAGCGCGCGAGTCCGAGTTCGAGCCGGCCACCGCTCAGGTTGTCGAGGAAGGCCGCGCGCTCGGCGACGCGCAGCGGATGGTTGATCGCGAACGCGCCGAGCACGCCAGAATGCCCGAGGCGGATTCGCGAGGTGTGCTGCGAGATCACCGCGAGCATCAGGTCCGGCGCCGACGAGTAGCTGAACTCCGGCGATCCGTGGTGCTCGACCGCCCACCAGCAGCCGAAGCCCATCGCGTCCGCGAGCACCGCTTGCTCGAGCGCGTCGGCGTAGAGGCGGCGCTCGAAGCCGCGGCTGCGCGGTCCCGGCCGCTGCAGCTCGGCGAAGACATCGAGGATCACCCTGCATCTCCTTTCGCGGTTGGCGCTCCGCGGGGGGATCCCGCGCGAGACAGCTGCAGCCCGCCCACGGCATCGACGCGCGCGAGCCAGCGCGGCGGCACGACGATCGTCTCGACGGCGCCTTCGACGATCGCGGGACCCTCGAAGCTCGCGCCGGGAGGCAGCTGCTGCCGCGCGTACACCGCGGTTTCGACGGCTGCGTCGGGCCCGAACCACGCGGGCCGGCTCGCGCGCGCCGCGACCTGCTTCCGGCCGCTCTCGAGCGCGAGCAGCGGCAGGCGTTCGACCGGGAGCGTGAGTCTCACGCGCAGCGCCGCGACCTCGACGCGCCCATCGCAGACGACCCCATAGGCCGCGTGATAGGCGGCGCGAAAGCTGGCCTCGATGCCGGCGAGCGCTTCGCGGCCGAGCCCCGCGAGCGACACCGGGAGCTCGTGGGCCTGGCCCTCGAAGCGCAGCTCGACGAAGCGCTCGATGCGCAGGCCCAGCACTGCGGCGCCGACGCCCAGCTTCGTACGCGCGCCCCGCTCCACTACTTCGAACAGCGCCTCGGCGCGCGCCGGATCGAGCTGCTCCAGGCGCAACAGGCAGCTGCGCCCGTGCTCGGCCGTGAGGTCCGTGGCCTGCATGCCGATCGCCGACGCGACGCCCGCCCCGGCCGGCGCGAGGACGGCCGCGATCCCGAAACGCTGAGCGACGCCCGCCATGTGCATCGGCCCCGCGCCGCCGAACGCGAACAGCGCGTGCTCGCGCGGGTCGAGCCCGCGCTGCACGGTGACGACGTGGATCGCGGCCGCCATGTTCGCATTCGCCTGCTCGTGGATCGCAAAGGCCGCGCGCTCCGCGCTGACGCCGAGGGGAGCTGCGATCTGCCGCTCGACCGCCGCGCGCGCGGCCGCCGCGTCGAGCGCGAAGCTGCCGCCGGCGAAGTGCGCCGGGTCGAGATAGCCGAGCAGCAGGTTTGCGTCGGTCACCGTCGGCAGAACGCCGCCCTTTGCATAACACGCTGGACCGGGTTCGGCGCCAGCCGAGCGCGGGCCCACGCGCAGCAGCCCTTCGGGGTCCAGCCAGGCGATCGAGCCGCCGCCCGCGCCGACCTCGGCGAGATCGATCGTCGGCGTCTTCACGGGCAGGCCCGTCCCCGCGCGGCGGCCGCCGAAGCTGCCCTTGCCACCGACCTGGAGCTCGCGCACGACGCGCGGCCGTCCGTCGTGCACGACGCCCGCCTTCGCGGTGGTGCCGCCCATGTCGAAGGAGATCACGCGCGGGATGCCGTAGTGCTGCGCGAGCCGCGCCGCCGCCATGACCCCGGCCGCGCCGCCGGACTCGAGCGTCGCGACGGCCCGCTCCGCGGCGACCTCCGCCGCCATCACGCCGCCCGACGACTCCATGATGTGGAGCGGCGCGTTCACGCCGAGCGCCCTGAGGCCGCGTTCGAGCCGCCGCAGATAGCGCGCCATCAGCGGCGCGATCTCGGCGGTGAAGAGCGTGGTCGTCGCGCGGTCGAACTCGCGGATCTCCGGATGCACGCGCGAGGAGGCGACGATCAGCGCATCGGGCAGCGCCTCGGCGAGGATCTCGCGCATGCGCTCCTCGTGGGCGGGGTTGGCCCAGGAGTGGAGGAAGCAGAGCGCCACGGCTTCCGGCGCGAGCTTCGCGACGCCGCGCGCGACCTCGCGGGCCGCCCGCTCGTCGAGCGGGCGCAGCACCTCGCCCCGCGCATCCATGCGCTCCGGCACCTCGAAGATGCATTCGCGCGCAAGCGGCGGCGGCGCAACCTCGAAGCGCAGGTCGTAGCGGTCGTCCTCGACGCGCGCCTCGCGACCGATCCGCAGCAGGTCGCCGAAGCCCGCAGTGGTCACGAACGCGACGCGGGCGCCGCGGCGCTCGATCACGGCGTTCGTCGCCAGGGTCGTCCCGTGCACGACGCGCACGACCTCCGAGGCCGCGACCCCCGCCTCGCGGAGCACGCGCTCGACGGCCGAGAGCACGCCCTGCTCGGGAGCCGCGGGGGTGCTGAGCTGCTTCACGACGTGCATCGAGCCGCCGTCGCGCGTCAGCACGACGTCCGTGAAGGTGCCGCCGATGTCGGTGCCGATCACGCAGCGAGGGCTCACCGGGACTCCGCTGCGTAGACGCGCCGGGCCGCATCCGCGCTGACGTAGCCCTCTGCGACGTCGCGCGCGAGCGCGTCCGGATCGCGCTCGCGGGGATCGCCGAGGCCGCCGCCGCCGGAGGTCGTGAGCACGAAGGTGTCCCCTCGGCGCAGGCGCAGGTTCGCGATCTTCGCGGGGATCGGGCGCGTCGCAGCCTCGGGACTTCGCGCGTACTGCGTGCCCGCGAGCCCGTCGGCGCCCCCCTCTCGCCCGCGCGGCGCGAAGCGCACGCGTTCGCTGCGGACGGCGAGATCGGCGTCGTCGAGCAGCCGGATGCGCGTCTCGACGCCGAGGCCGCCGCGCCAGCGCCCGGCGCCGCCCGAGTCGGGCACCAGCCGCTGAGATTCGAAGATCAGCGGCAAGCGCGCCTCGAGCGGCTCGATCTGCGGCACGACGTTGCGCCCGCCGAGGAAGAAGGCCCCGGTGGCCGAAGGCCCGTCCGAGCCCCGCCGCGCCCCCACACCCCCATATTCGTAGCTGAGCAGCAGCCACGGCTCGGCTCCGCGTGTCCCCGAGAGCGTGTAGGGGTGGATCACCGAGCTCGCCGCGGTCGCGAGCTCGGGTCGAGCCTGCGACAGCGCCTGCACGACGGCCTCGCAGGCCGCCATCACGGCGACGACGCGCCCGCCGCAGGCCGCGGGCGGCAGGGGATCGAGCAGCGAGCCCTTGCGGAACGCGACCTCGACCGGGCTATAGCAGCCCTCGTTCATCGGCAGCGTGGGGTCGACGAAGCAGCGCACGGCGTAGACGGCGCCGGTCAGTGCCTGGGAGAATCCCGCGTTGATGGCGCCGACGGCCTGATCGTCGGTCGCGGAGAAGTCGAGCTGCACGCGCCCGCCGCCGGCCGGGTGCAGGCCCACCTGCACGCAGACGCGCACCACCGGCGAGCGCTCCGGGTCGATCCCGTCGCCGTCGATCGCGTACTCCCCGCGGTAGACCCCGGGCGCGAGCGCGGCGAGCTCGGCGCGCATGCGCTTTTCAGTTCCCTCGAGATAGGCCTCGATGCCCCGGCACAGCCCGCCCGGCCCATAGCGCAGAGCGAGCTCCTCGAGTCGCTTCGCGGCGACGTGCCCTCCCGCCACCAGCGCCTGGACGTCCCCTAGCACCCGCGCCGGAGTGCGGCTGTTCTGCGCGAGAATCCGATGCAGGTCGACGACGGGCTCGCCCGCGGCGTAGAGGCGCACCGGCGGGAGCTGCAGACCTTCGGCGAAGACGTCCGTCGCCGCGGGGACGATGCCTCCCGCCGACGAGCCGCCGAGGTCGGCCACGTGGATCAACGTGCCGGTGAACCACTCGACGCGATCTCCGCTAAAGACCGGACGCAGGACGATCAGGTCGTTGGCGTGGATGCCGCCGCGGAAGCAGTCGTTCATCGCGAAGACGTCGCCGGGCCGCATCGAGTCGAGAGGGAAGTCCTCGATCACCGCCGGCAGCGAGCAGCGCAGGCTCGAGGCGTGCATCAGGTTCGTGGCGGTCGAGAGCGCGACCAGGCGCGCATCGCGGTCGAGGATGCCCGCACAGGCATCCGCTCCTTCGACGATCATCGCCGAGTGCGCCGATTTGACGACCACGATGCTGGCTTCTTCGGCGGCGACGCGCAGAGCGTGCCGCAGGATCTCCGCGTCGAGCCGCGCGCTGGCATCGTTCAAGACACTTGCTCCGCGCTCAGCGGAAGTCCGAACGCGCTTCGCCGGGGCGCACCACGATGAACTCGATCCCCTGCGCGCCGACGCGGAAGCCGTACTCGCGCCCTGCCGCGAGCGCCGCGGAATCCCGAGCCAGGAGTTCGATGCCGTCGCCCTCGCCTCCCATCAGCGTGCAGCTGCCCGAGAGCACGATGAACAGCTCATCGTGGCTGTGGCTGTGGGGCGACACCTCGAAGCCGGGCGGCATCACACTGTACTGGGAGAAGTAGCCGCACTCCCCGCGCGCGAGGCGTTTGCGCCGCGCGCCCTTGCGCTGGGCTTCCGCACGCATCGCTGCCGGCGCCGGATTCGGCTCCGCGCCCTCGTCCACCCAGGGGATCGCCTCGAGTTGGAAGATGTTCGACTGGCTCACCTCGACCTCCCCGCTCGCGCGCGCGCAGCTCGTCTTCGCCATCACTCTACTCCGCTCGGCCCCGCCGCGGTCGCAGAAACTGGGCTGCGCGCGGCCCGCGGCGGCGTCCATAATGTGCGCGGCTCGCGGGGCGTCGGGAGCGGCGGAAAGCGCCCAGACCGGGAGGCCGTGCACAGGACCCCTGCGGAATCCGGAGAGACATGAGCGGTCCGCTCGAAGAGCGCTACGACCTCGTCATCGTCGGCAGCGGCGGGGGCTCGATGTGCGCTGCGCTCGCGGCACACGCGCTCGGCAAGCGCGCCGTGATCCTCGAGAAGCAAGCGCGGGTCGGCGGCTCGACCGGCCTCTCGGGCGGCGTGCTCTGGATCCCGAACAACCCGCTGATGGCGCGCGAGGGCGTCGCCGACTCCACCGCGCGCGCGCGCCGCTACCTCGATGCCGCCGTCCCCCACCGGGCGCCCTGCAGCTCGCCCGCGCGGCGCGACGCCTACTTGAAGGTCGGCCCGCGCATGGTGGAATTCCTGGAGCGCGCGGGCATGCGTTTCTTTCGGCCGGAGGGCTGGGCCGACTACTACGACGAGCTTCCCGGCGGCGAGCCGCGCAGCCGCTGCCTGATGGCCGAGATCTTCGACGCGAACGAGCTCGGCGACTGGGCGCCGCGGCTCACGCGCTCTCCGCTCGCGAGCGGCATGCCGATCCAGTCCCACGAGCTGCCCCTGCTCTACCTCGTGCGGCGCACGGGCGCGGGCAGGCGCATGGCGCTGCGGCTCGCCGGACGCATGCTCGCGGCGCGGCTCCGAGGCAAGGACCTGCTGGCCAACGGCGGCGCCGTCCAGGGACGCATGCTGAAGCTCGCGCTCGCTGCCGGCATTCCGATCTTTCCAGAGACGCCCGCCCTCGCTCTGATCGTCGAGGGCGGACGCGTGGGTGGCGTCGAGGTCGAGCAGCGCGGCGAGCGGCGCCGCGTGCTCGCAGCGGACGGCGTGCTCCTGAACGCGGGCGGCTTCGCGCGCAACGGCCCGTTGCGACAGAAGCTCGGTCGCCCCCCGAGCGGCGACCAGTGGACCTCCGCGAACGCCGGCGACACCGGCGAGATGCTGCTGGCCGCGATCCAGCTCGGCGCCGCGACGGACTGCCTCGACGAGGCCTGGTGGGTGCTCACCTCGCGCCACCCCGACGGCCGCTGGCCCAAGGGCTCGGTCATGCCCGACGGCCAGATCGTGCCGTGGACGCACCATCTCGATCTCTCGCTGCCCCACTCGATGCTCGTCGATGCTTCGGGCGAGCGCTTCTGCAACGAGTCCGCCTCGTACATGGAAGTGGGTCAGCGCATGTACGCGAGGCACGCGTCGACCGGCGCCGCGATCCCGAGCTGGACGATCTTCGACAGCCTCCACCGGCGACGTTATCCGTGGGGCACGAGCTTCCCGGGCGTCACACCGAAGGAGTGGATCGACAGCGGCTACATGCAGAAGGCCGACTCGCTGGAGGCGCTGGCCCGCTCGTGCGGGATCGACGCCGAGGGGCTGGTGCGTTCGGTCCGGCGCTTCAACGGCTTCTGCAGCAGCGGCGTCGACGCGGACTTCGCGCGCGGGGGCCGCGCCTTCGACCGCTGCCACGGCGATCCGACGGTGCGGCCCAACCCGAACCTCGGCTCGATCGAGCGGCCGCCCTTCTTCGCGGTGCCGATGTACCCAGGCGACGTCGGCACGGCCGGCGGGCTCGTCTGCGACGAGTACGCGCGCGTGCTGCGCGAGGACGCATCCCCGATCGCGGGCCTCTACGCCACGGGCAACACCACCGCCTCGGTGATGGGGCGCAGCTATCCCGGCGCAGGCGCGAGCATCGGGGCCTCGTTCGTGTTCGCGTTCATCGCGGCGCACCACGCCGCCGGCGCACAGCCGCAGCTCGCCGCAATGCTCGCCACCGAGGAGACTCCCGCATCATGAACGCCTGGAAACCCCTTCCGGTACTCCACGCGCTCACGCGGCCGGACCGCGTGCCGGCGGCGCGCTATTTCGATCCCGACTTCTTCGCGCTCGAGTGCGAACGCCTGTGGCCCCGCGTGTGGCAGATGGCCTGTCGACTCGAGGAGATTCCCCGGCGCGGGGACTTCGTCGAGTACGAGAACCTCGGTCAGTCCGTGATCGTGGTCCGGGTCGACGATGCTTGCGTCAAGGCCTATCACAACGCGTGCCGCCACCGGGGCATGCAGCTGGTCAAGGACCGAGGTCGCTGTCCGCGGGGCTTCGTCTGCCCCTTTCACGGCTGGAGCTGGAATCTCGACGGCAGCCCCAGCCAGATCTTCGAGCCCGGGCTCTTCGACGTCGCCAACCGCGATCCGGAGGATCTGCGCCTGCGCGAGTGCCGGGTCGAGCTCTGGGGCGGCTGCGCCTTCGTCAACTTCGACGACCGCGCGCCGTCGCTGCGCGAGTCGATCGAGCCCTTCGCGAGCTATCACGACGCCCACCAGGTCGAACGCATGCGCGCCGAGTGGTGGCACTCCACGCTGTTGCCCGTGAACTGGAAGCTCGCGATGGAGGCCTTCATGGAGGGCTACCACACGCAGCAGACGCACCCGCAGCTGCTCGCGCGCGCCTCGAAGCGCGGCTATGGACCCGGCACCGACACGGCGGGCTTCACGGACCCGAGCGACGTCGACGGAAGCTCGCTGTATTTCATGAAGGCCCTCAGCGAGGGCATGGGCGGCATGATCCACGCGAAGGACGTGCGCGTCGCCGAAGGGCTGCGAAACCTCGCGCTGCCCGCGGACCCGAACCAGGCCGCGCTCGAGTGGCACCGCCGCCTGAACGACGCGATCGTCGCCTGGAACCGCGGGGCCCGCATCCCGATCCCGGATCTGAACCCGCTGGCCGCTCAGGGCCATACCTCGTCGGTCAACTTCTGCTTTCCGAACAGCTTCCTGCTGCCCGTCTACGGCAACGCCGCGTGCTACCGGATCCGCCCGCTCGGACCCGAGCAGACGCTGTTCGAGATCTGGTCCCTCACGCTGTTTCCGGAGGGGGAGGAGCCGGAGCCTCCGCGCCGGCCGGAGCCGATGCCTCCCGACGACCCGCGCTGGCCGCTGATTCCGCGGCAGGACTTCGCGAACCTGCCGCGCCAGCAGGCCGGGCTGCACGCGCGCGGCTTCGAATTCATGCGGCTCTCGGGAGTCGTGGAGGGCCTGATCGGAAACTATCACCGCCTGCTGGACGGCTACCTGGCCGGCCTCGACTACGACGCGCTGCTCCCGGCCGCGCGTCAGGTCTGCGGCGCGATCGATCAGCCGCTCAAGGACCTCGGATTCTGATCCCGCTGCGCGAGCGCGGGACGCTCAGGTCTGCGCGAAGTCCGCACCTGCCACCGGCGTGTGGGACAGCGCATAGAGCGAGGCCGTCGCCTCGCTCATGCCGTTGATCAGGGCGACCCGGGGGACCGGCAGCATCGCGGCGGCGGTCGCGCGGTTGGCCTCGCCCGCGACCCACAGCGGACCGCTGCCGAGGGCGTCGAGCGCGCCGCGCGCGACGTCGGCGGGCTGCATCAGATTCGGATAATTCTCGAAGGCCGGGTTCGAGGCCAACATCGACGGCGTCCGCGTGGCGCCCGCGATCGCGCCCAGCACGTGCACGCCCGCGGGTGCGAGCTCGTGCCAGAGCCCCTCCGCGAGCAGCATGTCGAAGGACTTCGAAGCCGCGTAGACCGTCGTGTAGGAGCTGCCGCAGAGGCCGGCGATCGAGCCCATCAGCACGATCCCGCCGCGCCCGCGCCGCCGCATCGCGCCGCCGAAGTGATGCGCGAGCAACACGGGACCGCGGCAGTTCAGGTTCACGAGCGCGAGCGCATCGGAGAGCGGACGCTCGACGAATTTCGCGGCGCCGTGCACCGCCCCGGCGTTGTAGATCAGCAGACCGATCTCGAGCTCGCGGGTTCCCTCGAGGACGCGCTGCTCGAGATCGCCGGCGCCGAGGTCGGCGACGAGCGTGCGCGCTTTCACGCCGTGGCGCTGCTCGAGCTCCGCGGCCAGCTCCGCGAGCCGTGCCGCGCGCCGCGCGAGCAGCACGACGTGCAGCCCGCGCTGCGCGCACTCGCGCGCATAGCACTCGCCGATGCCGTCGGAGGCTCCGGCGATCAGGGCCCAGGGTCCGTACTGCTTGCGGAAATCGGGCTTCGGGAACTCGGACATCTCGGCCTCCTCAGCTGCGGGAGTTGGCGAAGCGCTCCTGCAGCCTGCGCTTCACGACCTTACCGCTCGGGTTGCGGGGCAGCGCGTCGACGATCTCGAGCTGCTCCGGAATCTTCTGGCGCATCAGCCGGTGCTGCTCCAGGTACGCGACCAGCTCCTCGAAGCGCAGCGGGTCTCCGGCGTCGCGGCAGACCACCACCGCGCAGCAGCGCTCGCCGCGCTCCGGATCCGGCAGCCCGACCACGGCGACGTCGGCGACCTTCGGATGTCCCTGCAGCAGCCCCTCGAGCTCCGCGGCGCTGATGTTCTCGCCCTTGCGGATGATGACATCCTTCTGCCGCCCACTCACGACCACGTAGCCCTCGGGATCCAGGTGGCCGAGGTCGCCCGTGCGGAAGAATCCCCGCTCGTCGAAGGCCGCGGCGTCGAGGCTCGCATCGACGTAGCCGCGCATCAGCTGGGGCGCGCGCACGCGCAGCTCGCCGTCCTCGCCCGGCGCGGCGTCGCTGCCGTCGGGGCGCACCACGCGGATGCGAGTGCCCTGCGGCGACGGGCGGCCCTCGCTGTGGGCGAGCTTGGCGTCCGGATCGCGGATCCGGGCGATCGAGAGCAGCGCCGCCTCCGTCATGCCCCAGGTGGACACGATGCCGACGCCCCCGATCTCGTCCGCGAGTGCGCGGTGGAGCGCGGCGGTCTTCGGCGCGCCGCCGCCGTAGAACGCGCGGATCGCCGGAAAGATCGACGCCGGTCCCGCGGCACGCTGCGCTTCGAGATAGGCGCGGAAGAAGGCCGGTCCGGCCCCCGCGTGCGTGACGCCGTGCGCCGCGAGGAACGGGATCGACGTGCCCGGGTCGAAGCTCTCGACGACGAGCTGGGTGGAGCCGGAGTAGAGCGATGCGACCAGCGCGTTGGCGCCGCCCAGGTGCGTCACCGGGAACACGACCGCGCAGCGATCGCCGGGCGCGAGCTCGAGCGCGTCCGCGAGCCCGCGCGAGGAGATCAGGATCGCGAGATCGGTGTGGCGCGCGCCGCGCGGATCCGCGGTGGTGCCGGAGGTGTAGAAGATCCAGCGGACCGGCGCGGCTTCGGGAGTGTCCGGCGCGCGCGGAGCGGGACCCAGTCGGGCGGGATCGCCTTCCGGGAGCCCGGCTCCGATCGGGACGACGCGCAGGCCGGGGAGCGCTTCCGCGAGCTTCCGAGCCATCTCGGTGTAGTCGAAGCCGCGGCTGCGGTCGGGAACCAGCAGCCAGCGCGCGCCCGTCTGGCGCAGGCAGAACCCGGCCTCGCGCTCGCGGTAGATCGGGACGAGCGGGTTCTGCACCGCGCCGAGCCGCGCGAGCGCGAGCATCAGCACGAAGGCCTCGATGCGCGTCGGCAGCAGCCAGGAGACCGGAGTGCCCTCGCCGATACCTAGCGCGTGCAAACCGGCCGCGGCGCGCAGCGCGGCGTCGCGCAGGCCGCGGTAGTCCAGCCGGCGTTCGGACTCGTCGATCGCGAAGACGAGCTCGGGTGTCGCGTTCGCGCGCGCCTCGGCGAGATCCCAGAGCGTGCGCGCCGCGTTCACGGCGCGCTCCGCAGCGACGCGACCGCACGCGCCACCTCGGCATCGTGGCGGGGGTCTGCAGGCAGCGGGAAGCTGATCGCGCCTCCGAGACCGCGATAGCGCTGCGTCAGGACGTCGGCGAGCTCGGCGTAGGGCGCGGCGGGCACGAAGGCGTCGAGCAGATCGTCGGAGATCAGGCCCGCGAGCTCCTGCCAGCGACCCGCGCGCACCAGCGCGTTCAGCCGCTCGCCTCGCTCGCGTTCGCCGTAGAGCTCGAGCCCGGGCCAGTAGCTCGGCGTGGAGAAGAGTGTCGCGAGCAGCGCGCGCTGGACCTCGCGCTGCTCGCGAACCGCGCCGGCATCGGGTCCCGTCGCACACAGCGGGTTGATCCAGACGCGCAGCTCGCCGGGATTGCGACCGCAGCGCGCGGCGCCGCGCGCGAGCTGCGGCAGCGCGCGCTCGCGCAGGAAGCGGGGGCTCGCGGAGGTCGGATGCGTGTTGAGGCCCGAGGCCCGCTCTCCGGCGAGCGCCGTCATGTGAGGCCCGATGCCGGCGAGATGGATCGGGATCTCGGGATGCTCGATGGGTTTCGGACTCGTGAAGGGCTGCATGCGCGTGATGCGATAGTGCTTTCCCTCGAAGCGCAGGGGCCGGCCTTCCTGCCAGCACGCGAAGCTCGCGCGCAGCACCTCGACGTACTCGCGCATGCGCGGGGCCGGCGGCGTCCAAGGCATGCCGAAGCGATCGACGATGTTGGCGCGCACCTGGGGACCGAGCCCCAGCTCGAAGCGGCCGCCCGAGGCGTCCTGCAGGTCCCAGGCCGCCACCGCGACGACCATCGGGCTGCGCGCGAATGCGATCAGCGCGTGGGTCGCGACGCGCAGCCGGCGCGTCGCGTGCACCGCGAGGCTGGCCGCCGCGATGCCGTCGTGAACGAGGTCGGGGAGTGCGACGCCGTCGTAGCCCAGGGCCTCGACGCGCCGCGCCTGCTCGGCCACCCGGGCGAGCGGGAGTCCCAGGTCGAGGCTGGCCCAGACTTCGAACACGAGCGCCCCCTTTCGGATCGGCGCCGGGTCGCTCCGCAAGCCGGCTCGCTCTCGTTCTCGTGCTGTGCAATGACGAGCGACGGCACTAGCAGGAAACCCCACAGACGCATCGAGCGGGTCTTCCACCCGCGACTCACGGCAGCCGTCGGTACCTCCGCACCTTCCCACACGAGGATTCGGCGTGCAACCCAAAAATGCGCTTGGAATTCGCGCGCGTTGCGCCATGCTGTGCGCCGATGCAGACCCTAGCCCAACCAGGACACCACGCAGGCCGGTGGCGGGAGTGCAGGGTCGCGGCTGCGCGACTCGCGTAGAAATGCAACCGCTCGTGCTCTCCGCGGGACTCGGACTTGCCTTCGGCCTCGCGGGCCTCGCCGCGCTCGCCGGCTGCGCGACCGTCTCGCTCCCCAATCAGGAATTTCAGCAGCTCCGCAGCCCGCACTTCGAGATCCTGAGCTCGCTCGGAACGGAGCCCACCCTCGAGCTCGCTCGCAAGCTCGAGCTCATGCACCGCGGGATCGAGTACGCACTGCTGCTGCCTGCGTCGGATGCTGCCGCGACGCCGGCCCGCGTGCTGGCCTTCGACGATCGCTCGCTGACCCGCCCCTTCGCGCTCCGCGACGGGAAGGCCTACGCGGTGCCGACGCTCTCGACGCCGCTCCTGGTATTGCGCACACCCGACGCCGCGCAGGGCGACGCCACCCGACCGATGAGTCTCGAGTACGCACACCAGCTGATGCGACGGCGCGACCCGGTCCGGCGCCCGCTGTGGTTCGAGGTCGGGCTCTGCGAGTTCGCGAGCACGGTCGAAGCTGCGCCGCCGACGGTGAGCATCGGGCGACCGGTGCCGGAGCATCTGCAGGAGCTCGGGAGTCGGATGAGCTCCGCGCTGGACAGCACCTTCGAGCCGGGCGACGTCTCCGAGTGGAGTGAGCCGGCGCGCAAGCTCTTCTCGGCCCGTGCCTGGGCCATCGTCCACTTCCTCGCACTGCGCGATGCGAAGCCGAACGCCACGCGCGCACTTGCCCGCTACCGCGAGGCCCTGGATGCGCAGCAGCGCAACCCGATTCCGACGGCCCTCGGCGATCCGGTCGCGCTCGCCGACGCCGTCGACGCCCACGCGCAGCGGCAGAGCTTCGACGTGATCGGTCTTCGCCGCAGCGGATGGCAGCCCGACGCGGCGCAGCTCTCTCGCGTAGCCCCGGCGAACGCCCGGACGGCGTTAGGCGAGCTCGCGCTGGCCCTCGAGCGCCCCGCGCTCGCACAGGAGTACTTCGAGCGCGCGCTGCGGGCCGATCCCGCGCAGGCCCGGGCGCAGCGGGGCCTGGCCGCCGCCCTGCGTCAGCAGGGGCTCTTCGAGCAAGCGGCAGCGCAGCTCGAGCGCGCGCTCGCGCTGGCGCCGGACGACGCCCTGACGCAGCTCGAGAGCGCCGAGCTCGCGCTGGCGCGCGCGCAGGACCTCTCGGCGGCTTCGGAGCGCAGCGCGGCGGCGGCCGCGGCCCGCGATCGCTACCGCGACGTGTTGCAGCGCGCTCCGAATACGGCCGCCGCGGCGCTCGGGATTGCGCGCAGCTTCCTGATCGAGGGCCAGCAGACCGACGAAGCACGCAGCGCGATCGCGCGAGCTCGCGCGCTGGCCCCGGACTCCCTCGAAGTCGACCTCGTCGAGGCGCGCGTTGCGGCCCGGCTCGGCCGCTCCCTCGAGGCGAAGTGGCTCGCGTCGGAGGTCTGGGCGCGCAGCCAATGGCCGCCCACGCGATCGGCGGCGCGCGAGATCCTCGACGCTCTGTAGCTTCTCGGAGTACGCTGTGCAGACACAGTCAGGGGATCCAATGCGACACGCTCGCGAGGCCAAAAGGGTCGAGCGCCTCGGGAAGGATCGGCGGCGGGTCGCGCTCGAGGCGACCGCGACCGGCGGGATCACCCCCGATTGAGCTCCGTCCGCGTCGATCCCCTGCCGCCCGGTTTCCGCCGGCCCTTCGAGGCCGTCGACTATCACGAGATCGCGCGGCTATTCGAGCCCCCGCCCGAGTACTTCGGATCCGCCTGGCTCGCGCCGCGCGCGGAGATCGAGCGCCTGCAGCTCGAGCGCTTGCAGCAGCGCGCTCGCCGCGCCTGGCGCGTGCCCTTCTTCCGGCGCCGCTGGGAGGCGGCGGGCTTCCACCCCGATCAGTTGAAGAGCCTCGAGGACCTCTGGCGCGCACCCAGCTATCGCGTCGACGACATCCGCCAGAGCATCGAAGCGCATCCCCCGCTCGGCGACTACCAGGGCGTCGCGATCGAGGACGCCGCGTCGGAGCCGCTGCGGATCTTCATGTCCGGTGCGACCACCGGCGCGCCGCGGCCGACGCTCTACACGCAGTGGGATCGCGAAGTCGGCGCGGTACTGACCGCCCGCGCGCTCTACCTGCAGGGCATCCGGCCCGGCGACGTCGTGATCAACGCGTGGGCCTACTCGACGCACAATGGCGCCTTCTCCTTCGACGAGGCGCTGCACCGCTGGCTGTCCTGCGTCGTGATCACGACCGGCACCGGCAACGTGACCTCGAGCCGGCGCCAGATCGAGCTCGCGCGCGCCTATCAGGCGAAGGCGATCCTGACGACGGGCGACTACCTGCTGCACCTGGCGGAGGTCGCGCGCGAGATGGGGCTCGACCCGAGCCGCGACCTCTCGCTGCACGCGCTGCCAAACATCGGGGACAAGCAGCGCCTCTCGGCGACCTTCGGCCCCGAGGTCTACGACTCCTACGGCTTCCACGAGGTGCAGTGGGTTGCCATCGAGTGCCCCGCGCGGCAGGGACTGCACGTCTTCGAGGATGCCTACGTCGTGCAGATCGTCGACCCGGACACCGGGGCACGCGTGCCCGACGGCCAGCTCGGGAGCCTCTGCATCACGGAGATCTACAAGACCGGCAGCCCGCAGTTCCGCTACGACATCCTGGATCTCTCGTTCCTGCATCCGCCCGGGCAGTGCGCCTGCGGCAGCTGGTTGCGGCGCATCGGCGCCTTCGCCGGACGCGGCGACAACATGGTCAAGCTGCGCGGCGTGAACGTCTGGCCCGAGGCGATCGGGCGCATCGCGACCTCGCTGCCGGGCGCCGAGAACGACTACTTCGTGCGCGCCCAGCGCGAGGCGAACCGCGACGAGATGAGCGTCTCGGTCGTGAGCCGCGCGCAGGGGGCGGACGCGCGCGAGGCGCTGCGCGCGCAGATCGAGCTGCGGCTCAAGGAGGAGCTCGGCGTGCGGATCCGTGCCGAGCTGAGACTTCCCGGAGAGCTCGACGCGTGGACCGAGATCCACACCGCACCGAAGCCGAAGCGCTTCCGGGACGAGCGATGAGCGGCGCCGGCCCCGGCGCGATCGACTACTGGTGCAATGCCTTCACACCGGACCGCGCGCCGCTGTGGCAGGCGTCGGTCGCGGGCCAGGGCGTGCCGCTCGGGCTGGTCGGCGATTCCGCGGACGGCTTCGCCGAGCCCGCGGCGATGCAGGCGCGCATGGATGCGCTCGGCGTGTCCAGTCTGCTGATTCCGGTCTGCGAGCTCCCGGGTGGGGCTGACGAGCGCCACTTCGAGACCTTCGCCGCGCGGCCGGCTGAGATCGCGCGTTGGTCGAAGCAGGCGCCCGGTCGCTTCGCGGGGCTCTGGAGCTTCGATCCGCGCGCCCGCATGCCCGGCCTGCGCGCAGCCGCGGCGGCGCTCGCAGAGCCCTGGTGCGTCGGCCTGCACCTGCACACGCACAGCTACGACCGCGAGCTCGACCACGCCGAGCTGTACCCCTACTACGCGCTCGCGAGCGAGCGCGGCGTTCCGATCGTGATGCAGGCCGGAACCTCGGGTGGCCTGATGCCGAGCGCCTGCGGCCGCCCGCTCGGGATCGATCGGCCCGCGCTCTACTTCCCCGAAACGCGCTTCGTGCTCTCGCACCTGGGCTGGCCCTGGGTCGACGAGGCGATCGCGATGGCGCAGAAATTTCCGAACGTGTTCCTCGGCAGCGCGACCTGGCCGCCGCGGCGTTGGGCCGACCCGGTGCGCGCCTTCGCGCGCGGCCGCGGGCGCGCCAAGCTGCTGCTCGGCACCGGTTTCCCGCTCGTCTCGCAGCGCACGGCGCTCGCGCAGCTCGCGGAGCTCGATCTCGAGCCTGCGATCGCGGCAGGCATCGCGGGTTCGAACGCCCGCCGGCTATTCGCCGGGCTGGCCTAGCGCCACCGCTCCGGTTCCGGGTCGCCGCCTCGCATGTCGCCGCCGGGTTCCGCCCCTCCCGCCGAGGCCGCGCCGCGGCCCGCGCTCGCGCTCGCGCTGCTGCTCGCGATTTTCGTGATCAATCACGCGGACCGCCAGCTGCTGGTGATCCTGCTCGAGCCGATGCGGCGAGAGCTCGGCCTCTCCGATGCGGACCTCGGCTTCCTGACCGGCTTCGCGTTCGCGCTGTTCTACGCGATCGCCGGCATCCCGATCGCGCGCCTCGCGGACCGCTCCTCGCGGCGGCGCATCATCGCGCTCGGTCTGGCGGCGTGGTCGCTCGCAACGGCGGCGCAGGCGCTGGTCGCGAACTTCTGGCAGCTCGCGCTCGCGCGCGTGAGTGTCGGCGTCGGTGAGGCCTCGACGAGCCCCTGCGCGCATTCCCTGATCGCCGACCTGTTTGCGCCGGCGCGGCGCGCGACGGCGCTCGGAATCTACACGCTCGGGGGGCACCTCGGGATGTGGCTCGGGATGGCCGCGGGCGGGCTGCTCGTCGAGCAGATGCCCTGGCGCCAGGCCTTCCTGCTCGTCGGCGCACCGGGCCTGCTGCTGGCGCTGCTGGTGCCGCGCGTGCTGCCCGAGCCGGCCCGCGGCGCGGCCGAAGGGCGCGTCGACAGCGGCGAGCTGCCGGGCTTCGCCGAGGTCGCGCGCCACCTGTTGTCGCAGCCCTCGTTCCGGCAGCTGTGCCTCGCCGCGTCGCTCTTCGTGCTCGCGGCCTTCGGCTTCAACATCTGGGGGCCGCAGCTGCTGCAGCGAGTCCACGGGATGGGCAGTGCCGAAACCGGCGTCTCCTTCGGCGCGGTCACGGGGATCTTCGGCGCGCTCGGCACCGTATTCGGGGCTGCGCTGGTGGACCGCATGGTTGCGCGCGACGCGCGCTATGCGCTCTGGATTCCGGCCGTCGGAAGCGTTGCGATGGTTCCCTTCGCGCTGATCTTCTTGTTCGCAGACTCGCCTCGCATCGCACTCGCCGCGTACGCGCCGCAGGTCTTCCTCGGCACCTTCTACATGGGGCCGATGTACGCGATCGTGCAGGGGCTGGCGAAGTTGCGCATGCGCGCGCAGGCGTCGGCGCTGCTGCTCGTGCTGATCAACGTGCTCGGCATGGGCGTGGGACCCTGGGTCGTCGGCCTGCTCTCGGACGCACTGCGCGCGACCCGCGGCGACGCCGGTCTGCGCGACGCGATGCTGATCCTGCCCGCCGCCGCGCTCTGGGGCGCCGTCCACGCGCTGCTCGGCGCCCGCACGCTGCGCGCGGACCTCGCCCGCACGGGGACGGTCTTCACTCCGAGCTAGGCGGCGTCCGGCTCCAGCCCGCAGTCGCGGATCTTCTGCAGCAGTGTCTTGTAGGAGACGCCGAGCAGGCGCGAGGCCTGCTTGCGGTTCCAGCCGGTGTGCTCGAGCGCCTGGGCGATCGTGGTCTTCTCGGCGGCCAGCGCGACCATGCGCCCGACCTCGCGCAGCGGAATCTCGCCGGCCTTGCCCTCGATCTCGCCGATCAGCGAGAGCAGCGCGTCGCCGCCCCTGGCGGTCTTGCGCCTGGTGCGCTGGATCTCGGCCAGGATCGGCTCTTCGCTGTCGAGGATCACGATGCGCTTCATCATGTTCTCGAGCTCGCGGACGTTGCCCGGGAACGCGTAGGCGTCGAAGGCCCGCATCAGCGCCTGGCTCGGCTGCCGCAGCGGCTTGCGATAGCGCGCCGATAAGCGGCGCAGGAAGGTCTCGACGAGGTAGGGCACCTCGTCGCGCCGCTCGCGCAGCGGCGGAATCACGACCGAGACGACATTCAGCCGGAAGAACAGGTCCTCGCGGAACTTCCCGTGCCGGGCCATCTCCTCGAGCGGGCGGTGCGTCGCACACACGACGCGCACGTCGACCGTCACGTCCTCGTTGCCGCCGAGGCGCGTGAACTGGTGGTCCTGCAGCACCTGCAGCAACTTGGCCTGCAGCGCGGGGCTCATCTCGCCGATCTCGTCCAGGAAGATCGTGCCCTTGTGCGCGAGCTCGAACCTTCCGACCTTGCGCGCGCCGGCGCCCGTGAAGGCGCCCTTCTCGTAGCCGAAGAGCTCGCTCTCGAGCAGCGGCTCCGGCAGCGCGGCGCAGTTCACCTTCACGAAGGGCTTCTTCGCGCGGATGCTGATGTCGTGCGCGGTGCGCGCGACGAGCTCCTTGCCGACGCCGCTCTCGCCGCGGATCAGCACCGTGACGTCGGTGTCGGCCACCTGCTCGAGCGTCGCGCGCACGCCGCGCATCGCGTCACTGGCCCAGACCATCTGCTCGGACGAGAGGTCCGCTGCGTGCGCGAGCTGCTCGCGCGCGAGCTCGAGCGCGCGTTTCTCGAGCACGCGCGAGAGCGTCGCGAGCAGTTCGTCCTCCGCGAAGGGCTTGTTCAGATAGTCGAGGGCGCCGAGCTCCATCGCCTCGACGATCGTCGAAGCCTTGCCGACGACCGAGAGCATCACGACCGGCACGTGTTCGTCCAGCTGGCGAATCCGGCGCAGCGTCTCGATCCCATCGAGGCCCGGCATCATCACGTCGAGCACGATCACGTCCGGGGCGGCGCCGCCCTCCAGGAATGCGAGTGCGCGGCGCCCGTCCTCGACCGTGTCGACTTCGTAGCCGCGCAGCTCGAGGAAGCTCGCGAGATAGCTGCGGATGCCCTCGGCGTCGTCGACGACGAGCACGCGACAGCGCGAGCGCGCGGCGGCGCCGGAGGCCTGGGACCTGCCGGACTTCTCCACCTAGCTCTCCTCGGCCGCGATCGGCGCAGCCGGCAGCGTGAACGCGAAGCGCGAGCCCCCGCCCTGCCGCTCGGTCACTCCGATGCTCCCGCCGTGGGCTTCCGCGATGCGCTTGCAGATCGCGAGGCCGAGCCCGAGTCCGCCCGCGCGCGCTTGCTCCCCCGCGCGCACGTAGGGTTCGAAGATGCGCTCGCGATCCGCGGCGGCGACGCCCGGCCCCTCGTCCTGGACCGCGATCTCGACGAAGCCGTGCCCCGAGGGCTCGACCAGCAGCTCCGCGATCAATTCGATGGACCCGCCGCGCGGCGTGTAGTCGAGCGCGTTCTGGATCAGGTTCGTGAGCACCTGTTCGACCCGCAGCCGATCGAAACGCGCGCGGCAGCGAAGCGGTTCGGGGATGCGCACCTCGAGCGTCGTGCCGCGCTCGTCTGCGTGATTGCGGAACAGCGCCGCGACCTCCTCGAGCACCGGTGCGAGCGGAGCGTCGACCAGCACCAGCGCGCCGCCCGCATCGCGCGCGCGGCACGACTCGATCAGATTCCCGATGAAGCGGGAGAGGCGCTCACAGCCCTTGCTGCTCTCCTCGAGGAATCGGCGCTGCGGTTGCGTGAGCGGCCCGACCTCCTCCGCGAGCAGCAGCCGGTTGTAGCCGCTGATGAAGGTGACCGGCGTGCGCAGCTCATGGCTCACGATCTGGAGCAGCTGGTCGCGGTCGGCGAGCTCCTGCCCGAAGCGCTCGCGCAACGCGGCGAGCTCGCGGCTCACGCGCGCGAGCTCCTGCCCGCTGCGCTGGAGCTCGGTCTCGAGGCGGCGGACATGCGTCGCGTCCTCGATCAGCCACAGATCGCCTGCGCCCGCGGCGCCGGCCACGGGCCGGCACGAGGCCAGTCGGCGCTGCCCATCCCGGCGGTCGAGCGCACAGGCGACTGCGCGCGGATGCTGCGCATCGGGGATTCCGCTGCCGGCGTCGCGGAACAGCTCGTCGAGGCGCAGGCCGACGAGGCTGCCCTGGGTGGTCCCGCAGCCCGCCATGTCGAGCAGTCGGTCGTTCGCCCACGCGATGCGCCCCTGGTGCAGCCACAGGATTCCCTCCTGGAGCATCGCCGCGACCGCCCCGAGCTCCGCGGGCCCGAGCGCCGGCGCGGGAGGCCCCAGCGGCAGGAGCTGCGCTTCCCGATCGGGGCCCTCTCGAAGCTCCCGGCCGAGCCCGTGGGGGCTCCGGGACTGCTGGGATGCGGGGTTCATCGCGGCGGGCGTCGCCTCCTGAGCCCCTCTCTTCGCCCAGACCTGCAGTCCCCTTGACTGGAATCCCCCCCGGGAGCCGTTTGCCGGTACGGGGAGCCCCTGCGACACTGCGCCGACCTAAGACCCCACCCTCGAGGAAAGCCCCGTGGCGCCGAGCAGCGCGGCCGAGCGCGTCGCCTATCTGATCCGAGAGATCGAGCGCCACAACCGCCTCTACTACCTGGACGACCGGCCGCAGATCTCCGACGCCGAGTACGACCGACTGCTGCGCGAGCTCGCGGAGCTCGAGGCCGCCCATGCGGAGCTCGTCCGGGACGACTCTCCGACCCGCCGCGTCGGCGCGCCGCCCGCAGAGGGCTTCGAGCCCTTCCTGCACCTCGCGCCGATGCTCTCGCTCGACAACGCGCTCGACGAGGCCGAGCTGCGCGCCTTCGACGCGCGCGTGCGCAAGCTCCTCGATGCGCCCGGCGAGATCAGCTATGTGGCCGAGCCCAAGCTCGACGGCGCCAGCCTCGAGCTCGTGTATGACCAGGGGCGACTGCGCGTCGGCGCGACGCGCGGGGACGGGCGCACGGGCGAAGACGTGACCGCGAATCTGCGCCTCTGCCACAGCATCCCGCTCGCGCTCGACGTCGGCGTGCGGCCGGCGCCGCGCGAGATCTCGGTGCGCGGCGAGATCACGCTCCCGCTCGCGGGCTTCGAGCGCCTGAATCGCGAGCGCGAGGCGCGCGGCCAGGAGCCCTTCGCAAACCCGCGCAACGCGGCCGCCGGCTCGCTGCGCCAGCTGCACGAGATCGACGTCGCGCGCCTGCGCGCGCTCGAGTTCCGCGCCTACGCGATCGCGGTGGGGCTGCCCGAGGGCGTGGAGACGCAGTGGCAGGCGCTCGCCGCGCTGCGCGACTACGGATTCCGCGTGTCTCCGGAGTCCGAGCTCTGCCACGGGATCGACGCCGTCGTGGCCTATCACGAGACGCTGCGCGCACGCCGCAATCAGCTGCCGATCGAGTGCGACGGGTGCGTCGTCAAGGTGAACCGCCTGTCCCAGCAGCGCGACCTCGGCGAGCTCTCGCGCTCGCCGCGCTGGGCGGTCGCGGTGAAGTTCCCGCCCCAGCGCGAGACCACCCTGGTGCTCGCGATCGAGGTGCAGGTCGGCCGCACCGGCGCTCTGACGCCGGTCGCGAAGCTGCGCCCGGTGCGCGTCGGCGGCGTGACCGTCTCGAATGCATCGCTGCACAACCAGGACGAAGTCGAGCGCAAGGACATCCGCGTCGGCGACCGCGTGCGGGTGCAGCGCGCGGGCGACGTGATTCCGCAGATCGTCGAAGTGATTCCGGCAGCGGGCCCGCGCGCGGAGCCCTTCAAGCTGCCAGCCACCTGCCCCGTGTGTCAGGAGCCGACGCTGCGCCTCGAGGGCGAAGCCGTCACGCGCTGCGCGAACCTCGACTGCCCGGCGCAGCTCAAGAACAACCTGCGCCACCTCGCGAGTCGCCTGGCGCTCGACATCGTGGGCCTCGGCGAGAAGCGGATCGATCAGCTCGTCGAGCGCGGGCTCGTCCGCCGCGTCTCGGAGCTGTTCCGCCTCGACGCCGCAACCCTCGCCGGGCTCGAGCGCATGGGCGAGCAATCGGCCGCGAACCTGATCGCAGAGCTCGAGCGCGCCAAGCAGACCACGCTGCCGCGCTTCCTGCTCGCGCTCGGCATCCGCCACGTCGGCGAGGCAGTGGCCACGCTGCTCGCACAGCACTTCGGCGACCTCGACGCGCTGCTCGCCGCGAGCCAGGAACAGCTCTGCGCGGTGGACGGCGTGGGACCCGTGATCGCCGAGAGCGTCGCGCGCTCCCTGGCCGACCCGCGCAACGCCGCGGAGATCGCCGCGCTGCGCGAGCTGGGTCTGCGCTGGCCCGCGCTGCTGCCGCGTGCGCCGGGCGCCGCCTCCGAAGGTCCGCTCGCAGGCACGCTCTTCGTGCTGACCGGAACGCTGGCGACGCTCACGCGCAGCGAGGCCAAGGCGCGCATCCAGGCCGCGGGCGGAAAGGTGACGGGCACGGTCTCGAAAGACACGAACTACGTCGTCGCGGGCAGCGAGGCCGGCAACAAGCTCGCCGCCGCCGAGCAGCACGGCGTCGCAGTGCTCGACGAAGCGGGCCTGCTCGCGCTGCTCGGCCCCTAGAGCGGGGACGGAGCTTACGAAGTGCACGAAATGCAGATTTTTCCCTTGGGAAAAATCTGCATTTCGTGCACTTCGTAAGCTCCGTCCCCGCTCCTGGGCGATTGCGTTCGTTCGCCTGCGGCTCAGCGTGCGGGGCGGGCCGCGCTCAGGCCGCACCGGTCGCGCGTGCGAAGCTCTCGACGCAGCGCTCGAGCGAGCAGACTTCTGCGACGTGCTCGCGCGCCTGCGCACCGAGCTGCGCGAGGTCCGCAGTCGCCGCCTGCGCGAGGCAGGCGGCCAGCGCGTCCGCATCCCGCGCGCGGAACACGAAGCCGGTGCGCCCGGGCAGCACGAGGTCCGGCGCGTTTCCGACTGCATCGCTCGCCAGCACCGGCAGGCCCGCCGTCATCGCCTCGACGGGCACCAGCGGCCACGGGTCCGCGCGCGACGGCAGCACCAGCGCGTCCGCGGCCGCGTAGATCCCCGCGAGTGCATCCAGCTGGAGAAACGGCGAGAGCGCGATGCGCCGGCCCGGCCGCGACGCAGCCGCACGCTCCGCGGCGAGCGCCCGCAGCGGGCCATCGCCGACCACGAGCAGCGTCGCCGCGGCGCCGAAGGCAGCGCGCGCGAAGGCCTCGAAGAGCTCCGGCAGGCCTTTTCGCTCGATCAGCTGGCCGACGAACGCGAAGGTCGTTCCCTCGAGCGCGAGCTGCGCGCGCCGCTCGCGCCGCAGCTCCTGGCGGCGCGCAGCGGGCAGCGCAAGCGCGCGCACGTCGACGACGTTCGGGAAGCGCTCGATCTGCAGCTGCGAGCCGCCGAGGCGCCGCAGGTACTCCTCCGCGGCCTGTCCCGGAACGAGCGCCGCCGCCGCGCGGCGCAACAGCCAGCGCTTCGGCGCGGCCTTCAGTCCTTCCGCAAGTGGACGTCCGATCGCATTGCTCTCGGACCAGAGCACCAGGCGCCGGCGCCCGAGCGACGCGACCAGCGCGGCGAGGTAGACCGTGAGCGAATCCCAGCCGCCGATCACGACGCTGTGCGGATCGAAGCGCCGCAGCGCGCGGATCACGGAGGGATTCGCGTGCAGCGTGAACGCGCCCTGCCGCCACTCCGAGTGCAGGCCCGGCAGGAACTCGTGAGCGAAGCGGAGGGTCTCCGGCACGCGCCACGCGCGGTTGGCCTCGGATTGCGCCATGAAGAACACGCGCAGGTCGATGCGGGGGTCGGCCGCGAGCGCTTCGAAGAGCGGCACCCGATACGGCGGAATGATGTTGTGCACCAGCGCGACGCGCGTCTGCGCGCGGGCACTCATCGCGTGGCGGTTCCGCTCGGCCTGCGCAGCACGAGCGCCTGCGCGCGGTGCAGCACGCTGCGCCAGCCGCCCGCCGGGCTCAGGATCTCGAAGCCGCGCGACTCGAAGTAGAGCGCGGTCTCGTGCGGATCGAGGCTCGCGGTCGCGTCGCTGTCCGAGGCCCAGAAGATCTCGAAGTTCGCGCGCAGCGGGCGGTAGCGGTACCGCGTCGGGTGTGGCCGCAGCGCGAAGTGCAGGCGCCGCGCGGCGCGCTTCGGAAGCGCGAATGCGGCGCGCCACGCGAGCGAGTCGCGCAGCGGGATCGACGCCTTCACCAGCTGCTGACCGAGACGCAGATCCGACCAGGGGCGCACGTGCAGCCCGTCGGCCGCCCAGGGCCGGCAGTGCCAGGCCGGAGCGAGATAGGCGACGCCACCCGGCGCGAGCACGCGCGCGATCTCGGCGATGCCGCGCTCCGGCTGCGGGAAATGCTCGAGCACGGCGACCGTGTACAGGAAGTCCACGCTGCCCGGCCGCAGCGGCAGCGCCTCTCCATTCGACGCGAAGCACGGGGAATGCAGCCAGCGGCACAGCGACTCGATCGAGAGATCGGTGCCGAGGTAGCCGGGATGCAGGCCCTGGAGCGCACCGCGTCCGGTGCCGAGCTCGAGCACGACGCGATTCCGCGGGACGCTGCCGAGCCAGCGCGCGAGCGCCTGCGCGTGCTCCGACTGCTCCTCGCGCCCGTAGTCGCCCTCGGCGTACTGCTGGTCGTAGAAGTGCTGGGCGCTGCCGTCCGGCGCACCGCCCAGGGCCGGCGGGTGGCGCAAGTCGAGCACGCCCGCGCGGCGCGGATAGCGACTGCCGCAGGCCAGGCAGGCGAGCCCCTCCGCATCCTCAGCGAGGCGTTCGGCGCGCGCGCCGCCGCCGTGGAGACACTGCGGACAGCAGAGCGCGTCGAGCGGCGGCAGCGATGCAGTCAGGACCACGCCTCCGAACTCCGGCCCGCGAGCCTTGTGGTCCCGGTCCGGGCGCAGCCCGGACCACCCCGCTTCGCTCGGCTGCGCCTCGCTGCGCGCCGGGCCTTGCGGGTCCCGGTCCGGGAGCGGCCCGGTCCCACCCGCACTCCGCTCGTCTGCGCCTCGCTGCGCGCCGAAGCGGCTTGCGATCTTCGTCGGCTTGCATGTCTCGTCGGTCCGAGGCGGAGCCTCGTTAGACATGTACCCTACACAGTGGCCGAGCGGCGAGTGCGAGCGCATGCGCTGGCTCCGATCCTCCGCGGCAAGGACCGGAATCCCCGACCGATGAAACTCGGAATCGACGCCTCGAACCTGCGCTCGGGCGGCAGCCTGACCCACCTCGCGAGTCTGCTCGCGGCGGCCGAGCCGCGCGCGCACGGGATCGAGCGCGTGGTGGTCTGGGCCTGGAGCGGGCTCGCCGAGCGGCTGCCGGTGCGCGACTGGCTCGAGCTTCGCCACGAGCCCGCGCTCGACGCCGCGCTGCCGCTGCGCCTGCATTGGCAGCGCCGGGTGCTGCCTCGGCAGGCCCGCGCGGCCTGCGATCTGCTCTTCGCCCCGGGAGGCTCGGCCCCGCACCGCTTCGCGCCGACCGTCACGATGTCGCAGAACATGCTGCCCTTCGAGCTTCGCGAGCTGCTGCGTTATGGCGCCTCGCCGATGGCGCTGCGCCTCGCGCTGCTGCGCGTCTCGCAGGCGCGCAGCTTCCGGCGCTGCCAGGGACTGATCTACCTGACGGATTACGCGCGGCGCGGCATCGAGGCCCGGATCGGAGCGCATCCGCACTCGGCGGTGATCCCGCACGGCCTCGACGACCGCTTCCGGATCGAGCCGCGCCCCGCGCGCGCGCTCGCGGCCTGCAGCCCCGCGGACCCGCTGCGGCTGCTCTACGTCTCGATCGTCGACGCCTACAAGCATCAGTGGCAGGTGGCCGAAGCGGTGGCACAGCTGCGCGCCGAGGGGCTCCCGCTCGCGATCGACTTCGTCGGCCCGGCCTATCCGCCTGCACTGCGCCGCCTGCGCGCCGCGCTGCAACAGCTGGATCCGCGCGGCGAGTTCCTGCGGCACGTGGGCGCCGTCGCGCACGCGGAGCTGCCCGCGCGCTATCGCCGCGCGGAGCTCTTCGTGTTCGCGTCGAGCTGCGAGAACATGCCGAACATCCTGCTCGAGGCGATGGCGGGCGGACTGCCCGTGGCCTGCTCCCTGCGCGGGCCGATGCCCGAAATGCTCGGCGCGACCGGCGAGCTCTTCGACCCCGAGGATGCGAAGTCGATCGCCGCGGCGCTGCGCCGGCTGGCAACCGATCCCGCGCTGCGGGAGCGCTGCTCGCGCGCAGCGCACGCGCGCTCGCGCGACTACTCCTGGGAGCGCTGCGCGCGCGAGACGCTCGGCTTCCTGCGCTCGGTCTGGGAGCGCGAATCGCGCGAGCCCGCTTTTCTCACCAGGAGAGATGCGGGCTACGGCTGAGCCGGCGCGCGGAGCAGCTCCTCGCGCAGCTCGCGCGCGGCCTCGAGGCCGGGCCGCACTGCGAGTGCCGCATCGAGGTGCGCGAGCGCCTCGTCGACGCGCTGCCGCTCTGCGAGCAGGATCGCGAGGTTCGTGTGCGCGATCGCATCGGCCGGGCGCAGCGCGAGCGCGCGCTCGAACTCGCGCATTGCCTCGTCGATCCGCCCCTGCTCGCCGTAGAGCACGCCGAGGCTGCTGTGCGCGATCGGCCGGTTCTCGGGATCGATCGCGGCGACCACCCGCCACTCGCGCTCGAGCGCTCGATACTCGCCGCGCTGCTCGAGCGCGCGCAGGAAGCGCATGTAGTTCAAATCGAGCACCGGCAGCCGCCCGTCGACGCGCAGCGATTGCAGCGCGCCGACCCCCATCGCGAGCGCGAGCGCTGCGACGCCAACGCCGAAGCAGGCCCGCAGCAATGGGCGCGGCCTGCGCGGGCCACCCGACTCGGCAGCAAAGCTCGGCACCTGCGTCCCCCTCAGGCCGCGACCAGCGCGCCGCGCTCCACGATGTTCCGATTGCCATCTCCCTTCCCGAGCCGCCAGATGCAGGCGTCCACGACGAAGTGATGCAGATTGATCGCGGCGATCACCATCAACATGCTCTCGACCATCCCGAAGCCGGCCCACCCGAAGGCCTGCGGCAGCAGATAGAAGAGCCCATAGCCGAGCGAGAGGCTATAGCCGTAGAAGCGCAGCCCGTGCTGCAGCGCGCTGCGCTGGTTGCCGGGCAACGCGCGCTGGTCCCTCACGTGGAAGATCATCGCGATCGCGAGGTACTGCAGGCCGTGGAACACGGTGGCCCAGACGAGGGCGTCGCGATAGCCGATCAACGCGAACCAGACTCCGTTCGAGAGCACCGTGAAGAGGCTGATCAGCGGCAGCGGCCGCCCGCGCCGCCACCAGAACGCGAGGAAGAGCGCGAGCGGCGCCGCGAGAGCGAGCAGCGAGAGCGCGCGCAGCAGGGCCATGCGCGCGCTTGCAACCGGCGCGGACGCGAGCCAGGCCTCCGGCAGCAGCCAGCCGAGCCCGTAGCCCTGCGCGCCGAGGAACATCATCAGGAAGGGCAGCAGACAGGTCGCGCGCAGCAGCTGCTTCTCGCGCGGCGAGATCGCGCAGCCCGAGCGGTAGGCGTAGATCAGCGCGAGCCCGTAGGCCTGGGCTCCGTAATGGTAGGGCGACCAGGTCAGGTACAGCGCCTGGATCGCGCCCGCGAGGCGGCCGGCGTCGACTATCGCGAGCGTGGTGATCGCGAGCGCGATCAGCGGGAAGCCCAGCGTCGCCATCGGCAGCGATTCGAAGGCGCCCGGCTTGGTGTAGAGCCGCACGCTCGACGCCGCGAAGTGCGCGCTGTTGCAGGCCAGGATCAGGCTCGCCTGCAGGGGGATGCCGATGCCCGCGATCGCGATGCCGCCGAGCGAGAGCCGCCCGGTCGCAAAGACGATCGCCATCACGACGAGACTCGCCCCGCCGCCGATCACGAGCAGGTCGAAGAGCGGATGCACGAAGCTCCGCCCGCCGAGGCTGCGGAGCCACGAGCTAGCCGGTTGCGCGACTGCGGCGTCCATCCGAGCGCTGATTCTCCCACACGCGCGAGCCGCGCATCCACACGGCGCTCCGCCCCGCCCGGCTGCTATTCCCGTCGCGCCAGCTCCAGCACCCGCTGGTACACCGCGCGCCGCGGCAGCTCCATGCGCCGCGCGACCTGCGCCGCGATCTCGCGCGCGCCCTGCCCGTCGCCGAGGCGGCGCTGGATCTCGGCATCCAGCTCGAGCGGCAGCTCGCGCGCGACGGGCGACCCGCCCGGCGCCGCGAGTCCGGCGGCCGCCCCCTCGCTTGCAGACGCTCCCGCAGGGAGCTCCGCGGCGCCCGCCACCACGAGCGTGACCTCGCCGCGCACCTCGCCCGCGAAGCGCAGTGCGAGCTCCGTCAGTGTGCCGCGCGCGGATTCCTCGTAGAGCTTCGTGAGCTCGCGCGCGACGCAGGCGCGGCGCTCGCCGAAGATCTGGTGCAGCTCCGCGAGCGTCGCCGCGAGGCGCCGCGGGGATTCGAAGAAGACGAGGGTCTCGCTCTGCCTCGCGAGCTCGGAAAGCCGCCGGCGGCGATCCCCCTTCGAGCGCGGCAGGAAGCCCTCGAACAGGAAGGGCGTCGTGCGCAGGCCCGCGACCGAGAGCGCCGCGGCGACCGCCGTCGGCCCCGGGATCGGCACCACGCTGTGTCCGGCCTCGAGCACCGCGGCCACCAGGCGTTCGCCCGGATCCGAGAGCAGCGGCGTGCCGGCGTCGGAGACCAGCGCCACACGGTGCCCGAGCCCGAGCGCTGCGAGCACCCGCTCGCCGCGGCCGGCCTCGTTGTGGGCGTGCAGCGAGAGCGGGCGCGCGGAGATCCCGTGGCGGTCGAGCAGGATGCGCGTGCGGCGCGTGTCCTCCGCGAGGATCAGATCCGCCTCGCGCAGCGTGCGCAGCGCGCGCAGCGTGATGTCCTCGAGATTGCCGATCGGCGTCGCGACCACGAAGAGCGTGCCGGTGCCGGAGCCGAGATCGGGCGCGGGCTCGGATGCGCCGCTGCCCGGCGGAGGGCCGGCCGCGTTCACGCGAAGTGCTCCGGAAACAGCTTTGCTATGCCCTCGCGCGACGCCTTGCAGACGCCGCGCTCGGTGATCAGCCCCGTCACGAGGCGCGCGGGCGTCACGTCGAAGGCGGGATTCGCCGCCGGGATCTCGTCGGGTACGAGGCGCACGCGCAGCATGCGCCCGTCGTCGGAAAAGCCCACCGCGCTGCGCAGCTCCGAGGCGTCGCGCTCCTCGATCGGGATCTCGAAGGCGCTCGTGCGCAGCCCGAAGTCGAGCGTGGACGACGGCAGCGCGACGTAGAACGGAATGCCGTTGTCGTGCGCGGCGAGAGCCTTCAGATAGGTGCCGAT
>CAYTJA010000236.1:0-8956 GCA_964437835.1 uncultured Spirochaetales bacterium
CCGCTCGGCTTCGCCTCGCTGCGCGCCGGGCCTTGCGGGTCCCGGTCCGGGGCTGGCCTACCGGCACTTCGTTCGGCTTCGCCTCACTGCGCGCCGAAGCGGCTAGTCCTGCGGGTCCCAGGCCGGGAGCGGCCCGGCGCACCCGCTCGCCTGCGGCTCGCTGTGGGCCGAAGCGGCTAGCACTCGGATCGAGTGTCTCGGCTGGTGCGCTTCGTGACACGAAGTTCTCGTCGGGCCTGCTTGTTTCCCGGGAGGCTCGGCCCAGGGGCCGAGTCCCCCACTGGCCGGGGGCTCGATCCCGGCGGAGAGGCGCCTGGACTAGCGCCCGCGGGATTTCAGTGAAAAATCAGCGGGAATGGGGGTGGCGGAGCCCCGCGGCGCGGATACCTTCCCGGCCCGTTAGGAGTGACCCGGAGCCATGGCCGATCTCCAGCAGCCGCGAGCGCGGGCTATTTCTGGCGTCATCTTTCCTCGCGCGTGGTATGGTGCACGGCGCGAAGCGGTAGGTCCGCGGCCGAGTCGAACCGACGCACTGAGCAGAGGAGCCTTGGGTTTCGGGTTTGGGATTCAGATCGAGTCTGGGATTCGAATCGAGTCTGGGATTCAGATTGGGGGCCGATCGACGCTTCCGCTGCATCCAACCCGGAACCTCTGATCGTCGAGTTTCCCGGTGGCATTCGTACCCTGGTCGATGTTCTGGATGCGGGGTCCCGTCTCTCCGGAATCCCGGTGAGCCGCGCTTCGTGTCCTGGAGCTGGTGTCGATGGTGTTCGTTTCCGGGTCCGCGCTCTGGAGTGAGCTGCCCGCTCACGCCGGCAGAACGCAGGGACCCACAATCAAGAGGAGAGGAAAGAGGATGGCCAAGCCTAGAGATTGGGACAGCGTGATCGAGAAGCTCAACAAGGGAGCGAGCAGCAAGCTCCGAATCAAGATGGGCTCGCCCGGAAGCGCGCAGGTGACGCGCTGCCGTCTGCTCGAGAAGTGGAAGGGCCTCGAAGCCTGGACCGAGAGCGAGCTGCTGTTCCTCGAGCGCAAGGGAAAAAAAGGCGGAATCAAGTCAATGCGCCGCCGCGCGTGAGGGCGGGAGCTGCAGGCGCAGGCCCGCGGCCTGCTCCAGATGCTCCACGAGATCGCTCCAGTCGCGGTGGCCGAGACCCTCGGCCACCGCGGCGTGGAGCACCTCGGCGATCGCGCCCGCCACGGGCGCCGGAACTCCCGATTCCCGAGCCAGATCCCGGATCAGACCCGCGTCCTTGGCCGCGAGCTCGAGCGCGAACTGCGGCGGCCGCCCGCGCTCGTTGATGCCCTCGACCATGCGATCCATGAAGAAGTTTCCCGCGCCCGCGGTCCTCACGACTTCGACCATGCTGCGCAGATCGACGCCTCCGCGCTCCGCGAGCGCGAGGCCCTCCAGCGAGACCCAGGTGCTCGTGAAGGCGAGCAGGCTGTTCACGAGCTTCGCGGTGTTGCCGCGGCCCAGCGGCCCGAGGTGGAAGCTCGCGCGGCCGAGCTTCTCGAGCACCGGCCGCACGCGCGCGACTGCGGCGTCCTCGCCGCCGAGCATGAATACGAGTCCGCGCGACTGCGCGCCGACCGCGCCGCCCGTCAGCGGACACTCGACGAGCTCTGAGCCCGCGCGCGCGACGCGCGCCCCCAGCGCGCGAACCCGCGCCGGCGCATTGGTCGAGAGATCCACCGCGATCTTCCCGGCCCCTGCAGCGCTGAGCCACTCCTCGACGACGCGCTCGACGACGTCCGGCGTAGGCAGGCTCATCAGCGTGATCTCGCAGCTGCGCCCGACCTCCGCGGCGCTCGTGCAGGCGCGGGCGCCCTTCTCTACCAGCGCCTGTACGCGCACGGGGTCGCTGTCGAAGACGTAGAGCTCGTGGCCGTCCGCGGCGAGATTCGCCGCCATGCCGCCGCCGATGTTGCCGAGGCCGATGAATCCGACTTGCATGTTTGCCTCACCGCGCACGCCTGCGTGCGCCATCGAAGTCCAGATCAATAGTAGATCGTCGTGCGGTTCCCGATCCGAACGAGCTCTCCGCGCTGGTTCGTCCAGCGGGTCTCGTTGACGAAGAACAGCATCGTCCCCATACGCCCGCCCGTCTTCTGGTAGACGTTCGCGAGGCGGCTCGTGTGGGTGATCACGTCGCCCGGGCGGATCGGCGCGAAATAGCGGTTGCGCTGGCCGCCGTTCAGCACGCGGTGGCCGGGCTCGTTGCTCATCCCGCGCAGCCACGGTTCGCCTTCGGCCGAGCGCAGCATCCAGGCGAAGGGGTTGAACTCGCGCGGGGCGACGAGCCCGCCCCAGGGGCCACGGCTCGCGAGCGCTTCGTCGTAGAACTCGAGCGGCAGTCGCTCCGGGTACCAGGTGGCCATCGCCCAGCGGCGGATGTCGTTCGCGCCGACGGGCAGCGATTCTGCGGGCGGCGTGGTCTCGCCGATCCGGGCGATCGTGGCCGCGTCGAGCAATGGGCCGGGCACAGGGCGCGCGGCCGGCGCCAGCGGCGCGGGCTCCGGCAGCACGAAGCCCTTCCCGGCCTCGCCGAAGAAGAGCAGCGTCGCCTCGCCCGGGCAGGTGTTCTTTGCGTCCTGGTTCTCGACCGCGAGCTCGAGCTGTACGAGCCGCGCGCCCTCGCGCTGCTGCTTCCCTGTGACGACGCCCTTGCAGGTCAGCCGATCGCCCTTGAAGTTCAGGCCTCGAAATTCGCAGCGGAAGTCGACGATGTCGCCGCGCCCCGCGAGCCAGTCGTAGAGCGCGTTGTGCAGGTACGAGATGCGCAGGTTGCCCATGCCGAAGACGTCGGCCTGCCCGGCCTTGACTGCGTCCGCGGGGTCCATGTGGATCGGGACGAACTCATGATTGATCGCCGCATAGCGGTTCCAGTGCGAGAGGTCCGTGGTGCGCGTCCAGTCCGGAACGGCGTCCCCCTGTTTCAGGCTCTCGAAGCTCGGCGCGTCGGACATGGGACCCCTCGGGTCGATGGATCACCGCTGGCTTGCGACTCGCTGCGAGATCGCCGCAGCGCGCCGGTCTCGTTTCAGCATCGAACGAGGGAACGGGGATCGCAAAGGCATGATACGCGAGAATCGGGGCGCGACGTGAGATAAGCTGCGCAGCGCCCGCGTGGCGCTGGCGGAGGACCCGATGTCGATCAAGGATGGCTTCGTCTGTGACAGCGATCTCCACGTGATGGAGCCGCCGGATCTGTGGCAGCGCTACATCGATCCCGCGTTCAAGCACGCGGCGCCGATCGGGCTCAGCGAAATGCGGCGCGACATGCGCGTCAAGGTGAAATCGCGCGTGCTGCTGCGCTCGGGCGCGGTGCGGCCAGTGAGCGAGACGGGCTCCGGCTGGCGGCGCGATCACGACGACGTCTACGCGGCTTCCGAGGCGCGCGGCTGGGATCCGGCCTCGCAGATCGCGGCGATGGACGCAGAGGGCGTCGACCTCGCGGTGCTGTTCCCCTCGCGCGGTCTCTTCGTGCTGGGCCTCGACTCGGTCGAGATGATGGGCGTCGACGGTCTCGAGCCCGACTACGCGGACGCGATCGCGCGCGCCTACAACGACTGGATGCGCGATTTCGTGGCCCACGATCCCCAGCGCATGTTCGGCGCGGGGATGGTGGCGCCGCACGACGTTCCGAGCGCGGTCGCGGAGGCGCGCCGCTGCGTCGAAGAGCTCGGCTTCAAGGCGATCTTCCTTGCGCCGGGCTGCGTGAATCGCCGGCCCTGGCACCATCCGGCCTACGACCCGCTCTGGGCCGAGATCGAGCGGCTCGGCGTACCGCTCTCGTTCCACGGCGGCGGCCAGACCTACCTGACCCCGGACTTCTCGCTCCAGGTCTTCGACAAGCTGATGATGTGGCACACCTTCTCGCAGCCGCTCGGGATCATGACGGTCACGGTCTCGCTCTGCTCCGGCGGGGTGCTCGAGCGCTTTCCGAAGCTGCGCGTCGCGCTGCTCGAGGGCAACTGCGCGTGGGCGCCCTGGCTGCTGCACCGCCTCGACGAGCACTACGAGTGGGTCGGCTGGCACGAGGCGAAGGATCTCACGATGCGCCCCTCGGAGTACTTCAAGCGCAACTGCTTCCTGTCGATCGAGGCCGACGAAGAGCCGGGCCGGCAATACATCGAGTGGTTCGGCGATTCGAATCTCGTGTTCTCGACCGACTACCCCCACGGCGATTCGAAGTACCCGCACTCGGTGGAATACTTCGCGAAGCTGCCGATCTCCGAGGAGTCGCAGCGTCGCATCGTCGGCGAGAACTGGAACCGGCTCTACGACATTCCGCTCGTGAAGCGCGCGCCGCGACCCTGATGCCGGCGGGCGTGAGAGGCTTCTGGCGCTCCGCGGCCGAGGATCAGGGTCGCCTCGCGCTGATCGAGCCCGAGGGCGCCCGCATCTCCGCGGGCGCGCTGGTCGCGCACTCGAACCAGCTCGTGCACGCGCTGCGCGCGCGGGGGGCGGCGACCGGAGACGTCGTCGCGACGCTGCTGCCGAACGGCGCGCCGATGCTCGAGGCGCTCGGCGCGACGATGCAGGCCGGCTGGTATATCACGCCGCTCAACACCCACCTCGCCGCGCCAGAGATCGCTTACGTGCTGCGCGACAGCGGCGCAATCGCATTCCTCGCGCACGAGAAGTACGCAGAGCAGGCGCGGCGCGCGGCCGACGAGGCCGGCCTGCCTCCGGAGGCGCGCTTCGCGGTCGGTCGCATCGAGGGCTTCCGCTGCTATGCCGACGAGCTCGCGGCGCAACCCACGAGCGCGCCCGAGGAGCGCCGCGCGGGCCAGTTCCTGCAGTACACCTCGGGCACGACGGGCCGGCCGAAGGGCATCAAGCGCGCGCTCGGCGCCGCAACGCCCGCGGACGCCCAGGCGATCGCCTACGCCCGCGCGAGCCTCGGCCGCTTCGGCTTCGAGCCCGGCGGCGATGGCGTCTTCCTGGTGACCTCGCCGATGTACCACACCGCGCCGCTCGCCTACGGCTGGTTCGCGCTGAATTTCGACTACACGGTCGTGATGATGGAGCACTGGGACTCGGAGCAGGCGCTCGCGCTGATCGAGCGCTACCGCGTGACCTCGACGCACATGGTCCCGACGCAGTTCCACCGGCTGCTCCAGCTGCCCGACGAGACGCGGCGCCGCTACGACAGCTCCTCGCTGCGCTTTGTACTGCACGCGGCGGCGCCGTGTCCGCCCGAGGTGAAGCGGCGGATGCTCGAGTGGTGGGGCCCGGTCGTCTACGAGTACTACGGTGCGACCGAGGGCGGAGGCACGCTCGCGACGCCCGAGCAGTGGCTGCGCTTTCCGGGCACCGTCGGCAAGGCCTGGGAAGGGCACGAGGTCCGGATCTACGACGACGAGGGGAAGCTCTGCCCGCCGGGGCAGGTCGGGACGGTCTACCTGAAGCTCATGGGCGACTTCGAGTACCGCGGGGATTCGGACAAGACGAGCAAGAACCGGATCGGGAACTTCTTCACGGTTGGCGACGTCGGTTGGCTCAACGAGGAGGGCTTCCTGTTCCTGTGCGACCGCAAGATCGACATGATCATCTCGGGTGGAGTGAACATCTACCCGGCCGAGATCGAGGCCGTCCTGCTCGGGCATCCCGCGGTTGGCGACGTCGCGGTCTTCGGAATTCCGGACGCCGAATGGGGGGAGCAGGTCAAAGCCGTGGTCGAGCCGACCCCTGGAGCGACGCCTTCGGAGGCGCTTGCGCGAGATCTTCTGGAACATTGTTTTGAACGACTCGCGAAGTACAAGTGCCCGCGCAGTATCGATTTTTCGACCACACTGCCGCGCGATCCGAACGGAAAGCTGTACAAGCGACTGTTGCGGGAGCCCTACTGGCAGGGACGCGAGCGCCGGATCTAAGCTCTTTGGGTTCGCCCGGGAGGACCCTTCCGATGGGAAAAACCCATGACGATGCGCTTCGTTCCCCTGCACCTTCTCGGTTCCGTTCTCGATCTCAGCCCTCTATTCCAGCGTCCGACGAGCTGCTGACGGAAGTCTTTGGACTCGCGGAGCCGGAGGCTCTGGACCGCGTGAGCGACCGGCTCGACGCCGTGGGCTCCTTGGCGCTGCCGAGCCGCTTCTCGCTGCGCCGCGGTCGGGACGCGGCAGCATTGATTCCCGCGGCTCCGGCCCCCGCTCGCGCTCGGCGCCGCGAGCGCCCGGCGCTCGCGCTCGGCGCCTTGCTCGACGAGCCCGGCGAAATCCGCTGGGAGGGGGCGATCTTCGAGCGCGTGAGCTCGATCGAAATGCAGCTCTTCGAGGTCGAGGAGCGGCTCGCAAAGCGCATCCCCGAGGTCGAGGAGCGCCTGCTCCACCTGCTCGAAGTGCGCCTGCTGCGCTTCGAGCGCGAGCTCGATTCGAGCCTTGCGGGGCTTTCGGAGCACATCTCGCGCGTCGGAGAGGGCCGCCGCTTCTGGCACGGCGTGAGCCTGGCGGGGACCGCGGTGCTCGTCATGCTCTCGCTCTTCCTGGTCCTCCGGCTGGTGTAGCGATCCGCGGGGCGTTGCCCCGCGCAGTGAGCCGCAGGCGAACGAAAGTCAAGCCGCAAGGGGCGTTGCCCCGCGCAGTGAGCCGCAGGCGAACGAAGATCATCTGGTTGGCTACCCGAGCGCGACGCCGAGGAAGGAGCCGATGCCGTAGGTGATCGCGCCGGCCGAGGCTCCGATGCCGAGCATGCGCAAACCGCTCGGCACCGCATCGCGGCCAGTGAATAGCGAGAGCAGCGCGCCGACCCCGAACAACGACAGCGCCGTCAGCAGGATCGAGACCGGCAGCGTCGCCGCGCGAAGGCCTACCAGATAGGGAGAGAGCGGGAGCGCCGCGCCGGCCGCGAACGCGAGAAACGACGCCGAGGACGCAGCCCAGGGCGAGCCGAGCTGGTCCGGGTCGAGGCCCAGCTCCTCGCGCGCGAGCGCATCCAGCGCGCGCTCCGGGTCGGAGATCATCTCGTTCGCGAGCGCCCGTGCCTGGTCCTTCGGCATGCCGCGCGCCGCGTAGATCGCCGCGAGCTCAGCGGCCTCCTCCTCGGGGAATTCGGCCAGCTCCTGCCGCTCGAGCTGGATCTGATATTCGAAGACTTCGCGCTGTGAGCGCACGGAGATGTACTCGCCCGCGGCCATCGAGAATGCGCCGGCCAGCATCCCGGCGCTGCCGGCCAGCAGCACTGCAGCCGGATCTCCCGTCGCGCCCGCGACGCCGAGAATCAGCCCGGCGTTCGAGACCAAGCCGTCGCTCACGCCGAAGACCGCCGCGCGCAGATTGCCGCCGCTCGCCACGCTGCGATGGCGTTTGTCTTCGGCTTCCTGCGAATGACCGCGGCCTTGCGGATGTGCCGACGAGTAGACGGAGAGCCCGCGCACCTTCATCGCTGCGAGCACGCTGCGCAGCGAGCGCGGGCCCAGGCGGCGAACCAGCCTTGCAACCAGCCGCGTGCGCGCGTCCGGCGCGATGAAGGAGGGCAGCGGGTCGCCGGCCTCGGCCGAGCGGCGGGCCCAGATGGCAGCCTGCTCTAGCGAATCCTTCGCGAGGTCGAGGAAGAGCTCCTGCCGCGACGTCCCGGCCTCGACTTCCGCGAGCACGAGGTAGAGGTGGTGCGCGCGCATCTCCGCGCGCCAGCCGTCGCGAGGCGTCATGCGCTGCTCCCGTTTTCGCCGACGGGATCGGCGACCCCCGCGCTCTGCGCGGACTCTCGGACCAGCGCGAAGATCACCGAGAGGATTACCGGGCCGACGAAGAGCCCGATCACGCCGAAGCTCGCCAAGCCGCCGAGCACACCGAAAAAAACCAGCAGGAACGGAATCTGTACGCGTCCGCTGATCAGGAGCGGCCGCAGCACGTTGTCCGCGCTGCCGACGATCAGGACGCCCCAGATCGCCAGGCCGATCGCGGCCGCCAGCTTCCCGTGCATCCCGAGCCACAGGGCCGAGAGCAGGGAGATCGCGGCCGAGCCGCCCGGAACGAAGGAGAGCGCGGTCGTCGCAGCGCCGAGCGCGATCGGAGAGGGCACGCCCGCGACCGCGAGGCCGAGCGCGCTCAAGAGACCCTGGACCATCGCGGTGCCGAGCAGGCCGAACACGACCGCGCGCACGGCCTCGCCGATGCGGTCGACGAAGAGCTCGGGCGCGCGCGGGAACAGCAGGTGGGCGAGGCGCCGCGACGCCGCGACGAGCTCGGCGCCGTTCACGTAGAACACGAAGAGCGCGAGCAACATCACGCCGAAGCCGAACACGTTGCGCGCGACGCCGCCGGCGATCGAGACCAGCTGCCGCGAGAGCGAGCTGCCCCACTGCGCGAGCAGCTCGGAAGCTCGCTTCGGGTCCGCGAAGCCGCTCTCCTGCAGCAGCGCGAGGACGCGGTCGGCGAAGGGCAGCGTCATGACCCACGCGGGCACGCCGCCCGTCTCGCGCCATTCGCGCACGAACGCGACCAGCGCGCGCGCGTCGTCCGCCATCGCGGCGAGCAGCAACGCGAGCGGAACTCCGACCCCGAGCGCGACGACGGCCGTGAAGACGCCCGCGGCGATGCGCGGCCGGCGCGCGCGCTCGGCGACCTGCTTGTAGAGCGGCCAGGTGCAGTACGCGAGGATGCCCGCCCACAGCATCGGCTGGAGGAAGGGGCGCAGCACCGCGAAGGCGGCCGCTCCGAGGAGCAGCACCGCGCCGAAGCGCAGCACCATGAGTGCGGGATTCAAGGGCGCTTGGATCTCAGCGGCCCGGCGCCGCGAAGCCCGTCGGGCAGCTCACTCCGGTACCCCCGAGGCCGCAGTAGCCGTGGGGATTCTTCGCGAGGTACTGCTGGTGATAGTCCTCCGCGTAATAGAACTCGGGCGCCTGCAGGATCTCGGTGGTGATTCTTCCGTAGCCGGCCGCAGTGAGACGCGCCTCAAACGCCTCACGCGATCGTTCCGCCGCACGCCGCTCGTCGTCGTCGTAGA
>CAYTJA010000237.1:0-2518 GCA_964437835.1 uncultured Spirochaetales bacterium
AGCGCGGCGCGAAGAAGGACTTCTTCGATCTTCACGCACTCCTGCGGGCGGGCCACACGCTCCCCCAGCTCCTGCAAGCCTTCGCGCGCAAGTACTCCAACGCCGACCCCGCGCCGGTGCTCGTGGGCCTCAGCTACTTCGACGAAGCCGATCTCGATCCGGATCCGGTGCGCCTCAGCGCGCCGGCATGGGAGACCGTCCGCGAGGAGATCCGCCAGGCGACGCTTGCCGTCGTCGGTGCTCGGCACCCGACCGGCTGACGCCTCGGCGCGACCGAGGTCGAAGGTCCATGGGCCGAGCATGCCGGCACCGGACCCCTTGGGCATCAGCTTCCCGAGCGGCTTTCGCAAGAGTGGCGCCGCGCGACCCCCGTGAATACAATGTGATCACGTCTGGGAGCGCCACCGCCATGAAGACCCGCCTCGTTCGAATCGGCAACTCGCGCGGCGTCCGCATCCCGAAGCCGCTCATCGAGGAAGCCGGCCTCTCGGACGAGGTCGAGGTCCGCGCTCGCCAGGGGTCCATCGTCATCCTGCCCGTGGCGGGGCTGCGCTCGGGGTGGGCCGAGGCGGCGCAGCGCCTTCGCAGCCTCGAAGAAGACCGGCTCCTCGATGCGCCGTCCCCCACACGGTTCGACGAGAAAGACTGGGTGTGGTAGCTCCCGCTGCCCTCCGCCGGGGCCAGGTCCTACTCGTCCACCTCAATTCCACGCGCGGGAGCGAGATCCGCAAGACCCGTCCCTGCGTCGTCGTGTCCCCGGATGAGCTCAATGGCCATTTGCGCACGTTCATCGTCGCGCCGCTCACCAGCGGAGGCCATCCCTATCCCTTCAGGATTGCTTGTCGCTTTCGGGGCCGGCCGGGTTTCGTCGTTCTCGATCAGATCCGCACGGTCGACCAGGAGCGCCTGGCCCGGAGTCTGGGGCGCTTGTCGCCCGCCAGCATGGCGCGCGTGCTTGCCGCGCTACAAGAGATGTTCGCCCCGTGAGCGCAGCGGGCGGCAAGCTGAGCGCGGAGATCCTCGCGATGGGAGGCGAACCGCTTCTCGCGTTCCGAGAGAAGGCTCCTTGCTTGACTCCCGGAGCCGCGCGGCCGTAGCATCGCGCGGGGTGCGCGGTGCACCGCATGCATCGGATCGGGCGCAACAGGCTGCGAAGGCTGGCGGCCGCGTGCTGCTTGCTGGCGGCGAGCGGCGCCCGGGCCGCCGACGCGGAGCCGGGCGCAGCCGCCCGAGCGGCCGATCTCACCCGGAGCGGCCGCTTCGAGGAGGCGGCGCTCGCGTGGCGCGAGCTGGCGCAGGGGCTCGCGGTGGAAGGCAAGCGCGCGGAGCAGCTGTCGGCGCTGGTGCGCGCGGCCGATGCGCAGCAGGCGCTCGGTCGCTACGCCGATTCGCTCCGGACGCTCGCGGAGGCGCAGGCGCTGGCGGGCGAGAGCGCCGGCGCGGCGGAGCTCGCGGCGATCCACGGCGCGATCGGGAACGCGTACGTGGCGCTCGGCCCGCCCGAGCGGGCGCGCGAGCATCTCGAGCGGGCGCTCGGGCTCGCGAAAGCCGCCGACGCGCGACCGCTAGCCGCGGCGCTGCTCACGAACCTCGGGAACCTCGACGCGTCGAAGGAGGCCTATGCGGACGCGGCGCGCGAATATGCCGAGGCCGCCGACGCCGCGGCGAAGGCCGGCGACCCGGCGCTCGCGGCGCGTGCGCTCGCAAACCAGGCGCAGGCGGCGCAGCGCTCCGGCGCAACGCCGGCCGAGGTGCGCGCGGCGCTCGCCCGTGCGACCGCGCTCGCGGAGGCGCTCCCCGCCTCCCACGAGAAGGCGTACCTGCTGATCAGCGCCGGCCGCACGCACGCGCGCCTGCGCGAGCTCGAGCCGGCCCATGCGCTCTTGCGCCGTGCGCAGGCAGTGGGCGAGTCGATCGGCGACGCGCGCGCGCAGTCCTACGCGCAGGGCTACCTCGGCGCGCTCTACGAGGAGCAGCGCAGGCTCGACGAGGCGCTCGTGCTGAGCCGGCACGCGCTCTTCCTCGCGCAGCAGGCGAACGCGCCCGAGTCGCTCTACCGCTGGCAGTGGCAGGTGGGCCGACTCCTCGCCGCGCAGGGCGCAGCGACCGAGGCGATCGCCTCCTACCAGCAGGCCGTGCAGGTCCTCGCCGGCATCCGCTTCGACCTGGCGCACGGCTATGCGACCGGCGGGGGAAGCTTTCGCGACGCGGTGGGCCCCGTCTTCTTCGAGCTGGTGGATCTGCTGCTCGCGACGGCGCCCGACCCAGCGGACGCCGCCGCCTACCAGGCGCGGCTGCGCGAGGCGCGCGAGATGCTCGAGAAGCTCAAGGCGGCGGAGCTGCGCGACTACTTTCGCGACGAGTACGTGGACGCGATCCAGGCGAAGGTCGCGAGCCTCGACGAGGTCGCGAGCTCGGCGGTCGTGATCTACCCGGTCGTGCTGCCCGATCGCCTCGAGCTGCTGCTCACCTTCCCGAGCGGCATGCGGCGCGCCACGGTGCCGGTGCGCGCAGAAGC
>CAYTJA010000238.1:0-2895 GCA_964437835.1 uncultured Spirochaetales bacterium
GCGGCAGGGTCGCGCCCATCGCGGTCGAGGGCACGAGCAGCAGCAGGAAGGCCAGTGCAAAGCGCAGCGGGTTGATCCACCACGGAGCGTCGATCCAGTGCGTGAGCTGCGGAGCCAGCCAGGCGCCGACCGAAGGCAGCAGCCAGACCAGCGCGAGTCCGCTCGCGCCCACCAGCACTTCGAGCGCGGCGTAGATGCGAGCCGGGTCGCTGGCGCGATCGGCGAGGCGGGCGGCGAGCGCGCTGCCGGCCGCGAGGCCACTCATGAAGGCCGCGAGCACCAGGCTCGAGGCCGAGACGCTGCTGCCGAATGCGAGCGCGGTCTGGTGGAACCAGAGATTCTCGAACGCCAGGCCTGCCGCTCCCGAGAAGAAGAAGATCAGGCACAGCAGCAGCGACACGGCGCGCGAGAGCCTATCCGATCGAGCGCGGCGGAGTGGGGCGCGCGGCGCGGGCTTCAGCCGCGCGCCAGCTCGGCGTGCATGCGCTCGAGCAGGCCGCGCGCGTCCGCAGCGTCCAGCCGGCCCGGGCGCCAGCCGATGCCGAGGCCGTCGTCTCCCTGGCGTGGAATCACGTGGAAGTGCACGTGAGGAACCGCCTGGTGCGCAGCAGCACCGTTGTTCTGCAGCACGTTGTAGTCGCGCGCGCCGCTGGCGGCGAGCACGGCGCGGCAGATGCGCGGCAGCGCGCGGCCGAGCGCCGCCGCGGAGGAGTCCGAGAGCTGATGCAGCTGCGCGACCCGCTCGCGCGGGATCACCAGCGTGTGGCCGCGGGCGAGGGGCTGGATGTCGAGGAACGCGTAGACCTGCTCGTCCTGGTAGACGCAGTGCGAGGGCAGGGCGCCCGACAGGATTGCATCGAAGATGCTGCCTTCCGCCATGCGGCGCAGAGTATCATGCAGCGTCTCGCTGGCAGCCCGCGGCGGCCCGCCGTTCCGCGGTCGGAGGACGCATGACCCAGCACCGGATCTATTCCTGCGACGATCACCTCGACATGAACGCGGTGCCGCCCGAGCTGTGGCAGGAGCGAGCGCCCGCGAAGTTCCGCGACGCGATGCCGCGCGTGATCGAGCAGCGCGGGCAGAAGTTCTGGAGCGTCGGGGGACGTCCCTTCGGCGTGTCGGGCCGCTACCAGGGAGCGATCCAGTCGGCGATCGACCGCGCGGGGGTCGAGGACGACGGCTTCCGCGCGAGCACTCCGAAGCTGCGCCTCGAGGACATGCAGCGCGACGGAATCTGGGCCTCGATCGTCTACGGACCGAGTTCGCTGTTCCGGTATCCGATCGACGACCCGGAGGCGAGTCAGTGGGCGATTCGCGCCTGGAACGATTGGGCCGCCGAGTGCTTCAACGCGCACGCGCCCGAGCGGCTGCTCGCGCTGCCGGAGCTCCCGATGGATTCGCCCGAGGTCGCGGCCGCCGAGCTGCGGCGCGTGGCAAAGCAGGGACACCGCGGCGCCGGCATCAACGGCTTCCACGCGGACCTCTCCGATCGCGCCTGGGATCCGCTCTGGGCCGAGGCGGCCGAGAGCGGACTCCCGATTTCGTTCCACATCGGCGGCGGCACGCGCACCGACCCGCGCAAGGGCGGGCTTGCGATCGCGGCTTTCGCGGCGATCGCTCCGATGCAGATGGACGAGATCCTCTCGCTGCTGATCTACGCCGGCGTCCTCGAGCGGCATCCGAAGCTGCGCGTCGTGCTCGCGGAATCGGGCGTCGGCTGGTTGCCCTATTTCGTCGCGCGCATGGACGCGATCTTCGACAAGCACTGCGCGCCGCACCCGGAGTACAGCATTCATACCAAGCCCTCGGAGCTGTTCCATCGTCAGGTGTATGCGACCTTCGAAGAGGAGCCGCTGGGACCGACGCTGATCCCGCTGCTCGGCCCGGACAACTTCATGTGGGCCTGCGACTACCCGCACCCGGACAGCACCTGGCCCGAGTCGCGCAAGGCGATCGACCACGCGCTCGGCGCGCTCGGCGAGGACGCCATCCGCAAGGTGACCGGAGAGAACTGCCGGCAGCTCTACCGATTGCCCTAGCGGAATTGCCCGCGGTGCCTCGCCTGGGCCGAAGTCCTGCTACAAGGGGTCATGGAGACGCCGTTCAACTGCCCGCGCTGCGGTTGCGAGAACCGGGACACCGCCAAGTTCTGCGGGGAATGCGCCCAGCCGCTCGCCACGACCGTCGCCTGCGTCGCCTGCGGGGCGCAGAATCCCCGCGGCCGGCGCTTTTGCGACGAGTGCGGGGGCGCGCTCGAGGCTCCGCGCCGGGAAGCCAGCGCCTCGGCGCCGGGCCCTCGCAGCGAGCCCGACGTTCTCGCCGGCGGCCGCTACCAGCTCCAGCGCTTCCTCGGTGAGGGAGCCAAGAAGCGCGTGCACCTCGCCCGCGACACGCGCCTGGGTCGCGAGGTCGCGATCGCGTTCATCAAGAGCGAGGGCCTCGATCTCGTGCGCGTGCGGCGCGAGGCCGAGGCGATGGGACGGCTCGGCGACCACCCCAACGTCGTGACCGTGCACGACGTCGTCGAGGAAGGTCCGCGCGTCTACCTCGTCTGCCAGTACATGGCGGGTGGAGACCTCGAGCAACGTCTCGCCCAGACCGATGGGCACCGGCTGTCCGTCGGCGAGGCGCTGACCATCTGCGAGCAGCTGTGTGCCGCGCTCGGTCACGCGCACGCCCACGGCATCGTGCACCGGGATCTCAAGCCGGGCAACGTCTGGCTCTCCGCAGAGGGCGCGGTCAAGCTCGGCGACTTCGGCCTGGCCGTGTCGCTCAACCGCACGCGCCTGACCCAGGACGGCAGCATGGTCGGGACGGCCACCTACATGCCGCCCGAGCAGGCGGTGGGTGGCGACGTCACGCCGCGCTCGGATCTCTACTCGCTCGGCGCGATGC
>CAYTJA010000239.1:0-6678 GCA_964437835.1 uncultured Spirochaetales bacterium
CAGCGCTGGGACTCCAGCGACCCGGTCTACCGGCGCGGCAGCGACGGCGCCTATCGAAGCTTCGGCCCCTCGGACGTCGCGGCGCTGCGCGCGGCATTCTGTGCGCGCGGCCGAGGCGCAGTGCTCGATCTCTAACGAGCCGCGGGCCGCTCAGGGACACTCGAAGCGGCCCTCGGAGCGCGCGCGCCACGGCTCGTGCTCGCCCGAGAGCCGCAGGTAGCGCGCGACGTAGAGCAGCTCGAGGCGCTGCAGCCGATGGGCCGCGGGCGCGTCCGCGTTCCACTCTCGACACCAGAAGGCCGCGAGCTCCGGTCGCAGGAAGCGGCCGGCGTCGTCCTGCAGGTTCGAGGCGTACTCGCGCCAGAACGGCTGCTGCGCGAGGCTCTGCACGCGTTCGCGCCAGCGCGGTCCGTAGCCCCGATGCGCGAGCGCGACTTCTGCTCCGCTCGCGGTCGTCCCGTGCAGATCCCAGCGGAACTGCGCGCGGTGCACCGAGTGATACATGTTCCAGACCTGATCGAGCTTGATCCAGCGACCGGGCCGCTCGATCGAGCGCGGGAGCTCGAAGGCCTCGATCCAGAAGTCTGCGTTGTACGCGACGACCCACGCGAGGCAGATCGCGGCGCAGGCCGCGCGTGCGCGTGCCGCCGCGCCCGGCCCCTGGGCTCGCGGCGCGGCGCGGAACACGCGGCGCTCGCGGCTGGCACCGAAGCGCTCCCAGACGACGCCCGGCAGCAGTCCGAGCAGCACCGCGATGCTGACCTGCGGAAACACCCCGAGGCTCATCGTGACTCCGATGCCGCTCTGGAGCCCGATCAGCGCGATCACAGCGGCCGCGCGCAGCCAGCCGTTCCAGGCGGTCACTGCGAAGGCGATCGGCGCCGTGATTTCGAGTCCCACGGTCGCAAAGGTCAGCACGCGCAGCAGCTCGGGATAGCCCGCGACGAGCTGCGCGAGCGGGCGCGTCCAGTCCGGATCGATCACAACCCAGTGCAGCGCATTGCCCATCTGGATCCACTGCGGCGAGCTCTTCGCGATGCCCGCGCCGAGGTAGATGAATGCGACCTGGATCCACAGCGCGGCGGGCGCGATGCCGCAGACGCGCTCGCCGGGGCTCGGCCCGCGGCTGCGAGCGTCGAGCGACGCGCGCGCGCCGAGCGGCAGGAACAGCGACCAGAACAGCGCCATGCGCAGCTGGTGGTTGCCGCCGTTCAGGGCAAAGGGATTGCGCATCTGCAGCGAGAGCTCGAGCCACCAGCACAGCAGCGTCGCGACGCCCGTGCGGTAGCCGAGGCCGAGCGCGAGTGCGCACAGCGCCGTCAGGCCGAACAACAGCCCCTGATAGGCCGCGCTGCCACTCACGAGGTGGAGTGCGAGCGGCGACACGTATTCGGGCACCTGCTCGATCAGCACCCGCCTCGGGAGCAGACCCTCGTCGCTGTAGAGCTGCGAGAGCAGCGGCGCGCGCAGCGCGAGATCCCAGAGCATGCAGAGCGCGAGCCCGACGCGAAGCAGCGCGAGCGAGCGCAGGTCGAGCGCGGAGAACTCGCGCAGCCACGCCGCCACACGCGAGCCGCGCGTGGGGCGCAGGCCGGGAGCTGCCGTGGCCGGTCCCGAGCTCGGCATCGGCCCGCGCTATCCCGGCACGGGGCCCGGCTCGCACCAGCGCTGCCACAGCCGCCGCTCGTCCTCGAGCGGCGTGTGCGCGAGCGTGCAGCGCCGGCCCAGCGCCATCGTCGCCCGCTGGGAGGCGTCGTAGCGCGGCCAGGTCGGGAGCTCGAGATGGCCCGGCGCACCGGAGCGCACGAAGCCGGTCCAGGCGTCCTGCATCGCCGACGCGAGGCGGCCCGCAGATCCGGTCGCCCCTGCCAGCGAGCGGAACCACGGCGAGCGTCCGAGCCCGAACACGAAGGGCACGTCGAGCGCATGGAAGGCCCCGAGCGCGCGGCGCAAGAGCGGCATGCGCCAGGTGAAGAGATAGCCGTAGGTGGAGCCGCCCGCGCGCGCGTGCGCCTCGGCGAGCTTCGACGCGGGATAGTGGAACACCCGCGCCGATTGGAATGCGCACCAGACCTCGAAGGGCGTGGTGCGACCGCCGCGCGCGCGCAGAGCGTCGCGGTAGGCCGCGGCCGCCTGCGGCGCCTCGGGAGCGCTCGCCGCGACCTGCGGCAGCAGCTCCTCGAGGCGCTGCAGCAGCTGGTCCTCGCGCATCGCGGGGAGGCCGCGGTCGATCAGCGTGAAGAGCTTCCACTCGTCGAGTGTGGTCCCGATCAGCAGCGGGATCTGCGCGGCCGCTCCGCGCGCGACCGCCGCCAGCGGTGCCTCGGGCAGCACGTCGCCATCGACGGCCGGCAGGAATACCATCAGCTGCGCCTGGTTCGCGAGCCTGCGGTTCACGCGCGCCTGCGCGGCGAGCAGCCGCCTGGTGTCGAAGCGCGCGAGCGCTTCCGCGGTCGGTGCCGGGCCGCCGAGCTCCTCGAGGAAGGCCTGGCTCACCTGCTCCGCGTGCTCCGGTGCGAGCACGTGATCGGCCGCGCCACTCTGCAGAATCGCCCGCGAGAAGAGCGGGCGCGCGGCGGGAGCGCCGAGCAGCGCTGCGACGCTCATCGCACCCGCGGACTGACCGCAGATCGCGATCTGTTGCGGATCGCCGCCAAAGCGCTCGATGTTCTCGCGCACCCACGAGAGCGCGGCGATCTGGTCGCGCAGTCCGGCGTTCGAAGCCCCGACGAGCTCCCCCCCGCGCCCGTGCAGGTGCAGGAAGCCGAGCGCTCCCAGGCGATAGTTCAGCGTGACGACGACGAGATCGCCGCGCCGAGCCAGGCCAGCGCCGTCGTAGAGGCGCAGCCCGCCGGAGCCGACCAGAAAGCCGCCGCCGTGGATCCACACCATGACCGGGCGACGCGCGCCGTCGAGCCCCGGGGTCCAGACGTTCAGGTACAGGCAGTCCTCGGACTGCCGGCCGCCTCCTGCGAGCGCGAAGGACTTGAAGAGCGGGAGCGAGGGCTGCAGCGCCGCCGCACCGTAGTGCAGTGCATCGCGCAGGCCCGCCCAGGGCTCGGGAGGCAGGGGTGCGCGGAAACGCTGCGGCCCGATCGGCGGCCTCGCATAGGGAATGCCGAGGAAGCTGCGGACGCCGCGCTGTTCGCGCCCGCGCAGACGTCCACCAGATGTGTCGACGATCGGGTTCACGCTGCCCCCCACGAGACCGAGCCCTTCGCGGCAGGTTATCAGGGTCTCCTGCGGGGCGTGCGCTAGGCGAGTCCCGGGAGCTTGTGGCCCGCGAAGAAGCGCCGCGGGTTGTCACTGAGCAGCGCCTCGATCTGCGCCTCGCTCGCGCCGCCCTCGCGCAAAATCGGCAACATCCGCTGTGTGAAGTGCAGCGGGTGGTTCGTCTTGCGCAGCGCCTCGAGCACGTTGGGGTTCGCGAAGGGCTCACCGCGCCAACACCAGACCGAATCGTGCGACACCACGATGCGATCGCCGGCGCCCTTCTCGATCAGGCGCAGCATCGAGCTCACGCGCTCCGAGTCCGGGTTCAGCGCGTCGAGACCGAAGCGATCGAAGCCGAGGTAGGAGCCGCCGCGCGCGATCCGCATGTGGTAGCCGTGGTCCGAGGTCCCGCAGCTGTGCCCGATCACGATCCGATGGGCCGGCACGCCCTGCTCCACGAGCACGCGCTGCTGCAGATCGCCGACCTTGCCGCGATCCGTGTGCGTCGTGATCGGAGCTCCAGTGGCGAGCGAGGCCTTCGCGGCGGCCTGGAACACATCGCGCTCGTAGTCGCTCATCCCGCCGGGGCCCGTCGCGACCTTGAGGATGCCCGCGCGCACGCCGGTCGAGCCGATGCCTTCGGAGAGCTCGCGAATGAAGAGCTCGGCCATCGCGTCGACCGAGCTCCCGAAGTGCCCGCGGAACTTCCAGTAGGCCGCCCCGCCCTCGCTCTCCTTGTAGAGCCCGGTCGCACAGATGATCTGGAAGCGCGTGCGCTGCGCGACCTCCGCGATCAGCTCCGCATCGCGCCCGAGGTCGGAGGGGCAGGGATCCAGCAGCGAGGTGATCCCGCCCGCCTTCAGCTCCTCGATCCGATCGACGCAGATCGCGATGCGCTCCGCGCGCCCGGGCCCCGGCCGGCTGGAGTGCGATTCCCAGCCGGGGTAGCCGATCTGCAGGTGCTCGTGCATCAGCGTGCGGCCCAGCCCCTCTGCGCCGATTTCGCCCGTGACTGTCTGGACCCGATGCGCCATGCCGTGCTCCTGGTTGCCGCTGCGCGCGGGCGTTCAGCCGAGCGATGAGCTCAGCTGATAGGTGATGTCTGCCGCGTCGCGGCGGCCGAGTGTGAAGTCTTCTTCGAAGCGGAAGCGCTCGTCCGGAAGGCTCTGGACCGTGCGCGTCCAGTCGAAGGCACACACCCGCCTTGCGATCCTCCAGGCGGAGGGCCCGCCGGGCTCCGCGCGGCGCTCGAAGCGGTCGACATATCGCAGGCCGAGCACGATATCGCGCTGCTCGCCGCGCTCGTCGGGCTTCGTCAGGTGGTGCGCAATGCAGTAGGTCTCGACCGCGGCGGCGTCTCCCCTGAGCTCGATCCGCGGCGGGCCGACGAAGTGCATCGTCGATTCGAAATAGCTGAGCGCCTCGAGCACCCACTTCGCGAAGGCGTCGGGTCCACCCCGGAACGAGTTGTGGTCGTCGACGGCGTCCGGGTGGTAGCAGCCGCGGATCAGCTCCGCGTCGAGGCGGTCGGTGCCGCGCGCGAGCGAGAGCACCACGTCGCGAATCTCCTCCCGTGCGAGCAGGGCATCGAGGCGATCGTCTCGTTCCGACATCGGAGTCCTCCCCACGTGCATCTTCGCACAGGGCCTTGCTCGTCGCGGCCTCAGAGCATAGCTTGCAGTCGATCCGGAATCTGCTCGAGGAGGCCTTCGGATGTCCCGCTGCCGCTGCTTCCGCGCGCCGCGCAGCGCGCTCTAACGGCGCGCTGTGGAGTACCGCGAGATCCGTTTCGAGCTCGAGGGCGGTGTCGCCCTGATCACTCTCGCCTGCCCCGAGCGCCGCAACGCGTTCAGCGCCCGCATGGGCGACGAATGGAGCGACGCCTACCGGCGCTGCGACGCGGACGACGCGGTGCGCGCCGTCGTGGTGACCGGCGCTGGAGACTCGTTCTGCGTCGGGGCCGATCTCGCGGCGGGCGAGGCGACCTTCGCCCGTCAGGACTCCGAGGATTTCAGCGCGGGCGCACTCGCGGTCCCGGCCTGGGAGCTGCGCAAACCGGTCATCGCGGCGATGAATGGCCACGCGATCGGGCTCGGCCTCTCGTTGGCGCTCCAGTGCGACGTCCGGATCGCCGCACGAGAGGCGCGCTACGGCATCGTGCAGGTACGCCGGGGCGTGATGCCCGACGCGTTTTCGCACTGGACGCTCCAGCGTCTGGTCGGAATCGAGCGCGCGGCGCTGCTGCTGCTGACCGGAACCCGCATCAGCGGCAGCGAGGCCGCCGCATTCGGGCTGGTCTCGCGCGCGCTGCCGGCCGCCGAGGTCCTGCCCGCCTCGATCGAGCTCGCGCGCGAGGTCGCACGCGAAACCGCACCGCTCTCGGTCGCGATCAGCAAGCGGCTGCTCTGGCAGAGCGCAAATCTGACCAGGGCCGAGGTCGGGCGGCTCGAAACCGCGCTGCACCATCACTTGATGGGGCGGCCGGATTCGGTCGAGGGCGTGATGGCCTATCTCGAGCGCCGCCCGCCGCGATTCACGAGCAGCGTCGCGCGCGACTGGCCCGAGTGGCCCGGAGACACCGACTAACGAGAAGCAGGCGCGGATGCGATTCCGAGCAGCTCGAAATTTGGACTCTGGACGCGCTCCTCGATGCGCGAGCCCGGAAAGCGCTCGCCGAGGATGCGCTGCAGCTCCTGCCCACCCGCGCCGGCGCGCGCCACCGCGATCCAATCGCCGCGCCTGAGCTCGCGCGCGAGCTCGAGCTGTTGGAGCGCGCAGGCGCGAGACACGCGCCCGCGCCAGATCGGATCGAGTGCGGCGGCGACGACCGGCGTCTCCCACCACGCCGGCGGCCCGCTCAGGCCCTCGCCTCCGATCAGCAGGCGTTGGCAGTCGAGCTGCTCGAGCGCGGCGATGTCCGCGCGAGCTCCGAAGGCCGAGGCGCGCGTGCGCCGCTCGAGCGCCTCGGCTTCGCGCCAGACACCGAAGAGCAGCGCGCCCGCCGCGAGCGCCAGACCCGCGGGCAGCCGCGGGCGGCCCGGAAAGATCTCTTTCGCGGCGTTCTGGAGCAGGCCGCCGAGCAGCAGCACGAGGCCGGTCGCGAAGGACCACTGCACGAAGTGGTGGATCAGGCTCAGGTTCCGGAAGCACGCGATCCAGAGCAGGCCCGCGACCCCGCAACAGAGCGCGCCGTGCAGCAGCGGGTTCGGTCGCCGCAACCGGCGATCCGCGAGCGCGAGCAGTCCCAGCCCAGCGACGCCGAGACCGCAGACGCCGAGGTTCGTGCGCAGGAATGCGAGCTGCACTTCCGCCCAGTGCAGCCAGCCCGCGACGCCGTGCAGCCCGCCGCTGATCCGGAACGCGCCCTGGCTGCCGGCCCGCGCGAGGTCGAAGCCCAACGCGTAGAGCAGCCCGAAGTTCACCAGCACCGAGCCCAGCGCGACTGCCAGCGCGGCGCGCCACACG
>CAYTJA010000240.1:0-2672 GCA_964437835.1 uncultured Spirochaetales bacterium
CAGCCGCACGCGAGCCCGCTCAATGCGTGTGAGCTGGTGCTGGATGGGGAGACCGGCTACGCGCGGATCTACCTGCCGGAGCCGGGCAGCGAGGGCCTGGCCGCGGGGCTCGTGCTGCTCATGGCTTTGGCGCGCGGTCGACCAGCACGGCGGTTCTCTCGCCATCGACGACGCGCAGGATGCGCACGTACTGGTAGACCCACGGCTGATCGGTCACGGTGTATTGCCATCCCACACCGGAAACGAAGTCCCGCATTGCCATCCCGGATTCAGCTTCTCAGCATTCACGCACCACTCCGCATCGGGCCCGCGGCGCCGAAGCAGATCGTGCAGATGGAGGATGTAGAGCCTGTTCTGAAGCGCGAGCACCAGCAGCGTCACGATCAGCCCGACCGTGAGCGCGTGGATCAAGGGCCAGATTGCGCCACCCAGGTTCATGTCGCTCCCCGGCTCATATAGCTGCGCAAGATCTCGACGGCAACGAAGGTCAGCAGCACGCCGATGCCGCCTAGCACGCCCCACAAGATGCGTCTCTGCGCGTAGAGCGCTTCCTTGATGTTTGTCTCCGCCATGGAGAGCCTCGCAAGAATCCCGATGTTCTGGAGTCCATCGCCGCGCACGGCATCCTCGACGCGCTCGAAGCGGACGCCTAGCGCCTCGACGCTTTTGAGGCAGGCGCGCTCGACGGCCTCGACCCGCGCGTCCAGCTCGGTTCTCATCTCCACCTCCCGAGCGCCGCGAGCACAAGCACGCAGGCCACGAGAGCGAGCCCAGCCGGCGGCTCGGGCACCAGCCGCACCTCGGGGGGCAGACCGTCCGCGCAAGTCACCTCGCAGATAGGCGTCGAGTCGACCTGCGCCTTTGTGGGCTCGGGGATGCAGTGATACGGCTCGGGCATCACATCCCCGCGACGAGTCGCGCTACGCAGCGCAGGCAGGCGTTGACGAGCACGAGGCCGTCGCCCTCCGAGAGCGAGATCCTCTGCTCGGGACAAGGGACGTGCCGGCGCATAACCCGGGCCGGCGGAGCCTCCGCGCCGCACCGCGGGCAGGGCGGATAGATCGGAGGCAGTTCGGTCGCCCGGGGCGGGCGAGGCCGAATGCCCCCGAACCTGGCTAGCCCGAAGAGCACGCTTTCCTGATTCGGTAGCGGCTCGCTCAAGGGGCGGCACCCGAGTCGCAGGCGTCCTGTACGCCACGCAGACAGTCGATCTCCGCCGCGTATGAGACGACATCCCTGATCCAGATTCTCAGGTCTGCAACGTCGACACTGCAAGACCAGTGCGGCGTGCCCGGGATAGCGGCGCACCACGGCAGCGCTCCCGGCTTGGGCTCTCCCACGAGTACGATCTCGGCGCCATCGAGCGCGCGGAGCGCTCGCAGCTCTTCCACGAGAGCGGCACCCCCGCGCGGGACCGGCGGAGGCGCACCGGCCAGCGGCGGAGAAGAGCAGGCCAGGACCGCGGGCGCGAGCCCCCCAAGTAGCAAGCCGAAACCCTCACGGCTTACGCTCCATCTCGCGCCCGCGGTCACGGCGGAGGATCCATCCACGCGTCAACTGCGTCCTCGCTCGGGCGCGGGCGGGCGCGTAGGTCGTCGGCCTTCGCGCGGCGAAGCGCCTGCGATTCGAGGTCCGCGCGCCGCGCCTCGTTGCTGCCGAGGGCGCGGATCTGGCGCCCGACCCACGCGGCTGCCGCGAAAATCCCACCGCTAAGCGCGAACACGAGGAGCGCGGCGACCGCGAATTCCATCAGGGCGCGCTCGCGATCGGGCCCGCCGCAGGCCGTAGGGTCAGGGCCGCTGGAGCTCCTGTCGGCTGGTCCGGACGCAGCTTGCTCCACGCGACCAGCGCCGCGGCGACGGCCGACACGATCGAGCCCGCGAAGCCCGCGAAGCCCTCGGAGAGCGCCGGGTCAACCGCCGCGCCCGTGAGCTGCTGCGCCGCTTGCGAGATGGCCGCGAGCGAGGCGATCCCGACCGCGACCCAGGAGAGATTGCCGGCGGAGAAACGGCCGACGAGTACGGCGACACCGACCGCGATCCCGATCATGCTGGAGCCGAGCCCGGTCATCGCTTCCGCGAACCCGGCCTGCGCGCACCAGATCCCGGTCGAGCAGAGCAGCGTTAGGACCACAGGCAGGAAGCTCGCGACCGCGGCCCACACCTGCCGGCTCCGCGCGATCCATTTCGATTCCATGCCTTACCCCTCCCCGTAGTCCACTTCGCCGTGGACGTGCATGTTGCCTTTTTCGTACATGACCTGATAGGGCGCCCCGAGGCGCTTCGCGATCCGCTTGGCCCAGCGCGTGCCCGCGACGTCGAGCGCCTTCCCGCGCTCATCCGCGGCGAGCCCGTCCGGCGTGATGATCCCGCCCGGCCGCGCGCTGCCGTCGTCGTTCGGGTGCGTGCGCAGATCCCACGCGGCGCTCGCGTAGTGCTGCGAGTCGTCCTTGTGCTTCGAGTCGTTCCCGCTCGTGACCACGAGCACGTCACCGTGCAGCTCCGGCGCGCAGTCGGCTGCGACCGCGAGATACTGCGCGGCGATCGCCATCGAGGCCGGAGTAAGCCGCACCTCCGGCTTGAAGCTGATCCACTTCGCGGGCATCCCGGCTAGTTCATTCCCATGCAGTCGAGCGTGTAGGTCGCCGCGGTCGCGTTCCCGTGATTCACCAG
>CAYTJA010000241.1:0-3468 GCA_964437835.1 uncultured Spirochaetales bacterium
GCACATCCTGGTGGCGACGGGGGGGTGGCCTTCGCTGCCGGCGATTCCCGGGATCGAGCACGCGATCAGCTCGAACGAGGTCTTCCATCTCGACGCGATGCCCGAGCGGCCGATCGTGGTCGGCGGCGGCTACATCGCGGTAGAGTTCGCGGGGATCCTGCACGGTCTCGGGGCGCGCGTCACCCAGCTCTATCGCGGGTCGCTCTTCCTGCGCGGCTTCGACGACGACGTGCGCGTCCACCTCGCCGCGGAGCTGCGGCGTCAGGGCATCGACCTGCGCTTCGAGTCGAACATCGCGCGGATCGACCGGGCGTCGGACGGCACATTGCGCGCGACGCTGGAGGACGGCTCCCGCCTCGAAGGCGACGCGATCTTGTACGCCACCGGCCGCCATCCGCGGACGCGCGAGCTAGGTCTCGAGGATCTGAAGGTCGAGCTGCGGGCGAACGGCGCGATCCGCGTGGACGAGTACTCGCGCTCTTCGGTGCCGAGCGTCTGGGCGATCGGAGATGTCACCGACCGCGTGAACCTCACGCCGGTCGCGCTCCACGAGGGCATGTGCCTCGCCGCCACGCTGTTTGCCGGCCGCCCGACGCGGCCGGTATATGAGAACGTGCCGTCTGCCGTGTTCAGCCAGCCGCCGATCGGCTGTGTGGGGCTCACCGAGGCCCAGGCCCGGGCGCGCTATCGAGCGATCGACGTCTATCGCACCGCGTTTCGCGAGCTGAAGCACACGCTCTCGGGTCGCCAGGAGCGCACACTGATGAAGCTCGTGGTGGAGCCGGCGAGCGATCGGGTGGTCGGCGCGCACATGGTGGGCGACCACGCGGGCGAGATCATCCAGGGCGTGGCGATCGCGCTGGTGTGCGGCGCGACCAAGGCGCAGTTCGACGCGACGATCGGCATCCATCCCACGTCGGCGGAGGAGTTCGTCACGCTGCGCGAGAAGGAAGCAAACGCGTGAGCGCGCCGCCGCGGGTCACCGGCGTGATTCCAGTGCGCGACCGCGCGTGCCCGCCGCATTGCGCGCGTGGCTCGCCGAGCCAGGCGGGTGCCGCTCGCGCTTGCGAACGCGAAGGGACGACCCCCTCCGGGGCTTCCTTGCGCTGCGCGAAGCAGGGGACCGACCGACTTCGGGCAGCGCGAAGGAGCGGTTCCAATGAAATCGATGGGTTGCAGGGAGTGCGACGGCCGAGTCACGAGCACCAGGAACGGCGCCCAGGCATTCAGCGCTCCTCGCCCTCGGCAATCAGCTTCGACAAGGGGTCGTCATCGAGTGCTCGGGCAGCGGACTTCCCGTGCGTCAGCAATGGGACCCCACCAGCGTCCATGGTCAGCTGCCAGTCGTCGTGGGCTAGGTAAACCGGGGAGCGAAGTTGGGTGGTTCCGTGGCGGCATCTGCAACTGGATTCAAATCCAGTTCAGGATTTCAGAAATAATTTCGAGCGAAGGCATTGACAGGTTTGTGGGGGCCGAGCAGACCCTGGCCGAGCCCGGCCTGATTTCTCCGTCTGAGACGTTCCGATTCGCTCTCTGCGCGAGTCATTCAGACTTCAGGTCAAAATCGTGGATCGACAGAGAGAACGTCGCGCACGAGGTGCTCCAAGAAGCGGTCAGACGTCGTGTTATTCTCGGGGTTGACCTCACCCCGCCGTTCCTACGAGGTCAAGTCATGTCGGAATCGCTCGCTGGGCTTCCGAACGCCCAGCTGCTCGTACGGGTGCGGGAGCTGGTTCAGCGCGGCAACGCGGTCGAGGCCGAGCTGCTCGTTCATCTCGCTGCGGTCGATGCGCGCGGGCTGTATCTCGAGGAGGGCTGCTCCTCGATGTTCGTCTACTGCCAGCGGGTGCTCCACTTCGCAGAAGGAGTCGCGTACAAGCGGATTCAGGCCGCTCGCGCGGCGAGACGTCATCCGGAGATTCTGGAGGCGGTGCGCTGCGGGGAGCTGCACCTCACGGCGGTCGGCTTGCTGGCGCCAAAGCTTACGTCGAGCAATTGTACGGAGCTGATCAAGGCTGCCCGGCATCGCAGTGCGGAGGAGATCCGGCAGCTGCTCGCCGACCGCGAGCCACGTCCTGCGGTGCCCACTTCGGTACGCCGAATTCCCGAGCCTGCGAAGCAGGCTCGGGGACTACAGGCCGCACTCCCCCAGACGCCCCCCGCGTCCCGCGAGCGATCGGCACCCCCGGCTCCTCCTCTCCAGACCACCTCCCCGAAAGGGTTTACCGAGCCGCTGGGCGCCGAGCGGTACCGGGTGCAGTTCACGGCCGACCGCGCGCTGTACGCGCAGCTCCAGGAGCTGCGCGCGCTGATGCGACATCAGGTTCCGGATGGCGACCTCGGAAAGATCCTGGCTCGCGCGGTCGCGGGCCTGCTCGCACAGGTGCGCAAGCGGAAGTTCGCCGAGACTCCAGTTCCGAAACCGGCTCCCTCCCGGCCGCCGGAACAGCTCCCTTCGCGCCACATCCCTGCGGCGATCCGCCGGGCCGTCTGGCGGCGCGATGCTGGCCGCTGCACCTACGTTTCGGCTGGCGGCCGACGCTGCGATTCACAGGAGTTCCTGGAGTTTGACCACGCGGACGCCTGGGCCAGAACGAGGGCCCACTCGATCGATGCCATTACGCTGCGTTGCCGCGCGCACAATCAGCAGCGGGCGCGCCTCGACTTCGGGGAGCCGCACATGGCTCAGTTCCGCCGACGCAGCGACGACGACCCGCCGTCAACTGGATTCGAATCCAGTTCGCCTCGAGCCAGCGGCGAAACGCCGCATCGGGAGGTCCACCTGTGAGTCAGCCAATGCTCGGCGCCGCCTCGCTGCGCGCCGACCTCCGGTCGGCTTGCGGATTGCGAGCCATCACGCACCAGATCGCGCCCGCCAGCGCCACTCCGCCGCGGCCGGCGTACGGTGCGAGCGCGTCGCGCACCGCCTGCTCGGCCCGCGCGCGATGCGCGGGCCCCGCCTCCTCGAGCATCCGGCTCGCGGGACCGGTCGAGAGCTTGAAGTGGACCGCCTCGTCGAGGTCGCCCCCGAGCACGAGCTCGCCATCGTGCGCGGCGATCTCGGGCGGCTCGAAGCCGGCCGCGGCCAGGATGCCGCGAACGCGGTCCGGATCGGCGAACGCGAACGGCCCCGGCGATCCCGGAGGCGGGGGCGCCGGTAGCGTCAAGAAGCTCGCCAGCGCGCCGAGCGGCACGGCCATCCACGGGTTCTCCGCAAGCGAACGCCAGCAGACGAACACCGCGCGCCCACCCGGGCGCAGCGCCGCGCGCAGGTTGGCGAAGGCGCGCGTCGGATCGGCGAAGAACATCACGCCGAAGCGCGAGAACACCAAGTCGCGCGCGCCCGGAGCGAAGGCGTGGGTCTGGGCGTCAGCGTTGGCGAGCTCGACCTGGGTGAAGCCGGCGTCCCGCGCGCGCTCGCGCGCCCGTGCGAGCATGATCGTGGAGATGTCAACGCCGAGGACGCTG
>CAYTJA010000242.1:0-3658 GCA_964437835.1 uncultured Spirochaetales bacterium
CAAACCAGGACGACGGAACGGCGCACCGAGCGCCAGGCGGGGACCGCTATCGCTACTCGCCGGTCGCGACATCACGCCTCACGTCGTGTCGAAACACGCCTGTTTTGGGACTAGAGGACGCCCGTTCAGTGCTTCATAATCCGTCGGCCCCCGGCTGTTCGCCTCCGGCTCGCGCCACGAGCCGCCTCAGCACCGCGTGCGCATCGACTCGCGCTTGCGCTCCTGCGCCGCGGGACTCGCAAAGCCCTTCGACGTCGCGTAGGCCCACGTCTTTTCTAGGGTAGGCACCGCTTCGGGAGTCTTGCAGGACGTGTCTCCGTGATCGATTTCGAGCTTCCCGATCTGCTTGGCGGCTGCGGTCGCAGACTTTCGCAGGCCGGCGCTGCGGCAGCCAATCGCGATGAGGGCGCGCAGCATCGCTTCGCGCTGCGCGTTCGGCGACGGGTGGATCGATGCCTCGATCTCCTTAAGGCGCTCGGCGAACCAGGCGTCGGGCGTGTCCTCGTCGAGCATCGCCATAGCAGAGACGAGCGACCACCCGGCACAGCGCTTGGGCTCGCTCGAAGCAGAGCGCCACGCATCGCACAGCTTTCGCGCATGGGGTCCCTCGGCGGCGAGGTACGGCACGTAGCTCCAGCACATCCGGCCAGTCGGCGCCGCCGCCCACTTGTCGAGGATGGAAGTCGTCATCCGCGCGGGGTCGGCGATTTTCGCCGCCAGATTGCGCGCGTCGAGGTTCCCGGTGTCCCATAGGGCCAGCGCGAGCTCCTGATCGACGCCGATGCGCTTCAGTAGCGTTTTCAGCGTGGCGAAGCTCACGCCGAACATCGGCCCCACCGCTCCGTGGCGCGCGTAGGTCTTGCGTGTTTGCTCGGAGCCCGCCTTCTCGAGAGCGAACATCGTCTCGGCTAACGTCATGCGCTGCGGCTTCGTCTTGGCGACCATGGTGACCTCCTTCATGTTGAGCATCGTTACTCGGCGATCATCGCGAGCACCGCAGCCGGCGAAAGGGCGCTCGCGTTTGCCTCGAGCCCGTCGAGCGTCGCCTTCGGGATCGACGCCTTGAGCGCCTCGATCCGGGCGGCGAGGCCCGGATCCATGGGATGTTGGATGACGACTCCCGCCCGCTCCGACAACGACTGCGCCGCCGAGGCGATCGTGAGGGCGCGCTCCGACCGGCCGTCCGCCGCTTCGACCGCCGCGAGGCCGAGCAGGGCCAAACCCGTTCCGCGCGGGCTTCCGACCTGCTCATACGTCTGCACGGCCTGCCGGAACGCCCGCCGCGCCGCGCGGGCATCCGCGGCCCCGAGCGCGGTCCAGCCCATCTCGCAATGGACGCGCGCGATCTCGGGGTGGTCGCCGACCAGCTCGAGGGAGGTGAGCGCGTCGCGATAGAGCGTGAGGGCCTTCGCATGCTCGCCCTTCGCGAAGGTCATCTGTGCCAAGAAGCTGAGCGCGACGCCGCGACCTTCGTGGTCGTCCATGCGCACGTGGATCTGTCGCGCCTTCTCCACGAGCGCCATGCCGGCGTCGGTGCTTCCGGTCGCGAAGAGCAGCATCCCCTTCAGCGACATCGAAAGCGCGTGCATGAAGTCGTGCCCGCCGGATGCGGAACGTGCGATCCCCTCGTCGAACGCCGCCTTCGCCTCTTCCATCCGCCCAAGGCTCAGGTTGCAGTAGCCCACGCCCATGATCCCTTCGGCCGCGGCGGCTTCGTCGCCCACCGCTTTCCCGTCCGCGAAGCCCGCAGCCCATTCGGCGAGCGAGCGTTCCCATTCACCGGTCGTCGTTGCGACCATTCCGGCGGCGAGCCAAGAGAGAGCGCGGCCACGGCTGGGAGGACGATCGGCGGCAAGCGCAAGCAGCGCGTCCAGCAGGGTGCGCGCGGTCAGATGCTGGCCGCCGATGTGCCAGAACCAATCCAGTTGGCCGCAGAGCAGGAGCCCCTTCTCGAGCGCCGCCAAGTCCCCGGACGCAGCACAGGCGATGAGCCAGTGAATGGCTGTCTGCGTGTTCGCGTTGTCGCCACGGGCACGTCGCACCGACTCGAGTTGCGTCGTCCCGAAAATGCCCGCCGCCACCTCGGCGGTGAATCGAATGAAGTAGTCAGCGTGAGCGTTCCGGAGAGCATCCACCCGCCCTTCTGCATGGAGCTGCTCGGCCGAGAAGGCGCGGATGGTCTCGAGCAACGAATAGCGGTCGCCCGATCCCACCACCCGCACGAGCCCTTTCTCGACGAGCGAGTTCAGCTCGTCGAGCGCGCGGGGTCGCTCGTCGTCGCCGTAGCAGACTTGTTCCATTGCCTCGAGCGTAAAGCCTTCGTGGAACACGGAAGCCCGGCGCAATAGCCGCTGCTCCGCCCCGTCGAGGAGCGAGTAGCTCCAGCTGATCGTCGCGCGTAGCGTGCGTTGGCGGACCGGGAGATCGCGATCCCCCGAGGTCAATAGGTCGAGCGCGTGGTCGAGGCGTTGCAGCAGCGCCGCGGGTTCGAGGATACGCACGCGCGCCGCGGCGAGCTCGAGCGCCAACGGCAGGCCGTCGAGGCGGCGGCAGATCGCGGCGATCGCCGCCGCGTTGGCTACGGTGAGGGCAAACCCGGGCTTGACCTTTTCGGCGCGCTGAACGAGGAGTGCGACCGAAGGACAGGTCGAAAGTGCTTCCAAAGACGTCGCGTCCTGGGCCGGCAGCGCAAGCGGCGGCAGGGCGAACTCCGATTCCGCGCCGATCTTGAGCGGCGCGCGGCTCGTGGCGATCACCTGCAACGCGGAACATCGCGAAACCAGCGCTGCGATGTCGGGGGCCGCATCGAGCACCTGCTCGAGGTTGTCGAGCACGAGGAGCACACGGCGGTCGCCGATGACCGTGGCTAACGCGTCGAGCGCCGAGCGGCCGTGCGCCTCGGCGATGTCGAGCGCGATGCCTATCGTCGGCAGCACCTCTGCCCCTGCCGTGATGGCGGCGAGAGAGACGAAGGCGGTACCGCCGGGATACTCGGGCGCCAGAAGGCGACGGAGCTCGATTGCGAACCGCGTCTTGCCGGTGCCGCCGTAGCCGGTGATCGTGAGCACGCGCGCGCCGGCGCGCAGGCGTTCTCCCGCGGATTCGAGGTGCGCGCTACGACCGAGCAGCGCTGTCGCTGGGGTCGGCGGCGCTTTCTCGACGATGCCGCCCTCCCGCATCAACCGCACGCGGCGCAGCTCGCGGCCCACGTCGTGCGCCGTCTGGAAGCGCGCGCTCGGCTCCTTTTCGAGGCAGCGTAGGACGATGCGATCGAGGTCCGTCGGCGAGTCGGAGCGGACGCGGGTAAGCGAAGCCGGCGTGTCGCGCAGGATCGCCGAGCTGATCACTCCGAAAGTCGGACCTTCGAACGGACGCCGCCCCGTTGTCAGCTCGTAGAGCATGACGCCCAAGGCGAACAGGTCCGTGCGGCCGTCGACGGCCTCGCCCCGTACCTGCTCCGGCGCCATGTAGGTCAGCGTCCCCATGACCTGACCCGCAACCGAAAGCGGTGATGCTACCGTCGGGGCCTGCGTCACATCGAGTCCGGGATTCGTCGCTTCGAGCTTGGCGAGCCCGAAGTCGAGGACCTTGAGACGCCCCTCCCGCGTCAGCATGACGTTTCCCGGCTTGAGATCGCGGTGCACCACGCCCTTCTCGT
>CAYTJA010000243.1:0-18811 GCA_964437835.1 uncultured Spirochaetales bacterium
GATCGAGCGAAGGACAAGAGCTTCTGGTCGGTGCGCGTCAGCAGCGACATTCGGCTGATCGTCCACAAGACTGACGCGAGCTTGCTGCTCTGTTACGTCGACCACCACGACGCAGCCTACCGCTGGGCCGAGCGGCGAAGACTCGAGCGGCACCCGACGACTGGCGCCGCCCAGCTCGTCGAGGTGCGCGAGACGGTGCGGGAGATCGAGATCCCGCGCTACATCGAAGCGAAGGCGCCGCTTGCCTCGACCGCCACGAAGGGGCGGCTCTTCGATTCCGTGTCCGATGACAGCCTGCTCGGTTTCGGCGTACCGGCCGAGTGGCTCGGCGATGTTCGCGGGGCGACGGAAGATTCGCTGTTCGACTTGGCGGAGCACCTGCCCGGCGAGGCGGCCGAGGCACTCTTGGAGCTCGCTACCGGTGGAAGGCCTCAGCGGCAGGTTCATGCCGCGGCGGATGCGGATCCCTTCGCGCATCCGGATGCGCAGCGACGCTTCCGCACAATGACCACCGCGGAGGAACTGGAGCGCGCGCTTGCGTTTCCGTGGGAGAAGTGGAGCGTCTTCTTGCACCCGGCTCAGCGGGAGATCGTCGAGCGGCAGTACAGCGGGCCGGCGCGCATCGCGGGCTCGGCCGGAACGGGGAAGACGATCGTCGCGCTGCACCGAGCGGTGTATTTGGCCCGCACGCATTCACGAGCGAAAGTGTTGATCACGACGTTCAGCGACACGCTTGCGCGGGCGCTCGAGCAGAGGCTCCAGCAGCTCGCCGGCAACGAGCTCGCTGTGCGCGAGCGGATCGCGGTCCACGCGATCGACCGCGTGGGTGTTCAGGTCTACAAGGCGACCGTCGGTGCGGCGACGATCGCGGACGCGCCGATGATCCGCGCGCTCCTGCGGGAGGCTTCTGTCGCCGGTGAGGCCCATCGATTCAGCGAACGGTTTCTCGAGACCGAGTGGCGCGATGTGGTCGATGCATGGCAGCTCGATAGCTGGGAGGCCTACCGAGATGTCGCGCGTCTCGGACGCAAGACGCGCCTCGCAGAACCCCAACGAGCGCGGCTGTGGTCGATGTTCGAGCGAGTGCGACAGGATCTCGCCGATCGCGGCTTCGTCACGATGTCCGGCGTTTTCGCACGCGCGACCGAGCGCATCCGGGGCGGAGCCAGCCGACCCTTCGACTTCGTGGTGATCGACGAGGCCCAGGACATCGGAGTACCGCAGCTGCGCTTCCTCGTCGCGCTCGCCGGCGACCGCAGCGATGGGCTCTTCTTCACCGGCGACCTCGGGCAGCGGATCTTCCAGACGCCGTTCTCGTGGCGCGCCCTCGGCGTCGATGTGCGCGGGTGCTCCGAGACACTGCACATCAACTACCGGACCTCGCACCAGATCCGGCGCCAGGCGGACCGGCTGCTGCCTGCGGAGCTCGCCGATGTCGATGGGAACACGGAGGTCCGGCGCGGGACCGTCTCGGCGTTCAACGGGGTCGAGCCGGTCATCCAGGTACTGAGCTCGATCGACGCCGAAGCCGACGCAATCGCGAGGTGGCTCGAGGCTCGAACGGCGGAAGGGGTGTCTCCACACGAGATCGGGGTGTTCGTGCGCTCCAAGGATCAGATGAACCGGGCGTGCGCGGCGGTGACCTCGGCGGGCCTCGACGCCGTCGCACTCGATGGCAGCGCGGAGCCCCGCCCAGGGAGCGTGTCGGTAGGCACCATGCACCTCGCAAAGGGTCTCGAGTTCCGCGCGGTCGTGGTGGCGGCGTGCGACGACGAGGTCCTGCCTCTGCAATCGCGGATCGAGAACGTCACCGACGCTTCGGATCTGGCGGACGTGCACGAGACTGAGCGCCACCTGCTCTACGTCGCCTGCACGCGGGCGCGCGATCATCTTCTCGTGACGGGCGTCGAGCCGGCCTCGGAGTTCCTGGAAGACCTCCGGATCGAAACGTGAATCGTGGTGTTGCCGTGGAATCCTGCACGGCTTTCGGGGAACGCACGCGAGCGAATCCCGGCGTCCCGTTGCTCCTCGCTGCGCTTGCGTTCGCCGCCTCCGCGCAGCGGCCGCCGGCCGGCGCGTCGCAGGCAGCTGGAAGCTGCTCGTAAGCCCCGAGGTGGCGGCCGGTCAGTTCTGACTATGAGTTAGTAATTGGAGCTATTCCAATTGCTGTCCTGCGCAGCCGCAGGACAGCGCCTGTCCACGACACGCGGGACAGCGCTCGAGATCGCAACCCGGCACGTGGAACTCGCCCTGGATGGCCGCGCAGTCACCACACGGCACCCGAGCGGGCGCCCAGTCGGCTCCTTCATCTCCATAGCGAGTGCGAGTCATCACCCGGCCGGCGATGCAGACCGTGGTCTGGCGCTGCGCCTCTTCGAGTCGAGCCGGCCAGGTCGGCGTGACGCCCCTGCCGCGGAAGATCCTGAGAATTTTGGAAGAGTTGCGGTCGCGTTGCACGGGTTGGCCTCGACGGGACCGCGGGGGATCAAAAGGAAAATGTGGGAAGCGCCTCCACAACGCAACTTCTCAGAAATCACAGGCAGGCCCCTGAGCGCAGCCTCGCTCGGAAATGGCCGCGCTGAAGTGCTCCGTGCGGCCTGCACCGGGTCGACCGCCGCGACGCTCGACGGGGGCTCCGTTGGCGGAGACCCGGGCTGCGCTTGCTGGCGCGGTCGCTGCTGCGCCTGCACACTGCAGGCCGAGGTGTGGAGGGCGCGATGGCCGAGGAAGGGGACGCAGGTCGACCGGTCGCGCTCGTGACCGGCGGCGGAACGGGGATCGGCGCAGCCTGCTGCCGGCGGCTCGCGGCCGAGGGCTTTCGCGTCGCGATCCACTACCGCAGCAGCGAGGAGTCGGCGCGCAAGCTCCAGGCCGAGCTGCCGGATTCGGTGCTGCTCCAGGCGGACCTGGCAAAGGCGGAGTCGATCGACGCGCTGATCGCGCAGCTCAAGCAGGGCCTCGGGCGCGTGGACGTGCTCGTGAACAACGCCGGCTACAACGTCAACGCGCCCGTGCTCACGATGAAGCTCGAGGACTACGACGCGGTGCATGCGGTGGAGCGCGGCACCTGGTACCTCACGAAGCTCGTGTTGCGGCGCTTCATGTTCCGCCGGGGCGTCGGCCGGATCATCAACATCTCGTCGGTCGTCGGGCACATCGGGAATCCCGGACAGATCCCGTACACGATGGCGAAGGCGGGTCTCGACGCGTTCACGAAGTCGCTCGCGCAGGAGCTCGCGGGCAAGCAGATCCTCGTGAACTCGGTTGCGCCGGGATTCGTCGACACGGAGATGACGGATGTGCTTCCGCCCGAGATCAAGGCGGCAATCGTCTCCCGCGTGCCGCTCGGGCGGATGGGCCGCCCCGACGAAGTGGCGGACGTCGTCGCATTCCTCGCGACGCGCGGGAGCTACGTCAACGGCTGCGTGCTCCACGTGAACGGCGGGATGTTCGGAGGCTGAGCGAAGCGGTGGGTGATGCGAAGCCTCTCGAGCTGCGTCTCGTTCCCGACCAGGCGGGCGGAGTCGCGCCCGAGCGTCCCGCGACGGAGGCGCGCGGCGTGACGAACCCGCGGGTGATCGATCTGATCTCCCTCGACGCGGAGAGCGACGAAGTCGTGCTGCTGATCCTCGAGACCCGCCCCTGGGGCAGCGATCTCGAGCAGATGCCGCAGCTCGAGGACAAGCTGAACAGCTACCTCGCCTACGTCCAGGACGGCTGGCTGGCGCGCCAATACCCGCAATACGAGGGCCGAAAGGTGCGATTTCAGTTGGATTGCGCGAGCGCGCCCGGAGACACCGAGGAGCGATTCTTGCGCTCGGCGATGAAATTCGCGGCCGGCGAGGGCATCGGGTTCCGCGTCTGTGTCGTCGGCCGGAGTTCCTAGACCCCGCCTCGGCCAGGCTATGCCTCGCCGTTTGCAGCGAAACCCGTCGCCGCGACTCGAATCGCTGTATGCGCATGGACGTATGTAAGCGTTTCTCTAATCGAGCCTCGATGGGGTCACCCATTTGTGTGTCGGATGCGTTAGGATGTGAAATTCGCTGGCGCAGTCGGAGGGTGAGGGGCCCCGCGCGCCGTGCTACTCCCGCCCGGCGCCCCTTTGCCCCGGGGCCTGGCCGGCCCCTCCGGCTGCTGCCAGCCACCGAGGACGGGTCCATCCCGGGCCCGCGCGCTGGAGGGCACAGTCATGAACCGAGACGACGTACTTCGCTGGTTGATGCAGCATCCCTCGAGTGTCTACGCGGATCCCGCCTCCGTGGTGGCGAGCTGCGAGCGGGCGGTGCGGCGCCACGCGGCCGAGGACGCCTGGCTCGCCGCGAAGCGTCATGCGGAAGCGCGGCGGCGCCAATTCGAGGGCGAAGGCTGGGGCAATCACGCGAGCGATGCTTTCGTGACCGAAGAGGTGTGTCGCCAGATTGCTTACGAGCTCCGGCATCGCGAGCCGCAGGTCGAGCGCGGGGACGCCGCGCACCTCGCGGGCGGCACGGTGCAGGGTGCCGTCGACGGCGATGGCTGGGAGGTGTTGGTGCGCTGGATCCTGGATCTGGCACAGCAGCAGGAGCACGAGACGTGGCGCGAGATCGTGCGTTTCACCAACCGCCGCGGCCGCGAGCTGGTGCGCGACCGACACCTTTCCAACGACAGCGACTTCGAGCAGATGCGGCACTATCCGGAGATCGCGGCGCAAGTCGCGGGCCTGCTGGCCCACGACTACTCGCTGCACGCCCACCCGCGCTGAGCGCGGGGGGGCTAGGATTGTTGAGCGGGGCCTAGCGCTTCGGCGGTCGATACGAAGGCTTCGCCCATCGTGTCGCTCATGTGGAACTTGTTTGCGGCGGCGTTCAGCGCGGCGACGGCTTCGGCCGCGCTGCCGCGGAATTCGTAGAGCGCGAGATAGGTGTGCGTCTGCGGCATGAACTGCGCGCTCGCGAGCCGGTAGCGGCGTGCCCGGCGGAAGGGGCCGAGTGCCAGCACTTCGGGAATGTGGATCTCGTCGTACCAGCGATTGAATTCGTCGTCGCGGCCGGCGCTGCAGCTGGTGTAGACGACGAGGCAGCCTTCGGCTGCGGATTCCGCGGTGCTCATCGGGGGGGATCCTCCGCAACCAGCGCGAGCACCTGGTCGAGCGCGCTCCAGAGCTCGTCCTCCGGGATGTTCAGCGCCGGGAAGAATCGGATCACGCGGCCCGCGGTCACATTCACGAGCACGCCGCGCGCGACTGCGCGCAGCGGAATCGAAGCCGCCCGATCTGGATCGCGCAGCGCACAGCCGACGAGGAGCCCGCGCCCGCGCACGGCTTCGACGAGCGAGGGGTGCTCGGCGGCGAAGTTGCGCAGCCGGACCTGCAACGCGTCGCCGAGACGCGCGGCGCGCTCGACGAGCTTCTCCTGCTCGAGCACGCGGAAGACCGCGTTCGCCGCGGCGCAGGCGAGTGGATTGCCACCGAAGGTCGAACCGTGGTCGCCGAGCGCCACCGTCTTCGCGAGCTTCTCGCTCGCGACGAAGGCCGCCACCGGAAATCCTCCGCCGAGTCCCTTGCCGAGCGCCATCAGATCCGGGGCGACGCCGTCGTGCTCGGCCGCGTAGAGCTTCCCCGTGCGGCCCATGCCCGTCTGGACCTCGTCGAAGATCAAGAGCGCGCCGGCGGCGTCGCAGAGCTCGCGCAGGCCGGCGAGGTAGCCGGGCGGAGAGAGATTCACGCCGCCCTCGCCCTGCACCGGCTCGACGATGAACGCCGCGACGTCGCGCCCGATCGCGCCGCGCGCCGCGTCGAGATCTCCGAAGCGCACGAGCGTGTTCGGCAGCATCAGCGCCTCGTAGGGCTTGCGGTGCTTCTCGCCGCCGATCACGCGCAGCGCGCCGAGCGTGCGCCCGTGGAACGAATTCTCCGTCGAGACGAAATTCGCGCGACCCGTCGCGCGGTGCGCGAGCTTGAGCGCGCCCTCGACGGCCTCGGTTCCGGAATTCACGATGAAGCTGCGCGAGAGATCCCCCGGTGCGGTCGCCGCGATCCGCTCGATCAGCTCGAGCTGTGGCAGGTTGTAGAAGACGTTGGTCGTCTGCATCAGGCGGCCGGCCTGCTCCGAGATCGCGCGCACGAGCTCCGGATGACAGTGGCCGATGCAGGTCACGCCCCAGCCTGCAGTGAGGTCGATGTACTCGCGTCCTTCGACGTCGCGCAGGCGCGAGCCCTGCGCCTCGACCGCGCAGACCGGCAGACGTTTCACGACCGGCATGAAGTGGGCGGATTCTCGGGCGGCGACGTCTGCAGTCTTCATGGCTCGGTCCCCGGAACGGAGATAGGCTCCGCTCGATGTCGACGGAAGACCGGATTCTACTCGAAGGAATCCAGATTCCCGCCGCCCTCGGTGTGACGGCAGCGGAGCGCCGCGTGCGCCGGCCGGTACGCCTCGACATCGAGGTCCTGCGCGACCTCCGCGACGCCGGCCGCAGCGATCGCATCGGCGACACGGTCCACTACAAGCGCATCTATGAAGTGGCCGCGGACGTCGCCGCGCACCAGGACCACCGGCTCGTCGAGGCCCTCGGCGAGCGGATCGCGCAGGCGATCCTCGCCAAGTTCGACGTCAGCGAGGTGACGGTCACGGTGCGCAAGCCCTCGCCGATTTCGGGCGTGCTCGACTACTGCGGCGTGCGGATCACGCGGCGGCGGGGCGAGTAGCGCCGCCGCACGGCGGCGCACTCTGGGCCGAGTCGATTCGAAGCGCCGGCTCGCGCGCGCTGCCCCGACCCATTGGCGCTTCCGAGGTCTCGATCTCGATCTCGATCCCGATCCCGAGGAATTCCTAGTCTTTTACTGTTGAATTTGCTCGAATACTTTCGTTCGGTACTCTGGAATATTCCGGCATCGGTTTCGAGACGGCGGTTGTACCATCAAGCCCCGCGCGTCGGAGCGCGCGCATCGACGCCCGACTCCCCGGAACGGGGCGAGGAGTGATCCGCGATGGCCGGCACGAGCTGGAAGCAGATCCTGGCGGGCCGGATGGTCCCGGGATGGGGCGACGAGATCGATCTGTTCCAGGGCCAGATCGAGCTGCGCAAGCAGGGCAAGCTCGACGAGAAGGTCTTCGCCGAGACGCGCCTGCGCCGCGGCGTCTACGGCCAGCGCTACGACAATGGCAAGCGCCACGACGGCATCGCCGAGCGCACGCTCGCATTTGCGGAACATCCGACCAAGGGCTCCGACACGCTCTGGGATGCCCCCGGGATGCAGCGCATCAAGATCCCCTACGGCGGGATGTCGCCCGAGCAGCTCGAGGTGCTCGCGGACCTCGCCGAGGAGTACTCCGACGCGATCCTGCACATCACGACGCGCCAGGACATCCAGCTCCACTACGTCCACATCGAGGACACTCCGGACCTGATGCGCCGCCTCGCGGCCGTCGAGATCACGACGCGCGAGGCCTGCGGCAACTCGGTGCGGAACATCACGGCCTGCCCGCGCGCGGGCGTCTGCCACACCGAGGGCTTCGACGTCTCTCCGTATGCGAAGGCGCTGATGCTGTTCCTGCTCGGGCATCCCGACGTCCAGGACTTCGGCCGCAAGTTCAAGCCCGCGTTCTCCGGCTGCGACGCCGAGGCCTGCGGGCTGGTGCAGATGCACGACGCCGGCTACGTCGCGCGGGTAGAGGGCGGCAAGCGCGGCTTCAAGATGGTCGTCGGCGGAGGCCTCGGCGCGGTGCCGCACCAGGCCAAGGTGCTCTACGACTTCGTGCCGGTCGAAGAGCTGCTACCCGCGACGCAGGCGGTCGCGCGCGTCTTCGCGCGGCTCGGCGAGAAGAAGAATCGCGGTCGCGCGCGCATCAAGTTCCTGATCGCGAAGCTCGGCATCGAGGAGTTCCGACGCCTCGTCGACGAGGAGCGCAAGCTGCTGCCCCACGATCCGCGCTGGACCGCGTATCTAGGCGAGCTCCCCCATACCCGCAGCGAGCCGGTGCGCGCGGCCGCAACGCTCGCCGCAGGCGCGCGGCCGCAGGGCTTCGACGCCTGGCACCAGAGCAATGTGTACCGCCAGCGCCAGCCCGGCTATGCGCTCGCGCAGATCACCCTGCCGCTCGGCGACCTGACCTCGGACCAGGCCCGCGGCCTCGCCGACCTCGCGCGCCGCTACACCGGCGACAACCTCCGCACGACCGTCGAGCAGAACGTCGTGCTCCGCTTCGTCGCGGAGTCCGATCTGCCGGCGCTCTACCAGCACCTCGTGAAGCTCGGCCTGGGCGCGCCCGGCGCGAGCACGATCGTCGACGTCACGACCTGCCCCGGCACCGATACCTGCAAGCTCGGCATCGCGTCGTCGCGCGGCCTCGCCGCGCAGCTGCGCACGCGCCTGGCGGCGAAGCAGACGGAGCTGCCGGAGGCGATCAAGGGGCTGCACATCAAGATCTCGGGCTGCATGAACAGCTGCGGGCAGCACCACGTCGCCGACATCGGCTTCTACGGCAACAGCCGCAAGGTCGAGAACCGCACGGTTCCGCACTTCCAGCTGATTCTCGGCGGCGAATGGACGAATAACGCTGGGACCTTCGGCCTCGCGGTCGGATCCATTCCGAGCAAGGCGGTGCCGCAGGCCGTCGAGGCGCTGACGGATGCCTACGCCCACGGGCGCGAGGCAGGCGAGCGCTTCCAGAGCTGGATCGCGCGCATCGGCAAGCGAAACATCCGCGAGCTCGTGAAGCCCTTCATGCAGGTGCCTCCGCACGCCGAGGACCCGTCCTTCTACGTGGACTGGAGCGATGCGCGCGAGTTCACGATCGGAGACATGGGCATCGGAGAGTGCGCGGGAGAGGTCGTCTCGCTGTTCGGCATCGAGGTGGTGAAGGCCGAATCACAGGCCTTCGACGCCCAATGCGCGATCGAAGAGGAGGACTTCGAGCACTCCGAGGAGCTTGCCTACAAGGCGATGCTCTCGGCCGCGCGCGCGCTGGTGCGCACGGAGTTCATCGACGTCACCGAAGACCCGGAGCATATCGCGCGCGAATGGAAGACCCGCTTCTTCGACAGCGAGCGCTTCTTCGACAAATACTCGGGTGGCCGCTTCGGCCAGTATCTGCTGCTGCGCCACGAGGCGCCGCCCGCGCGGATCGACCGCGAGGAAGCCGCGCGCCGCGTCGAGGAGGCTCAGCTCTTCATCGAGGCCTGCCACGCCTGCGAAGCGCGCGAGAGCGCGCGGAAGAGCACCGGTGGAGCAGCGTCGCTCGCTCTCGGCGCCGCTGCTCCTGCCTAGCATCTAGAGCGCGCATCGCGACGAATGGAAGCATGACGAAGCCCCAGCGCCTGGCCCTCAAGCTCTACTCCCGCAGCCCGAAGCTCGCGCACGCGGACCTCGACGCCTGCGTCGCGCTCTTCCACCGCTACATCCAGCAGCAGCGCCTGCCGGGGCTGCTGCTGGATGTCGCCGACTACGCTCACGTGCCCGAGGGCCCCGGCGTGATCCTGATCGGCCACGACGTCGACTACGGCATCGATCTCGGCGCGGGGCGAGCGGGGCTGCTGGTCACGCGCAAGCGCAACAGCGGACTCGAGCTCGCGCTGCTGCTGCGCGACACGCTGCGCAGTGCTTTCGCGGCTGCCGCCGCGCTCGAGCTCGACGGCCTGCGCGCGCTCGACCTCGACACCGGGAGGCTCGAGATCCGCGTCCCGGATCGGCTCGCGCTGCGCAACGATTCCGGCGGCGCGGCTGCGCTCGAGCAGGCGGCGCGCCCGCTGCTCGCCCAGCTCTACGGGGCGGCCCCGCTCACGCTGTCCCACGCGAGCGGGGCAGATCCGCGCGCCCTGCTCGCGCTGGCGGTCGAGGTGGAAGGTGCTGGCAAGGCGAGCGAGCTGCTCGCCGCACTCGGAGGTCCGCCGGCATGACGATCGCTGCGCAGAGCCCCTGGGACATCAGCGTCGAGGAGCTGCACGCCCTGCGCGCGCGCGCAGCGACCCTCGTACTGGTCGATGTGCGCGAGCCCCGCGAGGTCGAGATCTGCAACCTCGGGGGTCTCTTGATTCCGCTCGGGCAGCTGCCGGCGCGCATCGGAGAGCTCGACTCCCGAGCCCACGTCGTCGTGTACTGCCGATCCGGTGCGCGCAGTGCGAACGCGGTGGCCGCGCTGCGCGGAGCGGGCTTCGAGAACGCGTGGAACGTGCAGGGCGGAATCCTCGCCTGGATCGACCGCATCGATCCGAGCCTCACGAAGTATTGAGCGGGTCCGAAAATCCGCGCGGCGCCGATCGCCTCGCCCGAGCGATCGCGGCTCTCGACGCCGAGAATGCCGCCGATCCGCAGCTGCTCGAGCACGCGGGCGAGCGGCGACCGAAGGAGTGGCTCCAGGCGCAGCTCGCGACGCGCTTCCTGCTGCGCCTCGCGCCAGGCGCGGGCGAGCTGCTCCGGCTCGCTGTGCGCGCGCACCACTTGCGCCGCTGGGAGATCCCGCGCGCGCGCTATCCGGAGGGACGCCAGGGCTACCACCGCTGGCGCCGCGAGCTGCAGGACTTCCACGCGCTGGCACTCGCGCCGATCCTCGAGCGCGCGGGCTTTGGGCCGCCCGAGATCGCGCGCGTGCAGGCGCTCGTGCGCAAGCAGGATCTGGGCGTCGATCCCGAGGTGCAGCTGCTCGAGGACGCGCTCTGCCTGGTGTTCCTCGAGACCGAGCTCGAGGCCGTGGCGCAGAAGCTCCCGCCGGCGCGCCTCGCCGCGGTGCTCGGCCGCAGCCTGCGCAAGATGAGCGCGGTCGGCCGCGCGGAAGCGCGCCGCTGCGAGTTGTCACCGCGCGCGCGCGAGCTGCTCGAACAGGCGCTCGCGGCGCTGGGGTAGAATGCGCGCCCCCGCCGAGCAGCCCTGCGGAGCGGGGGTCGGATCAGCCACGGAGAGGGATGCGAGCGTGGACGTGTGCGACAGCTTCACCGACGCGGTAGGCCACACGCCGCTGATCAAGCTGCGCAAGGCCTCCGAGCTGACCGGCTGCAACATTCTCGGCAAGGCCGAATTCCTGAATCCGGGTGGCTCCGTCAAGGACCGCGCCGCGAAGTTCATCGTGCTCGACGCCGAAGAGCGAGGCCTGTTGAAACGGGGCGGCGTGATCGTCGAGGGCACTGCCGGCAATACCGGCATCGGGCTCGCGCTGGTCGCGAACGCGCGCGGCTATCGGACCGTGATCGTGATCCCGGAGACGCAGAGCCAGGAGAAGAAGGACATGCTGCGCCTGTGCGGCGCGGAGCTGCGCGAAGTCCCGGCCGTCCCCTTCAAGGATCCAAATAACTACGTGCACCAGGCGGAGCGGCTCGCGAAAGAGCTCGAGAAGAGCGAGTCCTTCGGCGTGCTCTACGCGAACCAATGGGACAACCTCAGCAACCGGAACGGGCACTACCGCTCGACCGGGCCCGAGATCTGGGAGCAGACCGATGGCGCGGTCGACGGCTTCACCTGCGCGATCGGAACTGGCGGCACCCTCGCCGGTGTCTCGCTGTTTCTGAAGGAGCGCAACCAGAACATCCGCACGGCCGCGGCCGATCCTCAGGGCGCCGCGATGTACAGCTGGTTCAAGCGCGGCGTGCTCGAGAGCTCCGGCAGCTCGATCACCGAGGGCATCGGGCAGGGCCGCATCACGAAAAACATCGAGGGCGCGCCGATCGACGACGCCTACCAGATTCCGGACGCCGAAGCGCTGCCGCTGATCTTCGACCTGCTTCGAGAGGAGGGCCTCTGCCTCGGCGGCTCCTCCGGCATCAACGTCGCGGCTGCGATCCGTCTGGCGCGCGAGCTCGGGCCCGGTCACACCGTCGTGACGGTGCTGTGTGACTCCGGCAAACTCTACCAGTCCAAGCTCTTCAACCCCGCGTTTTTGCGGCAGAAAGGCCTGCCGACGCCGAGCTGGCTAGAGGACCCGTGAACTGCGTTCGCCTGCGGCTCACTGCGCGGGGCAAGGCCCCTTGCGCCCCAGGCCGGCTGCGGAGTTCTCTATCCTTGGAACTGCGCACCCACCGGAGACCCCCCGCTTGAATCCTCCCCCCAAGGACAGCGCTCTCAGCCGCCGCGAAGCCGAGCAGATCGTGCAGGCTGGCGTGGAGCAGGGCCGGCTCGAGCGCGCGCCGGCATTGCGCCTCGCGCGCGAGCTCTGCGCGCCCGCGGTCTACGGCGCGCTGCTCGAGGGCGCGGCCGAGAGCAAGTGGCGCGGCAAGGGCGACGTCGTCAGCTACTCGCGCAACATCTTCATCCCGCTCACCAATCTTTGTCGCGATCGCTGCGCCTACTGCACCTTCGCGAAGCCCGACGACTCGCCCGACGCGCACAGCTACGAGCTCTCCGAAGTGAGCGAGGCGGTGCAGGGCGGCCTGCGCACGGGCTGCATCGAGGCACTCTTCTGCCTGGGCGACAAGCCCGAGAAGGCCTATCGCTCGTACCGGGAATGGCTCGCGCGCAAAGGGCTCACGCATACCTCCGAGTACCTCACGCAGGCCTGCCAGCTCGCCTTCGAGCTCGGCATGCTGCCGCACACGAATGCCGGGATTCTCTCCGCCGCGGAGATGCAGGAGCTCAAGCGTTGGAACGCGTCGCTGGGGCTGATGCTCGAATCGACGAGTCCGCGCCTGCGCGAGAGGGGCGGCGCCCACTACTACGCGCCGGACAAGGACCCCGCCGTCCGGCTGCGCATGCACGAAGAGGCCGGAGAGCTGCGAATTCCGTTCACGAGCGGCATCCTGCTCGGGATCGGCGAGGACACCGAGGAGCGCGTCGATACGCTGTTCGCGATCCACGCACTCTCCGAGAAATACGCTCACATCCAGGAAACGATCATCCAGCCCTTCCACCCGAAGTCGGATACCCCGATGCGCGGCGTGCCCGCGCTCTCGGCTTCCGAGGTCGCGGGCTGGGTCGCGCTCGCGCGCCTCGTGCTCGGCCCAGAGATGAACGTACAGGCGCCGCCGAACCTCGCGCCCGAGGCGCTCGAGCTGCTGCTGCGCGCGGGCGTGAACGACTGGGGCGGCGTCTCGCCGGTGACGGTCGATTTCATCAACCCCGAGGCCCCGTGGCCGACGCTCTCGGAGCTGCGCCGCCGCACGCAGGCCGCGGGCCAGAAGCTCGTCGAGCGGTTGCCGGTGTATCCGGAGCACCTGCTCGCGCGACCGGAGTTCTTCGACCCCGTGGTTCGTGCCGCGGCTCTGCAGCTCGCGGGCTGCGACGGATTCGTTCGCGCCGCGGCTCCGACGGGCGCCGCATGGGAGGCTGCATGAACCTGGCGCTGCTCTTCCCGACTGCGAGCCCGGAGATCCTGCGCAGTATCGAGCGCGCACTCGAGGGACGCGAGCTCGGCACGCGCGAGGCCGAGCGCATGCTGGCGGCGCAGGGCGACGACCTGCAGCTGATCCTGCGCGCGGCCGACGTAGCGCGGCGCCAGGACGTCGGTGACGACATCAGCTTCGTCGTCTGCCGCAACATCAACTTCACGAACGTCTGCTATGTCGGATGCAGCTTCTGCGGCTTCGCACGGCACAAGGACGAGGCCGACGCCTACGACCACCCGATGCAGGTGATGCTCGAGAAGGCGCGCGACGCCGTCGCGCGCGGCGCAACCGAGCTCTGCATCCAGGGCGGGATCCACCCGAACAAGGACCATCACCACTACCGCGAGATCCTGACGACCCTGAAGGCCGAGTTCCCGCAGCTGCACATCCACGCGTTCTCGCCCGAGGAGATCGATTTCGGGCACAAGAAGAGCGGGATGCCGCTCGCGGAATATCTGCAGTGGTTGGTCGACGCGGGCCTCGGCACGATGCCCGGCACCGCGGCCGAGATCCTCGACGACGAGATCCGCCAGATCGTTTCGCCGCGCAAGCTCCGCCGCGACCGCTGGGTCGAGATCGTGAAGACGGCACATTCGATCGGCCTGCGCTCGACCTCGACCTTGATGTACGGCCACATCGAGGAGCCGCGGCACGTCGCCGCTCACCTGGCGCTGCTGCGCGAGATCCAGCGGGAGACGGGCGGCTTCAGCGAGTTCGTGCCGCTCGGCTTCATCCACGAGCGCAATACGCTCTTCAATCACCTCGGCGCGCGCCCCGGTGCCTCGACGGCCGAGGACCTGCGCCTGGTTGCGGTCGCGCGGCTCTTGCTGCGCCCGTGGATCACGAACGTGCAGGTCTCGTGGGTGAAGATGGGTCCGAAGCTCGCGCAGGTGGCACTCTGTTCCGGCGCGAACGATTTCGGCGGCACGCTGATGGAAGAATCGATCAGTCGCGAATCGGGCTCGCACTACGGCGAGAACCTGCCGGCCGAGGAGATGCGCCGCTTGATCCGCGATATCGGCCGCACGCCCGTCGAACGCAATACGAAGTACCAGATCCTGCGCCGCTTCGACGACCCGGAGAAAGACCCGCCCTCGCTGGAGCCGCAGCGCAGGGTCGAACTCTCGGGGCCGGCCCGCTGGCGCCAGCAGGAAGAGTCCGAACGAAACTAGCGAGCTGAGCTGTGGGGTTACAACAGCGACGAAGGCCGGCTGAAGCGTTCGTGGCGGCGGACGCGGCCGCGGCGCCGCAGCATGCGCGTCTGGAGCTGCTGGCGCCGGCGGGCGATCCAGGTCTCGCGCGTGGTCGGGGCTTCGGGTCCGCGCCGCCGTTCCTCGGCCTCGCGGTAGTTGCGGAAGTCGGCGTAGGCCTCGATCTCGTGGCGCAGCTCGATCACGATCAGCTCGATCATCACGGCGTCGTCGAGGAAACCGAATACCGGCGTATCGTCGGGGATCAGATCCTGCGGCGCGTTGAAGTAACACAGCGCGTGGCTCACGCGCTCGCGGTTCTCGCCGGCCAGGGCCCACTCGGTGTCTTCGAGCATCTGGATCAGCGACTCGAGCGCGAGCAGCCGATCGCGCACGAAATCTGCCGTCTCCCTGCGCCGAACCTTCTCGAGCAGGCTCCTTGCCCCCGCAACGAGCTGGCTCTCGTCGGCGCCGTTCTTGCGCGTGCGGGCACCGGCGAGCAGCTTGCGGAAATGATCGAGATCCGCGTCACTGAGCTCGAAGCTGAGCTTGAGGGGCATGACTCTCCTGCCGTTCCGAGCGCGAGTGCTAGACCGCCGGCGGTTCCTGCCGCTGGCGTTCCTGCTCGAGATAGGTGAGGTAGCGCTCGGCATCCGGCCGCGCCTTCTCGTCGGCCAGTGCGGCCCTGAGCGCGCGCTCGGCTTCGTCGAGGTGTTTCACGCCGAGCTGCGCGACGCCGATCAACAGGTGGACTGCGCCCCGCTCCTCGGGCTTCGCCTTCACGAGCGCCTTCTGCAGTACTGGAATCGCCTCATCGTAGCGGTCCCGCTGCAGGTGGATGTAGGCGAGGCGCAAGTAGAGGCCGCCGTCCTCCGAGACCTCTGCGCCCTTCGCGAGCGGCTCGAGCGCGCGCTTCTGCTCGCGCGCGACGAGCCAGCAATTGGCGAGGAAGCCGTAGTTCTTCGCGTCGGCCGCGAGGATCTTGTCGCTGATCGCATGGTCCAGGGTCTGCCCGCACTGGTACGGGATCTCCTGATTGATCAGGTGCTGCGAGAGCGCGAGAAACTCGCGGTCCTTGTCGAGCAGCTTTGCCTCGTGCGCGATCTGCAGCATCGCGAGGGCGCGATCCATGCGGTCGAGCTGCGCGTAGATCTGGCTGATCGTCGTCCAATAGTTCTTCTTGTCCGGGAAGTTCGCGACCAGCTTCTCGAGGGTGTCGGCGACCTTCGGAAAGTCGTCGAGCTGGTAATACAGCGAGACGAGCAGCTGCAGCCAACCCTCGCGCATGATCGTGCTGAGCTCGATCGCCTGCTCGACTTCTGGGATGGCCTCTTTCATGCGCTTGAGACGGCTCAAGATCATGCCCTTCAGGAAGTGCGCTTCGGCAACCTGCGCCTGCGGCGGCGTATAGGCGACGGGCTCGAACCAGAGGTTGACGGCCACGAGGGCCTTCTCGAACTCCTCCAGTAGACCGTAGACGCGCGCGAGCTGCAGGATCATGCCCTTCTGAGCCGCCGGCGCGAGTGCGTTCAGGTCGACCGCCTTCTGGAAATAGTCGGCAGCTTCGCGGTTCTGCTCCAGCTGCGTCCGGACGTAGGCCGCGAACTGAAAGACGTTCGCCTGGTCGGAGGGTTTCAGGCTGCGCCGCCTCTCGAGCTCGTCGGTGATCTTGCGAGCCTCGGCGAGCTTGTTCTCGGCGAGCAGCTCGCGAACCTGGGCGAGCTTCTTCGAGATCGCCTGGCTCGGGGCGGCCTTCTGCTGCGCCTTGAGCGCTTCGCGTTCCTCGCGCGTCTTGGGTTTCTTCGGATCGGCGGCAGCGACCGGAAGCGTCGCAGCAAAGAGCGAGATCCCGAGCGCGAGCGCCAACGAAAATACGATCGCGAGACGCGGCCGGAGCCAGCTGCGTTTAGGCATTGGTGCTAGTCCTCGAGGGTGAAGCGCAACAGCAGATCGGCCTCGCACTCGACCGCCTGGCCGCCCACGATCTCCGGCTGGTACCGGTAACGCAGCGCCGCCCGCACGGCCTCGCGCTCGAAGACCTTGTTGCTCGAGCGCACGGGGATGGCCTCGCGCACGCTGCCGTCCTTCGACACCACGAAGTGGATCTGCACCCAGCCCTCGAGACCGCGCTCCTGTGCCTGCGGCGGGTACTGGGGATCGATGCGCACCAGCGGGATGCAGCTGCGGTCCGAGCTGCCGCTCGGGTCTCCTTCGGTCGGGCCGCCCGATACCCCGAAGGCGCCGCCGTCCCCGGCGGCACCGAGAGTGTCCGCGAGCAGCACGACGCTGCTGGTGGCGTCCGCGACCGCCGCGGCCTGGATGTTGATCGTCGGCTTCTGCGGCGAGGGCCGCGGTACGTCGATCTTCGGCTTCTGGCGGATGCGTTCGGCGATGTCCGAATCCTGCAGCAGGCGCGTGAGCTCGATGCGCGTCGGCGGCTCATTCACGTCGATGCCGATCGTCTTGTGGGTCAGCGCGTTCATGAACGCGAAGAGGCCGCCCGTGAAGAGCATCGAGCACGCGAAGGCGACGAGCATCCGGGCGTTCATGAAGGACTAGCCCCCTGCATTCCAGGCGCCGATCGCCACGTCTTTGATGCCGCCGAGCTTCACCTCGTCCATCACCTGTGCGAGCACGCCGGCCTTCGAGGCCTTGTCGGCCACGACGACCACCGTGTCCTCCGGCCGCTCCACGTGCAGGCGCTCGACCAGCGGGCGGACCTCGCGCATATCGACCCGGCGGCGGTCCATCCAGATCTCTCCATTCGGGCGGATCGCGATCAGGATGTTCCCGCTCTCGCGGTGGTAGGCGGTGTCGGCCTCGGGGCGCGCCACGCTGGTACCCGACTCGCGCACGAAAGAGGTCGTGATGATGAAGAAGATCAGCAGATTGAGCACGAAGTCGAGCATCGGTGCGAGGTCGATGCCGTGGTCTTCGCTCTCCACGCTGTGTCGGTGGGATTGCATCGGAGTTTCCTCTACCGCGTCGACGAGAACGACACGTTCTCGATGCCACCCAGGCGGATCTCATCCACTACCTCGACGACCACTCCCGTTTCGGCGTTCTTGTGAGCGATCACGTTCACGCCGTAGTCCGGCTTCTGGACGTGGAGTCGGGTGATGTTCGCGCGCACGGCCCGGATATCGACGGCGCGGTCGTCGAGGATCACCTCGCCGCCGGGACCGATCAGCACCGTGATGCTGCCGCTCTCCTTCTTCGTCTCGGTGGCGCCACCGGGCCGGTTGACGTTGATCCCCATCTCCTTCACGAAGACCGCAGTGATGATGAAGAAGATCAGCAGGTTCAGCACGAAGTCGAGCATCGGCGCGAGGTCGATGCCGGTCGTGCTGCCCTCTGCGTGCGCAGCATGTCGTCGCATTCGCATATCAGTACGTGAAGTGGTCGGCCAGGAGCTCGGTCTCCCGCCGGGTGCGCGCGTTGAAGTAGTAGACCGGGTAGAGGCCGGTGATCGAGACGGCCAGGCCCGTCAGCGTGCAGATCATCGCGTGGGAGACGCCGCTCGCCATCGCGCGGGCGTCGGCCGAGCCGCGCAGTGCCATCGAGTCGAAGACCTCGAGCATGCCGCTCACGGTGCCGATCAGGCCGAGCAGCGGTGACATCGGCACCAGCGTCCTCAGCATCAGCATGTTGGCACTCATGCCGGCATTCAAGCGCGAGATCAGCGTCTGCCGGATCTGACGGGAGAGCCAGGAGTTGTGGTCCTGGCGCTGCCGCCACGCCGCCAGTGCCTTTTGCGAATCGATCGGAAGCACCCGCGAGAAGTACCAATAGCGCTCGAAGACGAGCGTCCACATCAGCAGGCCGCAGGCGAAGATCCAGGCGACGAAGGGCCCCCCGCCGTCGATCATGTCCGACACCGCCGTGACCGGCCAGAGCAGCGTTTCGAGCAGTGATTCCATCTCGGCTACCGGTGCAGCGGATCCGCGCTGCGGCCGCGCTCCAGGCTCTCGGCGAGGAGTCCGGTGCTCTGCTCGTCGAGGATCTGCACCAGCGCCTTGGACATCGCCGTGAGACCTGCGTTGATGAAGAGCAGCGGGATCGCGATGCCGAGGCCTAGCACGGTCGCGATCATGGCCTGGCTGATGCCGTTGGCCATCAGTCGCGGGTCGCTGGACCCGGACTCCGTGATGCTCTGGAAGGTGATGATCATGCCGATCACGGTTCCGATCAGCCCGAGCAGCGGGCCCGCGGCAACGGCCAGGCGCAAGAAGGCCTGGAAGCGCTCGAGCGGCGGCACCTCGCGCAGCACCGCCTCCGAGATGCGCAGCTCGATCACTTCGGCGTCTTCCTCCACCGCGGACGCTTCGCCCTTG
>CAYTJA010000244.1:0-2964 GCA_964437835.1 uncultured Spirochaetales bacterium
CCCAGGCCCACCTCGTGCTCGACGCGCTCCTCTTCGCCGCCGTCCTCCCGTTCATGTTCGGCATCGTGCGTGCCGCTAGAGCCTTGTGGTCCCGGTCCGGGCGCAGCCCGGACCACCCCGCTTCGCTCGGCTGCGCCTCGCTGCGCGCCGAGCCTTGCGGGTCCCGGTCCGGGAGCGGCCCGGTCCCACCCGCTCTCCGCTCGGCTGCGCCTCGCTGCGCGCCGAAGCGGCTTGCGGTCTTCGTCGGATTGCATGTCTCGTCGGTCTGAGGCGGAGCCTCGCTAGAGATCGTCCGCGTCCGCTCCGAGCAGGTGCGCGTACTTCTTCTTGGCCGCCTCGAGCTTTGCGGGCAGGAAGTCGTTCGGCCACAGGTCCGGGTGCGGCTTGTGTTCCTTCAGCACCTGTTTGGCGACCGTGACCTTGTGCACCTCGGTCGGCCCGTCGGCGATGCCCATGATCGGCACCGCCATCCACATCGCGGAGAGCGGCAGCTCGTTCGAGCAGCCGAGCGCGCCGTGGATGTGCAGCGTGCGGTACACGATGTCGTGCATCACGCGCTCGGTCTCGACCTTGACCGCCGCGATGTAGGTGCGCGCGGCGTCGCGGTGCCCCTGGTCGATGTGCCACGCGGTGTAGAGCACGAGCAGACGGAACTGCTCCAGCTGGATGAAGGACTGCGCGATCGCGTCCTGCACCATCTGCTTCTTCGCGAGGATCTCGCCCTGCGTGCGCCGCGCGAGCGCGCGCTCGCAGAGCATGCGCAGCGCCTTCTTGCAGCTCGCGACGGTGCGCATCGCGTGGTGGATGCGGCCGCCGCCGAGGCGCGTCTGCGCGATCGCGAAGCCCTGGCCGGGCCCGCCGAGGATGTTCTCGGCCGGCACGCGCACGTTGTCGTAGTGCACGAGCGGGTGGTGACCCTCGCCGAGCGGCTCGCCAGGAAGGCCCGTCTTGCGCAGGATCTTGATCCCGGGCGTCTCGGCGGGAATCAGGATCATCGACGCGCCCTGGTGTACCGGCACCTCGGGATCGGTGATCACCATCGCGATGATGATCTCGGCGAAATCGGCGTGCGACGAGAAGTACTTGTAGCCCTGGATCACCCAGTCCTTGCCGTCCTGGATCGCTCGGCACTTGAACTCGCGCGGATCGGAGCCGCCGTGCGGTTCGGTCATCGAGAAGCAGGAGCAGATGTCGCCGTCGAGCAGCGGCTGCAAGTACTTCTTCTTCTGCTCCGGGGTGCCATAGTGCGCGAGGATCTCGGCGTTGCCGGTGTCGGGTGCCGCGCAGCCGAACACGTTCGGCGCCCAGTTCGAGCGGCCGAGGATCTCGTTCATCAGCCCGAGCTTGAGCTGTCCATAGCCCTTGCCGCCGAGCTCCGGTCCGAGATGGCAGGCCCAGAGACCGCGCTTGCGGACCTCCGCCTTGAGCGGATCGGTGATCCGCTTGTAGAGCTCGTTCTTGCGGTCGAAGGAGGCGCCCGACTTGCGGAACAGCACATCGAGGGGCTCGACTTCGTCGCGCACGAAGCCGTCCATCCAGTCCAGCTTCGCTTGAAACTCGGGCTCGGTCTGAAAATCCCAGGGCATGTGGAGGTCCTCTTCGGCTTGGGGAGGAGAGTCGGCGCATTCTACTCCACGCGCTCCCAGCGCCGCGACGCCGCGGAGCGCAGGATCGCGTCGAGGACCTGCTGATTGCGGAAGCCATCCTCGAAGCTCGGGGCCGGCGAGCTGCCGCTCTCGATCCCGCGCAGGAAGTCGAGTGCGGTGTGCACGAAGCTGTGCTCGTAGCCGAGCGCGTGCCCGGCCGGCCACCAGGCCGAGGCGTAGGGGTGGCCCGGATCGGTCGCGAGGATGCGGCGGAAGCCGCTCTCGGGGCCCTCTTCGAGGTAGAGCTCGAGCTCATTCAGGCGCTCGAGGTCGAAGGCGAGGCTGCCGCGGCTGCCGTTGATCTCGAAGCGGTTGTGGTTCTTGCGGCCCGGCGCGAAACGCGTGGCCTCGATGCTGCCGAGCGCACCATTCGCAAAGCGAACGAGTGCCAGCGCTGCGTCGTCGACGTCGACGGGTACCGGGCCCAGGCCATCCTCGCGCGGCCGCTCGCGCACGAAGGTCTCGAGCAGGCCGGACACTTCGGCGATCTCCCCGATCAGCATGCGCGCGAGATCGACGACGTGGGATCCGAGGTCGCCGAGCGCTCCGCTGCCCGCGCGCGCCTTTTCGAGGCGCCAGACGCGCGGATACGCAGGGTCGACGATCCAGTCCTGCAGATAGCGGCCTCGGAAGTGGTGCAGGCGCCCGAGCCGACCCTCGGCGATCAGCCGCTGTGCGAGTGCGACCGCGGGCACGCGGCGATAGTTGTGGCAGACCATGTGCACGACGCCGGCGCGCAGCGCGGCGTCGCGCATCTCGCGCGCCTCGGCGAGCGTATTCGCGAGTGGCTTCTCGCACAGCACCGCCTTGCCCGCCGCGAGCGCGGCCAGCGCGATCGGGTGATGCGAATCGCCGGGCGTGCAGATGTCGACGACGTCGATGTCGGGCCGCGCGACCGCGCTGCGCCAGTCGCTGGTGTGCTCGGCGAAGCCGAGGCGGCGCGCGGCCTCGGCGACGGCGTCCGCATTTCGCCCGCAGACGAGCTGCAGCACCGGCTCGCGCGGCGGCTCGAAGAAGTGCCGCAGCTGGCGCCAGGCATTGCTGTGCGCGCGACCCATGAACTGGTAGCCGATCATCGCGATGCGGACGGGGCGCTTCGACTTCATTCGGGGATTGCGACTAGCTCCGATAGGCCTGGCGGCCGACGCCCTGCACCGGGATGCCCTGCGCGGCCAGTACCTCGCGCTGCAGTGCGAACATGCAGGCCGCGGCCTCGTCGATGCGGCGCGCGAACGCGAGCGAGCCCTTCAGGATCGGCAGCAGCGCGGCGGGATCCTGTAGCCGTGCGGGCGGGTACTCGTGCTCGACGATCAGCGGC
>CAYTJA010000245.1:0-19314 GCA_964437835.1 uncultured Spirochaetales bacterium
GGCCGAGCCGCGCGGTCGTGAGCGCGTCTTCGACCGTGTAGCAGCCAGCCGTGTTGGGCAGGATCACGAAGCGATCCGGCCGGATGAAGTCGAGCAGGCCTTCGCCCTTCGGAGCGTCGAGCTTCGTGCGCCGCAGCGCGACCGTCACCATCTGCGCGCCGCTGGCTTCGGCGCAGGCAAGGTTTTGCTCGAAGGAGGCGTACTTTCCGCTGCCGATGATCAGGCGCGACGTGAACTCTCGCGTGCCCAGTCGAAAGCCCTCTGCCATGCCAGTCTCCTCTTCTGTGATGCCCGCCAGCAGCCCCGGTGAATAAGTGGACTGCTAGCCGCCGCCGACTGCTTCGAGCACTTCGACGCGGTCGCCCGCGGCGAGCGCGTGCGCCGTGAGGTCGCAGCGCCGGATCACGTTGCGGTTGACGGCGACCGCGACTTGGCGCTCGCCGAGACCGAGCGCGCGCAGCAGCTCCGAGAGCGTGGTGCCGGCGCAAAGTTCGCGCGCCTCGCCGTTCACGGAAATCGCGAAGCTCGAGCTGGCGGGGGCAGCGGGCATGGAACCTTGGCGTCGCCCGGAACAGCGGGCTCGGCGTCTCGAAAGCTATCCGAGCCGACTTCGGGGTGTCAAACCGCAAGCGGTGGAAAGCCGCACAGCTGCGGTAGCTTAGACCTTGGCGCAGGCGGTTCCACGAGATGCGTCGGCGGCCGCGGTCGCCAGGTGTCGCCCGCAGTCGCAAGGGGGATCACGACTCTGTGAAGGGAACGCGACCGACCCACGCCCGCGTCGACCTCGGCGCGTTGCGCGAGAACTACCGCCTGGCGGCCGCGCGCGCGCAGGGCCGACAGGTGATCGCCGTGATCAAGGCCGATGCCTACGGCCACGGCGCGGGGCCGGTCGCGCGCGCGCTCGAGCAGGCCGGCTGCGGCCGCCTCGCGGTGCTGTCGGTCGCGGAGGCCGCGGCGCTGCGCGACGCGGGCACCCAGGCGGCCCTGCTCGTGCTCGGCGGGGTGCACGACGCCGACGAAGCCCGCACCTGCGTAGCGCTCGCCTGCACGCCGGTGATCCACCACCCCGGACAGCTCGAGCTGGTGTCCCAGGCCGCGGCGGCAGCCGGAAGCGCGGCGGGGGTTCAGGTCGAGCTCGACACTGGAATGTGTCGAATGGGAGCCCCGCCCGAACGCGCGGTCGAGCTGCTCGAGGCCGTCGCGGCCGCGCCGCGCCTGCGCCTCGAGGGCGTATTCACGCACCTCGCGCGCGCGGACGAAAACGAGCTCGGGCCGACGCGCGAGCAGCTGCAGGCCTTTCGCGCACTGCTGGCCGCCGCCGCGGAGCGCGGCGTGCGCGCCCGCGAGCTGCACGCCGCGAATTCCGCCGCGCTGCTCTGCGAGGAGCTCGACGCGGAGTTCCCGGAAGCCACCGCGGTGCGTCCCGGGCTGCTGCTCTACGGCGCCCAGCCGCGCCGGGACCGCCGGCTTCCGCTCGCGCCGGTGATGTCGCTGCGCACGCAGGTCGTCGCACTGCGCCGGATTCCCGCGGGTGCGGCGGTCGGCTACGGCGGCGAGTACCGCGCGCGGCGGCCGACGCGGATTGCGACGCTCGCGATCGGCTACGCCGACGGGGTGCCGGTCTCGACGTCGGGGCGCGGCTCGGTGCTAGTGCGCGGCCGGCGTCTGCCTTTCGCGGGCCGCGTGTCGATGGACTATGTGACCGCGGTCGCCGGCGACGAGGCGATCGAGATCGGCGACGAGGCGCTGCTCTTCGGGCGCGACGCGCAGGGCCAGATTCCCGTCGAGGAAGTCGCCGGCATTGCGGGCACGCACGCCTACGAGCTGCTGGTGCGGGTCGGCTCGCGCGTCCCGCGCGAGTACGTCGAGTAGCTGAACTCCGTTCGCCTTCGGCTCACTGCGCGGGGCAAGGCCCCTTGCGAAAAAGGCGAAATCGGCCGGGACTCGTGCGGCGCGGAGGAAGATCCAGCCCCGAACTTCGTTCACTTTCGGCTGTCGGCGCCGGGCAGGGCCCCTTGCTCCCGCGTTGGCGGCCGGCGCCGTCGGTTGTACTCTGCCGCCCGTCCCCAGACCCCGAGTCGAGACCTCCGCGAGGAGTGCCATGCGCCCCCTGATCGAAGCGCGCCGCATCGGGCGCGCGCTGCTCTCGGTATCCGACAAGAGCGGCCTGATTCCGCTGGGCCGCCGCCTCGCCGCGCTCGGCGTCGAGCTGGTGGCCTCGGGCGGCAGTGCGAGCGCGCTGCGCGAGGCGGGCCTGCCCGTGATCGACGTCGCCGCGCTGACGCAGAGCCCCGAGCTGCTCGGCGGGCGCGTGAAGACGCTCCACCCGCGCATCCACGGCGGCATCCTCGCGCGTCGCGACCTCGCCTCCGATCGGGCCGAGCTCGAGCAGCACGCGATGGGCACGATCGATCTCGTGGTCGTGAACCTCTACCCCTTCGAGCAGACGGTCGCGAAACCCGGCGTGACGCTCGCCGACGCGGTCGAGAAGATCGACATCGGCGGCCCGTCGATGATCCGTTCGGCGGCCAAGAATCACGCCTACGTCGCGGTGCTGGTGGACCCGGCCGATTACGCCGCGGTCTGCGACGAGCTGGAGGAGAACGCGGGGGCGCTCGGCCAGCAGACCCGCAGTCGCCTCGCGGTCAAAGCCTTCGAGCGCAGCGCTCGCTACGACGCCGCGATCCACGCCTGGCTCGCGCGGCAGGCCGAGCCGGCGGGTGCCGAGGCACTGCCGGCGCGGCTCTCGATCGAGCTCTCTCGCAGCGCGGACCTCCGCTACGGCGAGAACCCGCACCAGCGCGCCGCGCTCTACGGCCGCTTCCTCGAGGTGGCCGAGCCGCTGCACGGCAAGGAGCTCTCCTTCAACAACCTCGTCGACGTCCAGTCCGCACTCGCGTTGATTCTCGACTTCGACCCAAAAGAGTCTGCCACCGTTGCAATTTTGAAGCACAACACGCCCTGCGGCGTGGGCTCGGGAGCGACTCCCGAGCAGGCCTGGCAGCGTGCCTACGCGACGGATCCGGAGTCGCCCTTCGGCGGCATCGTCGTCTGCAATCGGCCCTTCGACCTCGCACTCGCCCGCGCGGTCGACGAGATCTTCACCGAGGTGCTGGTCGCGCCGGGCTTCGAAGCCGCCGCGCTCGAGCTGCTCAGGAAGAAGAAGGCGCGCCGGCTGCTGCACTTCCATCCCGAGCAGATTGCGCGCTCCGAGTTCGACGCGCGCCGCGTCTTCGGCGGGATGCTGGTACAGGAGCCGGATCTCGCGCAGGTCGATCTCGCGAATTGCCGCGTCGCCACGCAGCGCAAGCCCACGGAAGAAGAGCTGGCGGCGCTGGGCTTTGCCTGGCGAGTCGTGAAGCACGTCAAGAGCAACGCGATCGTCTTCGCGGCGGCCGGGCGCACGCTCGCGATCGGCGGCGGCGCGACCTCGCGCGTGGACGCGATCCACCACGCGGTCGAGAAGGCCCGCCGCGTCGGCGTCGAGCTGCGCGGCTCGGTGCTCGCGAGCGACGCCTTCTTCCCGTTCCCCGACGGCCTCGAGGTCGCGGCTGCGGCCGGCATGCGCGCCTGCGTCCAGCCCGGCGGCTCGGTGCGCGACGAGGAGGTGATCGCGGCCGCCGATCGCCTCGGCGTCGCGATGCTGCTGACCGGCGTGCGCCACTTCCGACACTGACGAGCCGTGGACGCCACGCGCATGCAGGTTCTCGTGGTCGGCTCCGGCGGGCGCGAGCACGCGCTGTGCTGGAAGATCGCGCGCAGCCCGCTGGTCTCGCGCGTGCTCGCGGCGCCCGGCAGCGCAGGGATCGCGCGCGAGGCCCGCTGCTTCCCGGAGGTCGCGCCCGGCGACGCGGAGGCGCTGCTGCAGCTCGCGCGGCGCGAGGCGGTCGAGCTGGTCGTGATCGGCCCCGAGCAGCCGCTCTGCGACGGCGTCGCGGATCGCCTGCGCGCGGCGGGCCTCACGGTCTTCGGCCCCTCCCAATCCGCGGCGCGCCTCGAGGGCAGCAAGGCCTTCGCGAAGGAATTCATGGCGCGCCAGCGGATTCCGACCGCCGCCTTCGAAGTGTTCCGCGAACTCGAGCCGGCGCGCCGGCACCTGCGAGCGCTGGCAAAGCCCTGCGTGGTCAAGGCCGACGGGCTCGCCGCAGGCAAGGGTGTCGCCGTCTGTGACGGCCCCGAGGACGCGCTGCGGGCGCTCGACGAGATCATGGCCGCGCGCCGCTTCGGCAGCGCGGGCGACGCGGTCGTGATCGAAGAGCGCCTCGAGGGGGAAGAGGCCTCGTATTACGCGATCAGCGACGGGCGCTCCTGCGTCACGCTCGCCGCCGCCCAGGACCACAAGCGCGTGGACGACGGCGACCGCGGCGAGAACACGGGCGGCATGGGCGCCTACTCGCCCACTCCGCTGATCTCGCCCGCGGTCGAAAAACGCGTGCTCGAGGAGATCGTGCACCCGGCGATCCGCGGCATGGCGGCCGAGGGCGCACCCTTCAGCGGCGTGCTCTTCGTCGGGCTGATGGTCGACGCCGCCGGGCTTCCGCGGGTGGTCGAATTCAACGTGCGCTTCGGAGACCCCGAGACCCAGCCGCTGCTGCTGCGCATGCAGGGCGACCTCGTGCCGCTGCTGCTCGGCGCGGCGCGAGGCGATCTATCGCGCACGCCGCCGCCCGAATTTCGGGACGCCGCGGTCTGTGTCGTGCTCGCGTCGGGCGGCTACCCGCGCGACTTCGAGTCGGGCTTTCCGATCCAGGGCCTGGAAGCGGCCGAGTCCGATCCGGACGTCGTGGTGTTCCACGCGGGAACGAAGTCCGATGGCCGCGGCGGCTTCGCGACTGCCGGCGGCCGCGTGCTCGGCGTGACGGCGCGCGCAGCGAGCGTGGCCCTGGCCGCGCAGCGCGCGTACGCCGCAGCGGACCGGATCCAGTTCCGCGGCCGGCACCTGCGGCGCGACATCGCGTCGCGCGCGATCGGGCGCGGCGCGTGATCCCGGACCCGCTCGGAGAAGCGGTCGAAGTCCTGGCTGCGGGCGGTCTGGTCGCATTCCCGACCGAGACGGTCTGGGGCCTCGGAGCGGACGCGCGCCGGGCCGAGGGCGTGGCTGCGCTGTTCCGCTTCAAGGGGCGTGGCCGACAGCAACCGGTGTCGGTGCTGGTGTCGGGCCGCGACGCGCTCGAGAGCCACGGCTTCGCGCTCGAGCCCGCAGTCGACGCGCTCGCGCGGCGCTTCTGGCCCGGGCCGCTCACGCTGGTGCTGCCGCACGCGGGCGGCTTTGCGCCGGGCGTCGCGCGAGCGGGGGACGGCGCGGTCGGCGTGCGCTGCTCGTCGCACCCGATTGCGGCGGCGCTCGCGAGGCGCCTGGCTGCGGCGGGCGTCGGTCCGATGACGGCCACGAGCTTCAATCCGAGCGGTCTTCCGGCGGCACGCACGCGAAGCGAGGCCCGTCTCTTGTGCGAGCGCGGCGACGCGGAGGCGCCGCTTCCGCGGCTGCTCGCGGTGGCCGGGGCCGAGGCCGGCGGCGACCGCGAGAGCACGGTGCTCGACGTCGCGACGCGCCCGGTACAGGTGCTGCGCTGGGGCGCAATCGAGCGCGAGGAGCTGTGGCCGGCTCTCGCCGAACAGGGGCTCGCATGACCCGGATCCGACCCTTCCGCGCGCTGCGCTACGACCCCGCGCGCGTCGAGCTGGGACGCGTGTTGGTTCCGCCTTACGACGTGATCGCGGCCGAGGACCGCGCGCGCCTCTACGAGCGCGACCCTCACTGCGCGATCCGGCTCGAGCTCACGCGCGATGCGGCCGAGGAAGCCGCGACCGATTACGCCTACGTGCGGCGCAGCCTCGACGCCTGGGTGAGCGAGGGCGTGCTGCAGCGCGACGCGCGCCCGGCGCTCTACGGCCTGCGCCAGAGCTTCCGCACCGAGGAGGGTGGGCTCGCGAGCCGCGTTGGCTTCTTCGCGCTGCTGCAGCTCGAGGACTACGCGGCGCGCAGCGTGAGGCCGCACGAACGCACGCTCGCGGGGCCGAAGGCCGATCGCCTGAAGATCCTGCGCGCCTCGCGCGCGAACCTCTCGAGCGTGTTCCTGCTCTACCAGGATCCGAGCGACACGCTCGCGTCGAGCATCGACGAGGCCGGCACCCGCCTGCTCGCCGACGCGCAGGACGAATCCGGCACGCAGCAGCGCCTGTGGGCGATCGAGGATCCCGCGCGGATCGCGCAGGTGCAGGAGTTCCTCGCGCAGCGGCCGCTCGTGATCGCAGACGGCCACCACCGCTACGAGACGGCGCTCGCGTATCGCGACGAATGCCGCACGAGGGCGAAGGCGCAGGCCGATGCGCCGGACGAGTGGCTGCTGGTGTATCTCGCAAACGCGTTCGCGCCGGGCACGCTGCTGCTGCCGATCCACCGTCTGGTGCGCGCTGTGGCTGCGCCGACCTCCGAGCAATGGCGTGCGCGCCTGCCGGGCTGGCAGGAACAGCGCGTGGGCATCGAGAAGGCCGAGGATCTGCCGGCGGCGCTGGCCGCACAGCTCGCGCCGCACGCCGCGGCGCAGCGCGTGGCCTTCGCGGCCGACGACCGCAGCGGCACCCTGCGTGTGTTCTCGCGGCCGGCCGACGCCGAGCTCTCGGTGCGCGTGATCCACCGCGAAGTGATCGAGGGCGTGTTCGGACTCGATCCGGTCGCGGTGCAGAACGGCGCGATCGAATACCCGAAATCGACGCTGCAGACCGCGCGCGACCTGCGGCGCGGAAAAGGCACTGTCGCGCTGTATCTGAACCCGCTGACGCCCGACGACGTGTTCCGCGTGACGTCCGCGGGCGAGGTGCTGCCGCAGAAGTCGACCTTCTTCTATCCGAAGCTGCCGACGGGCCTGTTGTTCCGGCTGCTCGAATCCGACGCAGAGCCCGCGCGATGAGGCCGCGCCGCAGCGGTCCGCCCGAGCAGCTCTCCGCGCTGGTGCCGCGCGTGCTCGACGACCTCGGCCTCGGCTCCGCGGCGCGCGTGGTGCAGATCGCGGAGCGCTGGCGCGAGGCGGTCGGCGCTGAAATTGCGAGCCACTCGCGCCCGCTCGCGCTGCGCGGCGAGAAGCTCGAAGTCGCAGTCGAATCGAGCGTGTGGTCTCAGCAGCTCAAGCTGCGCGAGCCCGAGATCCTGGCCGGCCTGCGCCGCGTGCTCGGCGCGGAGGCGCCCGGCGCCCTGGTGCTGCACATCGGGTAGACTGCGCGCCCGATGTCCCACCCGACCCAGGCTGCCGATCGCGACAGCGCGCTGCCTCCCGAAGCTTCGGCGTCGGCGCGCGCGCTGCAGCCGCTGCGCTGCGATTTCTGCGGCGAGCAGGTACTGCGCGTGCGGCGCGTCGCGCTGGATCGCGATTACGACCGCCTGCAGCAGCCCCATGCAGTTCGCTATGCCTGCGCCGATTGCTCCGAGGCCAAGGAGCGCGAGCGCCTGGGGAGCTAGCTGCACTGTTGTCGAACCAGAAGATCCTGATCACCGGCGCGAGCGGCATGCTCGGCCTGCCCGTCGCCAGCTACCTGGCCCGGAGCAACGAGGTCTGGGGCCTGGCGCGCTTCCTGGACGCCAGCCAGCGAGCCAGCGCGCTCGCGACGGCACCCACATCCCGGGAGCAGCTCGAAGCGATCGGCGTCGTCACCCGCCGAGTCGACCTCGCGAACCCCGATCTCGCTGAGTTGCCCGACGACTTCAGCTATGTCGTGCACCTCGCACACACGAGGCTCGGCGCCGACTTCCACCAGGCCGTCCAGGTCAACGCCGTGGGTGCCGGGCTGATCCTGCAGCACTGCCGCCGGGCGAAGGCGGCTCTCGTGATGTCATCGTTCGCGGTGTACTCGCCGCAGTCCGACGTCTTCCAGCCGCTGCGAGAGGACGCTGACCTCGGTCGTGCCTTCACGCCGTGGGCCCCGTCCAGCCCGGTTTCCAAGGTGAGCCTCGAGGCCGTGGCGAGGCTGTGCGCCCGCGACCTCGACCTGCCGGTGACGATCACGCGCCTCAACACCGTCTACGGCTCGATGGGGGGTCTGCCGGTGATGAACCTGGACAATGTCGTCGCCGGGGAGACGGTGAGGACCTTCGCCGATCCCTATCCGCACAGCCCCCTCCACATCGACGATCTATGCGCGCAGATCGAGCCGATGCTGGATGCGGCCCGCAGCGACGCGACGACGGTGAACTGGGCGGGCGACGAGGTCGTCAGCTTGCAGGAGTGGTGCGCACAGGCCGGCCAGCTCGCCGGAAAGCAGCCGCAGATCGAGGTGACGTCCATCGCGGGCACGCCGAACGGCAACGTTGCAGACACCACGCGGCGCGCTTCGATCACGGGGCCCTGCAAGGTCGCCTTCGCCGCGGGCTTCGCTGCGCTGTACGCGGAGCGCCACGGCCACGCCTGAGCGGCTGCGAACGCGATTGCCAGCGAAGCTTCGACACTGGAGAGCTACCACAAGCGGATCCTGAAACTCCTGCAGTGGCGCTGCCCGCCGAAGCGCTGGCAATTGCGGTCACCTGTGCACGGCTATGCGATCGACGCCCTGGGCGCGGTCTACCCGGACGCGAGCTTCATCTGGACGCACCGGGCGCCCGATGCAGTCATCCCGTCGGGCAGATCGCGGCGCTGTACCGGTGGCTGGGCTGGCGCTTCGAAGACGACTACGCCGCGAGCATCCAGCGCTGGCGCGAGCGCAATCCAAAGGGGGATCATCGTCCCGACCCGGGATTCTTCGGCCTCGATCTGGACGAGATCCGTTCGCGCTTCGCTTTCTACAGCGAGCGTTTCGGTCAATACTGCTGAGCCCGAGTGCAAACGGGGGTCGGGGGGCGAAGCCTCCCGAGCTCCCTGCGCGCCGCCGCGCGCATCACAACCCGAGGGCGTCGAGATCGAGCTCAATTGGGCGCGCACACTCGGTTACGCTGTGCGCGCAGAGTCGATCATTCGATGCTCACGCGTTCGGCCAGGCCGATGCTTCGCACACACCCTCCGAGTGACCGCGTCCGATGACGCGGAAGGATCACCGATGCGCAACGCTCGCTTCGATCCGCACCCCCGCTGGTCTCGACTCGCCGCCGCGAGTCTCACGCTGTGCGCGACCACAGCCCTCGGCTGCGCCTTGCTGCGCGGAACGCCCATGGTGCCAATTTCGCCCGACGGACTCGTTCACGTCCCCACGCAGCGCAGCGGCACGCTCTTCGTGAAGCCGAATCACGGCTTCGACAGCTATGACGACATCCTCGTCTCGCAGATCGGCATCGGCTACGCCGAAGGCCAGACACCGCTCACGGGAAGCGAGGAGAATCTCATCTACCAGCGCCTGCTCGAGACGCGCACCGCCCGGCTCGAGGCGCGCGGCCAACGCGTCGCACAGGCGCCCGGACCCTGCACGCTCGCGCAGTCCCTCTACCTGACCGACCTCGAGCTCTTCGAGGCCGAGTTCACCGGGTCGCAGACCAACGTCGTCAGCTCATTCGGTGCAGTCACCGTCGTGATGGAGTTCCGCGACTCCCTCTCGAACGAAGTGCTCGTGCGCTACGGCGCGAGGAAAGGCCTGGGCGGAGGCGTTGCGGAGGGCCGCATCTTCCCCGACCTCGAGCGTCTCGACCAGACGCTGCAATCGATCCTGGAAGTGATGAGCGACACCTTGCGCAGGGAGCTCCCGCTGGGCCCGACCGACGCGCGAGCCGCGATCGGCTGCGAGGGCTGGATCGGAAAGGCCCGGCTCGCCGCGAGACAGCGGCACTGAGCCGCGAGCGGAACACCCCGCGCGTAGGTGTCAGGCGATGCGCCGCAGGGTCCGCCGCCGCATGAACTCCGAATCCCCTCACGCCGCGCAGAGCAACCCCGGCCGCCTCACGCGGCCGGTGACTTCGGACGTCTCCGGCTGGAAACGCTGGCTGCCGGGCTTGGCGATCCTGAGACGCTACGAAGCGGATTGGCTGGCGAAGGATCTCGTCGCGGGCCTGGTGCTGACGACGATGCTGGTGCCGGTCGGCATCGCGTACGCCGTGGCCTCGGGTGTCCCGGGCATCTACGGCCTGTACGCCACCATCGTCCCGCTGCTCGCCTACGCGCTGTTCGGACCGAGCCGCATCCTCGTGATGGGACCGGACTCCTCTCTGGCCGCGGTGATCCTCGCGGTGGTGCTGCCGCTGTCGGCGGGCGATCCGGTGCATGCCGTGGCCCTGGCCAGCTCGCTGGCGCTGGTGTCGGGGGTGGTGTGCATCCTGGCCGGCGCGCTGCGCCTGGGATTCGTCACCGAGCTGCTGTCGAAGCCGATTCGCTACGGCTACATGAACGGCATCGCGCTGACCGTGCTGATCAGCCAGCTGCCGAAGCTGCTCGGCGTCTCGATCGAGGCCGAGGGCCCCCTGCGGGACCTGGTGCGGATCTCCGGCTCGGTGCTGGCCGGACAGGTCAACGGGACCACGTTCGCGGTGGGCGCGAGCACGCTGGTCGTGATCCTGCTGCTCAAGCGTTTGGATCGGGTGCCGGGCATCCTGATCGCGGTGCTAGGCGCCACCGCCGTGGTGGGCGCTCTCGATCTCGGCCAGCTCGCAGGCGTGCAGGTGCTCGGCTCGCTTCCCCAGGGCTTGCCGTCCTTGACACTGCCGTGGATCCGGATGCAAGACCTCGCCGATGTGGTGATCGGCGGATTCGCGGTGGCGCTGATCTCGTTCGCCGATACCAGCGTGCTCTCGCGTGCCTATGCGGCCAAGACGCGATCCTACGTCGATCCGAACCAGGAGATGATCGGGCTGGGCGCCGCGAATCTCGCGGCGGGCTTCTTCCAGGGCATCCCGATCAGCAGCAGCTCCTCGCGCACTCCGGTCGCCGAGGCCTCCGGCGCGCGGACTCAGCTCACCGGGGTGGTCGGTGCCGTGGCGGTGGCCTTGCTGCTGGTGCTCGCGCCGGATCTGTTGCGGAATCTGCCCAACGGCGCGCTGGCAGCGGTGGTGATCGCTTCGGCGATCGGCCTGTTCGAGGTCGCCGACCTGCGCCGCATCTTCCGCATCCAGCGCTGGGAGTTCTGGCTGTCGATGGTCTGCTTCGCCGGCGTCGCGGTGTTGGGCGCGATCCCCGGCATCGGGCTGGCGATCGTCATCTCGGTCATCGAGTTCCTGTGGGACGGCTGGCGCCCGCACTACGCGGTGCTCGGGCGGGTGGACGGCATCCGCGGCTACCACGACGTCAAGCGCTATCCCGCCGCGCGGCTGGTGCCGGGTCTGGTCCTGTTCCGCTGGGATGCGCCGCTGTTCTTCGCCAATGCCGAGCTGTTCCAGGAGCGCGTGCTCGAGGCCGTGGAGAGCTCGCCCACGCCCGTGCGGCGGATCGTCGTGGCCGCCGAGCCGGTCACGAGCATCGACGTGACCTCGGCGGACGCGCTCGCCGAGCTCGGCCACACGCTGCGCGCCTCGCAGATCGAGCTGCACTTCGCCGAGATGAAGGATCCGGTGAGGGACAAGGTGAGGCGCTTCGAGCTGCTCGATCAACTCGGGAACGAGATCTTCCATCCGACCGTGGGCGCGGCCGTCGACGCCTACCTGGAGGATCATCCAACGGATTGGAAGCCCTGAGGGCGCCGGTTCCGACTCATCAGGGATCGAGCCCGACCGGAGACGAGGAGGAGTGCGGCCGTGAGCAGCGGAATCAACGACGCAGACGGGGGCAAGCGAAGCGCCTTCTCGGCGGACCTCGTCCCCGGGCTGACGACGGCCGCGGTCGTCGTGCCGAAGGCGCTCGCCTACGCCACGATCGCCCAGCTCCCCGTGCAGGCGGGCCTGTTCGCGGCCTTGGTTCCGATGGCGGTGTATGCGGCGCTGGGTACGTCGCGCTTCTTGAGCGTCAGCACCACCACGCCGATCGCGATCTTGTGCGCGACCTCGATCGGCGGAGCGCTCGCCGCGGATCCCTCGCTGAATCCGCTGACTGCGGCGGCCACGCTGTCGGTGCTGGTCGGCGCGATGTTGATCGGCGCGCGCGCGCTGCAGCTAGGCATCGCGGCCAACTTCATCTCAGAGCCGGTGCTGACCGGATTCAAGGCCGGTGTGGGCTTCGTCATCGTGGCCGACCAGGTGCCGAAGCTGCTCGGCATCCACATCCACAAGCAAGGATTCTTTCGGGACCTGATTTCGATCGTCACCCACCTGAGCGAGCTTTCGTGGCCCACGGCCGCGGTTGCACTCGGCACGCTCGCGGTGATCTGGGCGTGCAAGCGCTTCCTGCCCAAGGCGCCGGCGCCTCTGCTCGCGGTCGCGCTGGGCGTGACGGCCTCGGCGATCCTCGGGCTCGAGGCGGCGGGCGTCAGCGTGATCGGCGCGATCGCGGGCGGCCTACCGACGCTCCGGCTGCCGGCGCCGTCGCTGTTCGAGGCGATGTGGCCCGCGGCTGCCGGCATCGCGTTGATCTCGTTCGCCGAATCGATCGCGGCGGCACGCGCGTTCGCCGCGCCAGGCGATCCGCCGGTCAACGCGAACCGCGAGCTGCTGGCGCTGGGCGCGGCCAATGCCGCGGGCGCCTTCATCGGTTCGATGCCCGCCGGTGGTGGCACCTCGCAGACGGCGGTCAGCCGCAGCGCGGGCGCGCAGTCGCAGGCCGTCTCGCTGGTGGTCGCGGCCGTCGCGTTCGCCACGCTGCTCTTCCTCGCACCGCTGCTCGAGTGGATGCCGAACGCGACGCTCGCGGCGGTGGTGATCGCCTACTCGATCGGACTCGTGAGCCCGGCCGAGATGCAGGCGATCCGGCGCGTGCGGACGCTGGAGTTCCGCTGGGCCGTGGTCGCTTGCCTCGGCGTAATGGTGCTGGGCACGCTGAAGGGCATCCTGGTCGCGATCGTGCTGTCGCTGCTCAGCTTGATGCGGCTCGCCAACGATCCGCGCGTCGACGAGCTGCGCCGCAAGCCCGGCAGCAACGTGTTCCGGCCGCGCTCTGCCGAGCATCCGGAAGACGAAGAGATCCCGGGCCTGCTGATCGCGCGCCCTCAAGGCCGCATCTACTTCGGCAATGCGGCGAACATAGGCGATAAGCTGCGGGCACTGATTCGGGTGGCGTCGCCCCGAGTGTTGCTGCTCGACTGCTCGGCGATCCCCGGGCTCGAGTACACGGCGCTGAAAATGCTGAACGAAGCCGAGGAGCGGCAGCGTGAGCAGGGCGTTCAGCTGTGGCTCGCGTCGCTCAACCCCGAAGCGCTGGAGCTCGTGCAGCGCACGCCTCTGGCGGAACGTCTCGGGCGCGCGCGGATGTATTTCACCGTGGAGCAGGCCGTTGCGGCGTTCGAGTCGCGGAATCCGGCCGGCGCTGAACCTGCGTGAGGGGGGATGCGCTCATCGCACCGAAGCTGCGGTCGACCAGGCAAGCGTGCGGTGCGAGTCAGCGCGCGCGACTCGTTCCTGAGGCGGGCTGGAGCGCGCTCGAGCCGAGCTCCGCACTTCTCGAACGCTTCACGCGTCCGAAGCACCCCTCGAGCGGTCAGCCCCTCGTCAGTACTTCTCGGGCACGAAGCGCCTGCCCTTCAGGGAGGCCTTGTCGTCGTAGGCCCCCTGCATCGAGCGGGGCGGAATCTTCACCTCGTCTCGCTTGAGCTTCCTGTGCGGAATCTGGTCGAGCAGATGCGAGATGATGTTCAAGCGCGCCGCGCGCTTGTCGTCGGAGCGCACGAGGTGCCAGGGGGACAGCTTCGTATCCGTCGCCTTCAGCATCGAGTCTCGCGCCCGTGAGTAGTCGTACCAGCGGCTGCGCGAGGGCAGGTCCATCGGGCTGAGCTTCCATTGGCGGACCGGATCGTGGATGCGGGCCTCGAAGCGCCGCTTCTGCTCCTCGTCGCTCACCTCGAGCCAGTACTTGATCAGCTGGATGCCACCTTCGACGATGTAACCCTCGATCTCGGGGGCAAGCTCGAGAAAGCGCGCGTGCTGCTGCTTGGTGCAAAAGCCCATCACGTGCTCGACGCCCGCACGGTTGTACCAGCTGCGGTCGAAGATCACGATCTCACCGGCCGCGGGGAAGTGCGCCATGTAGCGCTGGATGTACATCTGACTCTTCTCGCGGTCGGAGGGCGCCGGCAGCGCCACGCGCCGGTACACGCGAGGGCTCACGCGCTGCGTGATGGCGTTGATCGTCCCGCCCTTCCCGGCGGCGTCGCGGCCTTCGAACACGACGATCACGCGCAGCCCCTTGGCCACGACCCATGCCTGGAGCGTGCACAGGCGGGCCTGGAGCTTCTCGAGCTGCTTCTCGTATTCCTTGCGCTTCAACGGGGCTCCCTTGCTATAAATCAGCGACCGCGTCAGCGCGAGCGGCGCGGGCCGCCGCGCTTGCCGGGCCAGCGCGAGCCTCCGATGGTGTCGACGAAGGGCCAGAAGGCGTCGGGATCGAGGGGCGCCTCGAGCGTGATCGTGCGGCTCTTGAAGGTTGACCAGTCGAGCTGCGCGGAGAGCTGCTCGCGCAGCGGCAGCAGCTCGGCGATCGGATCCCAGGGGCTCTCGCGCAGCAGCAGCCGGCCCTCGACGTTCTCGCGGTGGACGCTGGTGTTCGCGCTGTGGACGTGCACCACGTGCGGCGGGAAGTCGTAGCTCTTCTCGGCGCCGCCGACGGCGCGCGAGACCTTGATCCACCACTCGTGCTGCTCGTACTCGGGCAGCTCCGCGGCCGCTCCGGTCACGCGGCCCTCGAACTCGACGAAGGTGTAGCCCTGGTGCGTGCAGCGCGCGGTCACGCGCTCGCCCATGCGGTAGTAGGTCGTCTGACAGGGGTACTTGGGCTGCCCGTTCATGTCGCGGCTGATGAAGATCGCGGATTCCTGGTCGATGCCGTAGCCGAGCGTGTAGCGGCCGCGGGTGCCGCGGTAATCGGCGTCCACCATCACGACGATCCCGTACTCGGGCTCGTCCGGCACCGGGTAGTTGTAGATGTGCAGGTACACGTTGGGAGACCGGCCGGGGTCGATGCCGGGGGGCAGCAGCGCCGCGAGCTTATCGGCGTCGGTGCGGTACGCGATCTTGAGTGTCGGCCAGTTCGCGATGTCGCCGGGATCGATCTTCGGAGCCGCCATCGGGTCCTCCTGCGGGCGCGCGATCGGCACGCCCCATGTTTCGTGTTATTCGAAGCAGCTCTGCTCGGTCCCGATGCGCGCGGCGATCGGCGCGAGCTTCTCGGGATCGAGCCGGTAGAAGCGGACGGCGTTGCCGCCGAGGATCGCGGCGATCTCCGCTTCCGGGAGGCCGCGCAGCGCCTCGACCCGCGAGTCGTCGGTTCCGGGCCAGCTGCCCTCGGGGTGCGGGTAGTCGCTGCCCCACATGATGCAGTCGACGCCGATCGCCTCGCGCGCCTCGGTCTCGCGGCGCGCGAGTACGGAGGCCCCGACGGCGACGTTGCGCCGGAAGTACTCGCTCGGCCGCAGCTGCAGGTGGCTCCGGAAGTTCCCCATCTTCGCGTTGGCGTGGTGTTGGGTGTAGCGGTGGTCGAGCATCGTCAGGTACTCCGGAACCCAGATGCAGGAGCCCTCGGTCAAGGCCACGCGCAGGTCCGGGTGGCGCTCGAAGACGCCGCCCCAGATCAGGAAGGTGAGCGGCCGCACCAGCCACCAGCAGACTTCCGAGACGTAGATGCCCATCGCGCCGGTCGCGAGCGTGCCATCGGGCTCGGCTGCGAAGTAGTCCGCGCGCGCGGCCGGCCCGGAGTGGAAGTGCACCGTCATCTCGAGCTCGCTGCAGACGGCCCAGAGCGGGTCGTAGCGGCGCATGTGATAGGGCGGATGCTGGCCCCACACGACGGGCAGCAGGATGCCGCGCAGCCCCTGCGCTCGCGCCCAGCGCACCTCGCGCACGGCTTCCTGGACGTCCCACAGCGCCGGCACGACCGCGAGCCCGATGTGGCGCTCGGGCGCCATCTGGCAGAGCTCCGCGAGCCAGCGGTTGTGCGAGCGCGCGCCGGCCCACTGCAGCTCGGGATCGACGCCCTCGGTTGCGAGGCCGAGGCCGGCCTCGAAGGGAGGGCTGTTGAACTCCGTGATGCCGTCGGGGAAGATCACCTCGGCCGCGATGCCGTCGCCGTCGAGCACCTCGATGCGGCGATCGTGATCCCATGCGCCGCAGAGCCCGTGCCAGTTGTCGGCCTTCCAGCGCTCGTTGAACTCGTCGACGAGGAAGAGCTTCGCCATCTGCTTGCGCTGGGCGATCTGGGCCCCGATCTCGACGTCGAAGCGCGCGCGGTACTGCGGGTCGAGGTACTCCCGGTAGCGCTCCGGCGGCAGCCCTGCGTGACAGTCCGACGAGATCACGAGATGACGCATGCTCTGCGATCCTCCGAGCGGGCTGCGAGGTGTTGTACTTGACTCCATGTACAAATTCAATCAGCCTCGCTGCCGGGCACTCGACGCTGTTCCGCCCGGCGCAACGGTCCGATCCCACCCGAGCCGGGGAGCAGAGCCCATGCAGGAGTTCCGAGATCGCGTCGCCGTCGTGACCGGTGGAGCCAGCGGCATCGGCCTCGCGCTGGCCAGGGCCTTGCTGCGCGAAGGCGCCCGGGTGGTGCTCGCCGACGTCGAGGAGCCTGCGCTCGCGTCCGCGGTCGCGGCGCTGCGCTCGAGCGGCGGCGACGTTCTCGGCGTCGTGACCGACGCCTCGAAGGCGGCCTCGGTCGAAGCCCTCGCCGAGCGCACCTACCAGGCCTTCGGCGCCTGCCACGTCCTCTGCAACAACGCGGGAGTCGGCGTTCCGAGCGCGGAGGTCTGGGACACGACGCCGAACGACTGGACCTGGTGCCTCGGCGTGAACGTGAACGGCGTCGCGCACGGCATCCAGTCCTTCGTGCCGCGCATGCTCGCGGGCGGCGAGGAGGGCTTCGTGATGAACACCTCGTCGGGCAACGGCGGCATCTCGCCGCTCGCCGACGCCGCGGTCTACGCCGCGAGCAAGGCCGCGGTCTCGACGCTGACCGAGTGCCTGAATGCCCGGCTCGTCGCGCAGAACACGCGCCTGCGCGCGGCGATCTTCTATCCCTCGGGCGGCCTGCTCAAGACCGGAATCTGGACGACGAAGCGCAATCGCCCGCCGGAGCTCGCGCGCGAGAAGCCCGTTCCGGAGGGCACGGAGACGACCTTCGAGGTCTTCCAGGAGCGCATGCGCCAGGCGGGCATGAACTACCCGATCCAGGATCTCGACGAGCTCGCGCGCCACGCCCTCGAGGGCATCCGCAACCGGGACTTCGTGATCATGATCGGCCGCGAGCGGATCGAGGCCCAGCTCGTGGACCGCGCCAAGAAGCTCGCCCGCGGCGAGTGCCCGATCGGATGAGCCGCCCGACGTCCGCTCGGATCGAACCAGTGTCGGAGGATTCGCGATGAACGCGCCGCAGACCGGCGACCGGCTCCAGCTCCCGAACGGTTGGTTCGCCGTCGCCTGGAGCCGGGACCTCGAGGTGGGGCAGGTCCTGCGCCTGCGCGGCTTCGACCGCGAGCTCGCGCTGTTCCGCACGCGCGAGGGGAACGCCGTGCTGCTCGACGCCTACTGCCCGCACCTCGGCGCGCACCTCGCGGTGGGAGGACGCGTGATCGGAGAGACGCTCCGCTGCCCCTTCCACGGCTGGCGCTTCGACGCGAGCGGCCACTGCGTCGAGATCCCGCACTGCAAGGCGATTCCTCCGCTGGCGCGGCTGCGCAGCTGGGACGTCGTCGAGCGCAACTGCACGATCTACGCCTGGCACCACGCTGAAGAGAAGCCGCCCGACTGGGAAGTGCCCACGATCCCCGTGATCGGGCACCCCGACTGGACCGCGCCGCGGCTGGTCGAGATCGACGTCGCGGTGCATCTACAGGAGCTCGCCGAGAACAACTGCGACCCCGTCCACTTCGAGTTCGTGCACGGGATGCCCGGCCCGCCGCCGAGCCGGGCCGAGTACTCCGCGGACGGGCGCTCCTTCCGCATGTCGAGCACCGGGAAGCGCGAGACGCCGATGGGCAGCTTCGAGACCACGCTGATCCGCGAGACCTACGGGCTCGGGCTCGGAACGGTGCGCAGCGAGGGGATCCCGGGCGTCGGCACCATGCTGCTCTCCTCGACCACGCCGATCGACGCGACCCACTCGAGGATGCGCTGGCTGCTCACGGTGACGAAGAACGTCGCCGACGTCGTCGGCGAGGACTTCATGCGGGCGATCGTGAGCGGAGTCCAGTCGGACGTGCCGATCTGGGAGAACAAGATCCACCGCGCGAGGCCGGTCCTGTGCGAGACGGACCACTTCATCGCCGATTTCCGCCGCTGGACGCGGCAGTTCTATTCCGGGGCTGCCTGAAGACGGGTCATAACCCGAACTCCGCTTTCGGGATGTCGCGCGCCTTTGCGCACTCGGCTTTGAAATCGTAGGGGACTTCGTCGGCGCAATCGGGCCATTTGTGCGTCGCCATCCAGAACTCGACCAGCCCCAGCCGCGCGCACAGGCGCGCGAAGCGCGCGTCGCTGCGCATTTCCGGCATGCCGGCCTGGAACAACAGCGAGGTGCGATAGGCGTCCGGGCCCATGATGTCGTCGCTGGTTCCGAGCGGGCCCAGGCGCGCGCTGTCTGCCGCTCGGTAGGCTGCCTCGACGAGGCCCAGGTGCGCGGCATACACGAGACGGGAGACGTCGACGCATCCCGTCTTGTGGACGTGGGCCTCGAGCGCGCTGCGGATGCCCTCGATGTTCTCCGGCGTGGGGTGACGCTTGGCGCGGATGAACGGCAGGCCGTCCTGGAACTCGCGCAGCTGGCGCTTTGCTGCGAGCTCCAGCAATCGGTCGACCGCCGCCCAATCCTGCTGGAAGGCATAGGCCCGCAGCAGGCTCGACACCGGGAAGCTCATGTCGGGCACGCGCGCCACGAGGTCCTCATACACAGGCACCGCCTCCGCAACGCGTCCTGCGGCCATCCTCGCGAGCGCGAGCGCATTCGCGGACATGGGATCCAGCGCGTCCAATCGATAGGCGCGCTGTGTCTCTTCGAGGCTTTCGCGAACCCGGCCGGTCGTCCGCAGGTACCAGCCGACGTAGCGGCGTCCGTCGCCCGAACCGGGCGCTCGTCGGATGCGCTCCATGACCGCGTCGCCCTCGACGAAGCGTCCGAAGGGCGGGATCACGAAGAGCTGCGCAGTCATGGCATCGACGTTTTGCGGATCCAGCGCCAAGGCGTGGGCTGCCTCGCGCGCCACGAGGCCGGCGCTCGCGGCGCGATCGGCAAAGGGCAGATATTGGTGCAGAAAGGCTCGCAAGAAGGCGAGCCGTCCCCAGGCCTCCACGAAATGCGGCGCGCGCTGGGTGACGACCTCCAACAGGCCGACGTGAGT
>CAYTJA010000246.1:0-40105 GCA_964437835.1 uncultured Spirochaetales bacterium
CGGGCCGCAAGGCCCTCGAACGAGCTGAGTTTTCTGGTCTTGTGCGCCCGCGCCGGGTGTACAATCGCGACGCCGGGTTTCGTCGAACGTAATTGCCGAGGCGGACCCAATTGAGGAGCTACCTCGACTGGCGAATCGGAGCGAAGGGTGCCCCCTATGAGCAAGCTCGAGCAGGCGTGTGCAGACCTCGAACGGCGCTCGCGAGAGCTGGCGGTGGCCGCGAAGCAAGTGGATCGCATTGCGAACAGGCTCCGAAATGCCTCCGCGATCGGAGACCACGGGGCAATCGGCTCGGCGACGAATGAGCTAGGTGAAGCGCTCGCTGGTCTCGAAGTGGTCGGACAGGTGTGCCAGGGGGGCTGGCCCTTCGACGATGCAGAGATCACTGCCTACCTCGAGACGACCTACCAGAAGGATCTCGTTCAAGCCGGGAGCGATTCGGAGGTTCCGATCCGTCCTCTTGATGACCGTCTGGCTGCGTTCCCGGTCATCATCCAGATCCAGCCAGCTCAGCGATCGGTGAAGCTCGACAGCGCTCGCGTTTCCGGTCTCCGGCCATCGCATGTGGTTCGCCAGATCACGGCGAAGCAGAAGAATGCAGGCGCCAAGCCGCAGCAATTCATCGAGTTGCTGTACCGGGCGTACCAGCGCGCGATCGCCACAAGTGCGCTCGGTGTAAAGCTCCTCGACCTCTACGAGCTACTCACCCTCCATCCGGAAGCGCGGCGGGCCTACAGCCGCGCGGCTTTTCAACGAGATGTCTTCCTGCTGGATGCGAGCGGCATCCGCATTACCAAGAGCGGCGCATCCGTCTCGTTCTCCGCTGCTGCGGGCGTCAAGAGGGGCCAAGGGTACGTCTTCCTGCCGCCCAGTGGGACGCCGAAATACTACCTCTACGTTCGCTTCCAGGAGGAAACGTGATGGTCCCGACCCTCGACACCGAACACTGGCTCGATTTCCTCGATCAGAACTACCTCGGGGAGTACCTCCCGGCCGGTGGATCCTCTGTGAAGTTCGCGGTCTGTTATGAGGGTGCCGATGCTGTTGCGGTCGGGGCGCGCCTTCGGGCTCGCGCGCAGGATCGCGGCTTTCTCACCGCGGCCGTCGCCTCCGAGCACGTCAGGGTGCAGCTGATCGAGAGGCTCTTCGGCGCTATCGCAGATCAACTTCCCTGGGACGACCTGACGACGAAGATTCTCATCGAATTTGCGAGAGATCAACATTGGAGCATCCCGGATCCGATCGACCCGAATCGGGGACTCACGAGCCAACTCGAGGACTGCAACGGACTCGGTCTTCAACAGATCAGCCTCGTCATGCAGCAGCAGTTCGGAAAGAAGATCCTGGGTGAGCATGCGCTCGCCAAGGATTTTCGAGTCGCGATGATGTGGCTTGCGCGCGCTCGCCTCGAGGCGGGTCTAGAAGGCAACGCGGTCCATCAGCAGATCACGGATTGGCTCGCAGGGCGCGTGAACGCCATCAGCAACATGAAGCCCTATCAGATCTACACCAAGATCAACCGCGCGAACGCGCGACACCTGTTCGGGTCGCTGCTTGCCTGGATCCGAATGGCGGGCTTCCCTGGGCTCGTGACCGTTCTCGACGCGCGGCGCGTGGTGGCGAAGGAGCGCGTGAGCGATGGGACGCTCAATTTTTCGACCGCCGCGGTGCTCGATACCTACGAGGTCCTGCGTCAGTTCATCGACGCGACCGACGAGTTCGATGGCTTCTTGCTCGCGGTGTTGGTGTCTCCAGAATTCCTGAATCTCGAGCCGCGAAGCAAGGGTGTGGGGCGGTACCCCGCACTCATGGGTCGCGTCTACGACGAAGTGCGGGACAAGCGTCTCGCCAATCCGTTCACGGCTCTGATCCGACTCGGGCGAGCCGAGGAGGCTGCGTAATGGAAGCGAGACCCTTCGACCAGGTTTCAGCTCAGCGAGCCCTCGAAGCGCTGCGCAACGGTGTTCCCAATAGCGACGCAGTTCGGGCGCTCCGCTGCATGCAGCCGAAGGCGCTCGATGCCTTCACCAAATGCCTGGATCAACTCGGACATGGGCCCGTGACAGAGGACCCCCTCTTCTCGAAGGGAATGTTGATCGCTGGGGGGTTCGGGTCGGGCAAGAGTCACACGATCTCCTACCTCGAGCAGAAGGCTCTGAAGCGAAACTTCGTGGTTTCCAGAGTCGTGATTTCGAAAGAGACACCCCTGCACGACCCCGCAAAGCTGTTCCTCGCGGCGGTGCGAGAGGGGCGACTCCCCGGAGGTCGAGGAGCCCTGATTCACGAGCTCGCATTGAAGCTCGACTACCGAGCTCCTCGCACGGTGCCCTTCGTCGAGTGGGCAATGCGGCGGCAGCCTCATGGGATCATCGGGGCGTCCGTCTGCATCCACGAACGATCGCCCGATACGGAGCTGCTACAGCGTGTCGTGGATTTCTGGTCTGGAGAGCGCATCGCAGTCAAGGAACTGCGCCAAGCCCTCAAGAACCTCGGAATTCCCAAGGCGTACGAGATCAAGACTGTGAAGGGAGCGGATCTCGCGCCGATTCGCTTCGAGTTTGTGGCTCGGCTCGCGCGAGCGGTCGGCTTCCAGGGATGGATCATCCTCCTCGACGAAGTCGAGCTGATTGCCCGGTACAGCCTGCTCCAGCGGGCAAAGGCGTACGCAGAGCTTGCCACTTGGCTGGGCGCGGTGCCCGGGCGCGGCGCAAGGGGGGTCAGCTTCGTCGCAGCGATCACCGATGATTTCGCGTTGGACGTCTTGATCGAGCGGAAGGACCGCGAGAAGGTGTCTACGCGCCTGACGGGAAAGGGAGACACGAAGAGCCTCGCGATTTCCTCACTCGCCACAGCGGGCATGGACTTGATCGAGCGCGAGGCAATTCTCCTCAATCCTCCCAGTGACGATTCGCTGCAGGTTTCCTATCAGAGGCTGCGCGAGCTCTACGGTTCTGCCTACGGAAAGGCACCTGCGGATGCCTTCGAGCCGGAACGCGAGGCCCACCGCGCGATTCGCTCCTACGTGAGGCGCTGGATTTCTACCTGGGACCTTGAGCGGCTCTACCCCGCCGAGCGCAGGGAGGCCGAGGAGGAGACGCTGCGCACCGGCTACGACGAGGACGCCGACCTCGCGAGCGAAAGTGAGGAAGGACCCGCAGAGCCGGCATGACGGCGCTTCTCATCGAGTTCCTTCGGCGTGACGGCGATCCGTTGCAGCTTGCCGATCTGGGCGTCGATTATCTGACCGAGATCCAATTGCCGCTGGCTCGCGCGCAGCGCCCTTTCCGTGTGGAAGCGGAACCGCAGCTCAGCAAGAAGAGCAACGTCTACTTCGAGTACCAGCAGGCGGGTGTGCCGCTTCCCGATGGCCTCGAGACCCGGCTACGTGTGGGTGGGGTCGAGGTGAAGTTCGGCGAAGAGCGCAAGTCACAAGCGGGAAATCCGACGCGCGAAGGGAAGACGGTGATCACCGTCGATGATATGCCCTACGAAGTCACCGCGTTTTTCACGAAGGCGCGCCAGCATTTCTGGATCAAGGTGCATGCCCAGAAAGCATCTGGCCGAGCGGTATCAGGGCCCAGGAAACCCATCGTCGGTGGGAGAATTGTCTGAGGAGAACTCGACGGACGCCTGCGAGGTATCTCGCCCTAGCGTTTCTCGCCCGAAATCGTGATGACCTTGCGGCTCACCAATTGATCGAAGTCCGCCGTGGAAAAACCGTCGGGAGCTCCCTGAAAGTCGCTGATGTAAAAGCCCAGCTCTCGGATTCGCTGGCGGAGTCGCTTCTGCTCGTCGCGAGCGGCCCTCGTCTTTCGTGTGAGCAGATCTCGGATCTGCTGAGCTTCAGCCGACGAGAATCGGTCCTTCCCTTGCATTAGCCAATAACTTACCAGAATTGGAGCATCTGCACCCCAATTTCCATGGCTGTTCGAAGACAAGTGCCGTCGATCCAAGGCGTTGCGTCGTCGTCAAGGCGAGCCGCCGATCTTGGCACGCGGGTTGCTCGAAGACTTGGCGCTTTCTGCCGCTCGCGAAATTTCGCTCGCGCGTGGACGCATTGATCCGCGACGTGCGAAGCTGTGCGCCGGCCGAGGGCGTGGAGCGCGTTCTCGTGCCGGGAGAGCTCGAGGCACGGAGGCCAGCGGAGCGGCTTTGCAGCGGCATCCCGCCGTCTGGCGCGCTGCTTCAGCAGCTCGAAGCGACCGGAAGCGAGCTAGTCGTGGCTGCGCTCGCGCGGATCGAAGAGCCCTGAGGAGGCATGCGCATGAGCACCCCCGGCGTCGACTACGTCGCGATCTCCGCAGACGATCACCTGCAGGAGCCCGTCACGCTCTGGCAGGAGCGCCTGCCCAAACACCTGGTGCCGAAGGGCCCCCGTCTGATCGAGCTGCCGAACGGCGGACACGCGTTCCAGATCGGAGACACGCCGCCGAAGCCGCTCGACATCCTCGTCGCGGCGGGCCAGAGCATCGAGCGCAAGCGCGAGGCGATCCCCGCGCGCTGGGAGAACGTGCGGCCGGGCTTCTACGAGCCGCACGCGCGTCTGGCCGACATGGATCTCGACGGCGTGTATGCGTCGGTGATGTACCCGAACATGCTGCTCGACGTCACGATGAACCAGATCGACGTCGAGCACGATGCGAAGCTCCCGATGCTGCAGGTCTACAACGACCACATGAGCGAGTTCTGCTCGGTCGCGCCACAGCGCCTGGTCGGCTACGGGATCCTGCCGACCGAGAGTCCCGAGCAGGCCGTGGCCGAGATGCAGCGCGTGGCGAAGCTCGGCTCGGTGCAGGGCATGCTGCTGCCCGTCACGCCCGACCTCGGCGACTGGAGCGACGAGCGCTGGGAGCCGATCTTCGCCGCGGCGGTCGACCTCGGCTTCGTGCTTTCGCTGCACGCGGGCAAGCCGCGCTGGATGCCGCGCCGCTCCGAGCTCGCGAAGCGCCCGCACGGCATGGGCCTCTACATCCACGCGGGCTACACCAGCGTGATCGAGTCCTTCACCCATCTCTTCTGGAGCGGCTGCTTCGACCGGCATCCGGAGCTCGTGATCATCAGCGTCGAGGGCGGGATCGGCTGGCTGCCGCACTGGAAGGACCGCGCGGGCAAGGTCTTCACGCGCTGGGCGGCCGACGAGGGCTTCTCTCGCCCGCCGGGCGAGTGGTTCGGGAAGAACTTCTTCGCGACCTTCGAAGAGGACGTCGTCGGCCTGCGCTGCCTCGACCTGCTCGGAGCCGACACCGTGATGTGGGCTTCCGACTATCCGCACTCGGCTTCCTTCTTTCCGGGCTCGCGCGAGCACATCGCGCGCGAGTTCAAGGACATCGCGGAGATCGACCGGCGCAAGATCACCTGGGAGACCGCCGCGCGGATCTATCGCCTGGCGAAGCGCGATTCGATCATCGCAGCGTAGCCCTCGGACTCGAGCCGCGCGGGCGCCGCGGCTCGCTGATGCCGCGCCTCTCGGGTGCGCTCGCCGGTGATGGCTCTGGACCGGCGCTCAGGGAATCTCCGAGAGCGGCCGGCGATCGCCGATCGCCGGCTGCCGTCCGATTCGCAGCGGCGAGAGCGGCGCGTCTGCCATCAGGAAGCGATTCCAGTCGAGGGCCACGCCTGCGAGCTTGGCGCGCCAGCGCTGCAGGCCTGCGTCGCTGCGCTGCGCGGCCTCGAACTCGCCCCAGGCTTCCCAGCTCGGGAAGGCCCAACACACCAGGCACTCGGAGTCGTTCCGCATCGCGGTCTCCCACGCGGCCACCAGCTCGAAGCCGAACTTCGCGTGCGCGGGGATGCCCTCGTCGCGCAGCAGGCAGAGGTAGCGCTGGGAGGTGCCGGGCACGCAGCTCACGATCTCGTGCGCGTAGGCGACGCCGCGCACACCCGCGGCGCAGAGCTCCTCGATCGTGCGCGTCCAGGGCGCGGGCACGAGCAGCCGGTCGATGCCTTGGCTTCGATACTTCGCGGCCTCCGCCCACCAGGCGGCGAGGCTCGGATCCTGGAGCGTCGCGTGCCCGAACTCGTGCTTGAACGAGCGCGCGACGCCGGGCCAGCCGTCCTCCTCCCAGATGTTGACGACTTCGGGCCAGCGCCGGGTCGAGCCGACCGTGCCGAAAACGCCGAAGCAGAGCTGGTGCCGCTCGACCTGTGCGATGGGACTCCAATTCGCCGTGATGTGGTGCATGTATTTCGCGCGATTGTGGCCGATGATGTCGATGAACTCGTGGATGTAGACCTTGTCGTTCGGCATCGCCGCTCCTCGCCTCGAGAGGGCGCTACGGTAGCCGGGAGCGCCGGGCCTAGACAGCTCCTCGGAGCGCGGTGATCGGTCGGTATGGAGTTTCGCTACACGCGCGAGCTCGAATCCTTTCGCGAGGAAGTCCGCGCGTTCTTTCGCGAGGAGATGGCGCCCGAGCGCACGCGCGAGCACGCCGACCCTCTCGATCTGACGGGCTACGACGAGGGCTTCGAGCGCGCGCTGCTGCTGCGCGCGGGTGCGCGCGGCTTTCTCGGCGTGACGCTGCCGCTGGAGTACGGCGGTGGAGACCGTCCGCTCGCGTACAAGGCGATCTTCGATTTCGAAGCGGCCTTTGCCTCCGCGCCCGCGATCGACACCCCCGTCACCCTGATCGCGCCGCCTCTGCTCGCATTCGGAACGGAGCAGCAGAAGCAGCACTACCTCCCGCGCATCGCGCGCGGCGAGGCCCTCGCGTGCATCGCGTACAGCGAGCCGGACGCCGGCAGCGATCTCTCGCGCATCGCGACCGTCGCGCGCGAGGACGGCGACGGCTTCGTCCTCGACGGACACAAATGCCTCGTGACGGCCGCGCACAAGGCCGACTGGTGCTGCCTGGTCGCGAGGAGCGATGCCGATGCGCCCGCGCGTCGGGCCATGAGCATGTTCCTGGTCGAGATGTCGGCGCCCGGCATTCGCGTCTCTCGGCGCGCAACCGCGAATGGCTGGACCCTCGGCGAGATCCACTTCGAGTCGGCACGCGTACCTCTCGGCTCTCTGCTAGGCAAACGTGGCCGCGGCTTCGCGCAGATGGCCGCGGCGCTGCAGGCCGAGCGCTCGGGCATGTTCTATCTCGGCTGGGCGACGCGCAGCTTCGAAGCGCTCGTCGACGCGTGCCGAGACGGCGACTCCGCGCTGCCGCGCGACCTGCTGCGCAGCCGCCTCGCGCAGCTGCGCTGCGAGCTCGAGGTCGCCGAGCGCTTCGCGAAGCGCGTCGTGTGGCGTCAAGCGCGCGGCGAGCTGCCGGTGCACGAGGCCGCGATGGCCAAGCTCTACGCGACGGAGCTGCTACAGCGGCTCGCGCAGGCCCGGCTCGAAATGCTCGGCTCCGGGGCATCGAGGAGCGCAGGATTCGCGCCCGCTGCATTTGCGGAGCGCTTCGCCTACGAGCTGCTCGAGCGCGTGCACGCGACGATCGGCGCGGGCACCAGCGAGATCCAGCGCAACGCGATCGCGCAGTCTGGGCTGGGGCTTCCGCGCGCATGAGCCGAGCGGAAGCCAGAGCGGAATCGGCCGCCGATCGCGCGGCCGCAACCGGCCCGTCACCCGAGCTGGGGCTGAGCCCGGCGCAGGAGTCGCTGCGCGCGGATCTGCGCGCGTTTCTCGAGAGTGGGAGTGCTGGCATCGAAGATCTCCACCCGAGCGATGCCCGCCCCGATCGGCGCGCATACGAACTCTGGCACGCGCTTGGCGAGCGCGGATGGCTGAGCCTGGGCCGTGCTGAGCGCGGGGGGGAAGCCCAAGGACCACTGCAAGGTGGCCTGCTCGAAATTGCGATCGCCTGCTTCGAGATCGGCCGGCGCGCACGACCGATCCCGTTTCGCACTGGCGCGGTCGAGTGCATCGGAGCGCTCGCGCGGCTCGCGAGCGAAAGCCAGCGAAATGCCTCACTGCCGGATCTGCTCGCAGGGCGCCGCCGATTCTCACTTGCACTCCTCGAAGCGCTGTCGCTGGCTGCGCCAGAAGGAATCCAGTTGCGCGCGGAACGAAGCGGTGGCAGCTACGTGCTGCACGGGCGCAAGCGCGGCGTCGAGTTCGGGAGGACGGCGATCGGCTTCGCGGTCGCGGTCCGAACGCAGCAGACGCCCGACCCGGCTCAGGGGATCTCGCTGCTGCTCGTCCCGGCCGATCTCGTCGGCGTGGTGTGCAACCCCGCCGTGAGCTCGGACCCGATGGGAAACATCGATCTGAGCTTCGACGGCGTGCATGTACCGGAGAGCAGCCGAGTCGGAGCCGAGGGCGCCGCCTGGCCCGTGCTCGAACAGGTCCTGCTGCACTCGCAGGTCGCGCTCTGCGCTGAAGCCGCCGGCGGAGCGCGCGGCGCGCTCGAGCTCGCGACCGCGCACGCGCTGCGCCGCGTGCAGTGGGAGCGCCCGATCGGCAGCTTTCAGGCCCTGCAGCACCTGCTCGCGGACGCGCTGGTCGACGCCGACGCCGCCGAGCTCGCCTGCTTCGAAGCCGCAGCCAGCGCGGATGCAGGCCTGGCCTTCTCCTCGCTCGCCCGCTCGGCGTCGATCGTCTGCAGCGAGGCCTATCGCCGCAATGCAGCGCGCGCGCATCAGCTCCTGGGAGGCGCCGGCGTTCTCGCCGACTCCGAGCTGCCGCTGCACACGCGGCGCGCGGCTGCGATCGCCCAGAAGTTCGGCGGCGTCGAGGCACAGCGCCAGCTGCTCGCGCGCGAGCTCGGCCTGTGAGCGCCGCATCTGGCAGAATGCGGGCCCGCGCAACCCGGGGGCCCGTATCGACCTCGCGCTGAGCCAGGACCAGAACGACATCGCCGAGCTCTTCGGCGCGCTCTGCGCGCGCGAGTGCCCGCCGGCAGTGGTGCGCAGTGCGGAGCCGCTCGGCTTCTCGCCCGCGCTCTGGACTGCGCTCGCGGGGATCGGCGCGCCCGGGATCGCTGTGCCGAGCCAATTCGGGGGAGGCGACTTCGGCTTTTTCGCCGCATCGCTCGCGGCCGAGGCGCTCGGGCGTTCGCTTGCTCCGGTGCCTTTCGTCGAGCACGTCGTCGCCACGCGCCTGCTCACGCGCCTCGCGCAGGAGAGCACGGGAAGCGGCGCGAGCGCCGTGGACGACAGCGCGCTCGGTCCGCTCGTCTCGGGCGACGCGATCGCGACGCTCGCGCTGCGCCCGACCGAGCGCGGTGTCGCGAGGCTCGTGCCCGCGGGTGCGATCGCCGACGTCGTGATCGCGCTCGACGGCGACGTGCTCGTGCGCATCGACGCGCCTCCCCCCGGCCACGCGATTCCGAATCTCGCCTCGAGCCCCCTCGCGGATCGCAGCGCGACGCCCGTCGCAGCAAGCGGTGAGCGCCGCAGCAGCCTCGCGATCGGTACCGCAGCGCAGGCCGCCTTCGAGCTCGCGCGCGCCGAATGGAGCGCGCTCAGCTCCGCGGCGCTCGTCGGCCTCGCACAGGGCGCCTTCGATCTTGGACTCGTGTACGTGAAGGAACGGCAGCAGTTCGGGGTTCCGATCGGATCCTTCCAGGCGATTCAACACGCGCTGGCGGATCTCGCGGTCGGGATCGAGGGCGCGCGCCTGCTCGCGCGAAAGGCGGCCTGGATGCTCGCGCAGCCGGAAGAGGCGGAGCTCGCACAGCACGCCGCGAAGCCGAGCGTGGCCCCGCAGCCCCTCGCATCGATGTCGCTGCTGTTCAGCGCCGAGCTCGCGCAGGCCTGCGCCTACCGGAGTCTTCACTATCACGGGGGCAATGGAGTTTCGCAGGAGTACGACATCCAGCTCTACTACCGCCGCGCGAAGGGCTGGCCTCTCGTGCTAGACACTCCGAGCTCGGAGATCGCCCGCACCGCGGACGCGCTGTTCGGCAAGCGTCAGAGCGCGGGAGGCGGCTGAGGTGGATTTTCTTCCGAGCCCCGACGCCGAGCGCTTCCGTGCCGAGGTGCGCGAGCTGTTGCAGCAGCAGCTCACGCCGGAGCTGCTGCTGCGCGTGCAGCGCAGCGGTACTCATCACGACTGGGGCCTGCACCGCGCGATCGCCGCGCGCGGCTGGCTGCGTGCGGCGCTGCCGGAATCGCCAGGCGGGCAGGGTCGGAGTCCCGAAGCGCTCGCGGCGCTGTTCCAGGAGCTCGACCTCGCGGGCGCGCCCTACGACGGTGTCAGCAACGCGATGATGGTGGCGTCGACACTGGTCCGCGTCGGCAGCGACTTTCACCGCAGCGAGGTGCTGCCGCAGTTTCTCTCGGGCGAGCGGATCCCCTGTCTCGGCTACAGCGAGCCGGGCAGCGGATCGGACGTCGCGGCGGCGACCACACGGGCCGAACGCGACGGCGCGGGTTGGCGCATCCACGGTCACAAGCTCTGGACCAGCCTCGCCGAGGAGGCGAGCTATGCGTTCCTGCTCACGCGCACGCGGGCCGAGGGACCCAAGCACCGAGGTCTCACGTTTTTCCTGATTCCGATGGACAGCCCGGGAATCTCGATCCAGCCGATCCGCACGCTCAGCGGAAAGCGCAGCAACGCGACCTATTGGGACGCGGTTGCTGTCGACGATCGCTGGCGCGTCGGCGAGGTCGACGCTGGCTGGCAGGTGATGCTCGTCGGGCTCGCCTACGAGCGCGGCGTCGCGGGAGGCGTCTCCGACGCGCTGCGGCTGTACCGCTTCGCGCGCCGCGCGGCCGAGCAGGCGCGGCGCCCGGACGGATCGCGCGTGCTCGACGATCCCGCCCTGCGCGAGCGCCTCGTGCGCACGGCAATCGATGTCGAAGTCGCAGAGCTGCTCGCCGCTCGCGCGGCCTGGGTCGCCGCGAGCGATGCGCTGCCCGGCATGGAGGGGGCGCAGGCCAAGCTATTCGCAACCGAGGCCTTCGTGCGCGCCTCCTCGTCGCTGCTGGACGCGTTCGGCCCGGAGGCACTGCTCGAATCAGCCCCCGGCACTCCCCTGAACGGCTTCCTGAGCGAGGCCTTCCGCTATGCGCCGATCACCACCACTCACGGCGGCACCAGCGAAATCCAGCGCAACCTGATCGCCGAACGCGCCCTCGGCCTCCCCCGCGCCCGCTGAGCACGGACGTCAGATTGTATAGATAGTCAGATTCTCAAGGAGAATCTGACTATCTATACAATCTGACGTCCGTGCTCGAAGCAGCCCGATGGCGGTCAGGTGTTGCGGTCGCGGGCGACGTCTTCGAGGATCGGGACGGCGAGCGCGGTCCAGCCGGTCTGGTGGCTCGCGCCGAGGCCGCGGCCGCTGTCGCCGTGGAAGTACTCGTGGAACAGGCAGAGCTCGCGCCAGTGCGGGTCGTCGCGCCAGCGGCGGTCGCCGCCGTGCCAGGGTCGCATGTCGTGCTCGTCGGGGACGAACACGTTGGCCAACCGGCGGCGGATCTCGACCGCGACCTCCGCGAGAGTCCGCATCTGGCCGGAGCCAGTCGGGCACTCGACACGCAGGTCCGTGCCGTAGAAGTGGTCGTAGCGCTCGAGGGCCTCGATGATCAGATAGTTGAGCGGGAACCAGATCGGACCGCGCCAGTTCGAGTTGCCGCCGAAGATCCCGGAGTTCGATTCACCCGGCAGATATTCGACGCGGTACTCCTCCTCGCCGACGCGAAACACGTAGGGCCGCCCCTTGTGCACGCGCGAGAGCGAGCGAATTCCGTAGGGAGACAGGAACTCGTTCTCGTCGAGCAGGTAGCGCATCATCTGGATCAGGCGCTCCTTGGAGGGTACGGCCAACAGGCGATGGCCGTGGGTGCCTGCGTCCAGATAGGAGATGTGCCGGGCGAGGTCCGCGCGATTCGAGAGGAACCACTTCATGCGCTTCCGGAAGCCGGGCAGCTTCTTGATCTCTTTGTCGTCGAGCACGAGCGACGCGATCAGCGGAATCAGCCCGACGAGCGAGCGGATCCGCATCGTGACACGCCCCTGGTCCGTGTGGAGCTGGTCGTAGTAGAAGCCGTCCTGGTCGTCCCACAGCCCCGTCCCGCCTAGCGTGTTGATCGCGTCGACGATCGCGACGAAGTGCTCGAAGAACTTCGAGGCCATGTCTTCGTAGGCCGGATCGTCCTTTGCGAGCTCGAGCGCGATCGAGAGCATCGACGCGCAGTAGAAGGCCATCCACGCGGTGCCATCCGCCTGCTCGAGGTGCCCGCCGGTCGGCAAGGGCTGAGAGCGGTCGAAGACTCCGATGTTGTCGAGGCCGAGGAAGCCACCCGCGAAGAGGTGGTGCCCTTCGAGGTCCTTGCGGTTGACCCACCAGTTGAAATTCAGCAGCAGCTTGTGGAACACCCGGCGCAGGAACTCGCGGTCGCGCTCGCCGGCCGGCGCGGAAATCTTGTAGACGCGCCACGCGGCCCACGCGTGCACGGGCGGGTTCACGTCGCCGAGCGCGAACTCGTAGGCCGGCAGCTGCCCGTTCGGGTGCATGTACCACTCGCGCGTGAAGAGCAGCAGCTGCTGCTTCGCGAAGTTCGGGTCGATCCGCGCGAAGGGAATCATGTGGAAGGCGGTATCCCAGGCCGCGTACCAGGGGTACTCCCACTTGTCGGGCATCGAGATCACGTCGCGGTTGTAGAGGTGCCCCCAGTCGTGGTTGCGGCCGCCACGCCGCGCCTGCGGCGGCATCACCTGGGACGGGTCACCCTCGAGCCAGTCCTTGACGGAGTAGTAGAAGAACTGCTTCGTGTGGAGCAGGCTCGCATAACCCTGGCGCACGACGCGCGCCTCGGCGTCCTTCAGGCCCTTCGGCCCGAGCTGCTGGTAGAAGGCCTCGGTTTCGGCGATGCGCGCCGCGAAGATCGACTCGAAGGCCTCTCCGAAGACCTGCTCGGGCGTCTCCGCCTCGGCCGAGAGGCGCAAGCGCAACACCACCTCGGCGCCCGCCGGAACCTCGAAGCGGTAGCGGAACGCCGCCTTGGTGCCCTCGCGCTCGGGATTCACGGCTCCGGTCTCGCCGCCGATCACAAAGCGGTGGAACGCGTCCTTGACGAAGGGCGTTTCGTTCTCGGTACCGAAGAGGCGCCGGTTGTTCGTCTCGTTCTCGGTGAAGAGGAGGTCCGGATTCGCAGCGCTCTCGCGATCCGCGCGCAGGCGGAAGCGGCCGATCTCCGGGTGCTCGGCGAGGATCTCCCCCGCGAGCCCCGCCGAGAGGCGCGGCTTCTTCGTGTAGCCCTCGCCACTGCGACCCCAGGACCAGGTATTGCGGAACCAGAGCGTCGGCAGCACCTCGATCCGGTGCGGCTCCGGGCCGCGATTCGCGATCCGGATGCGGATCAGGATGTCGTTCGGCCCGGCCTTCGCATACTCCGCAGATACGTCGAAGTAACGCCCTTGGTCGAAGACCCCCGCATCGGCGAGCTCGAACTCGGGCTCGGCGCGCCCGCGGCGCCGGTTCTCGTCGACGAGTTGCTGATACGGGAATCCGGCCTGCGGGTATTTGTAGAGCGAGCGCAGATAGGAATGGGTGGGCGTCGAGTCGAGGTAGAAGTACTGCTCCTTGACGTCCTCTCCGTGGTTCCCCTCCGGTCCCGTCAGGCCGAACATGCGCTCTTTGAGGATGGGATCGCGGCCGTTCCAGAGCGCGAGTGCGAATGCGATCCGGCAGTTCTGGTCGCAGATCCCGAGCAGGCCGTCTTCACCCCAGCGATACGCGCGGCTGCGCGCGTGGTCGTGCGGGAAGTAATCCCAGCAATTGCCGTCGCCCGAGTAGTCCTCGCGCACGGTCGCCCACTGGCGCTCGGAGAGATAAGGGCCCCAGCGCTTCCAGTGCCGCGCACGCGAGACGTCCTCGGCGAGGCGTTGCTCCTCGGCGTTCTCGAGGCGCTCGAGGTCCGGATCGTTCTGGGATCGAGTCATTGCCTGGCCCCCTCGTCGCCCGGGTCGATACCAGCCGGGGGACGTGCCCGTCCGGATCCTACGCGTCAGCGCGCTCGAAACCTAGCCCGCCGCCTGGCAGCGAGACGAGTCCGGGCGAAACCAGCGCGCCAGGGCCCACGAGGAAGCCCCTTCGAGCTCGAAGGAGCCGCGCACCCGCATCTGGGAGAGTGACGCAGTGCAGGAGATCGCTCGCACGCGCGCCGGTTGGCCGCGGCCGCTCATCCCGCGGCGTGCGGTACCCGAGTAGCTCGACGCCGGGTCCCTCCGGCGTGCGCAGGCCTGTGATCGAGAGCCGGGCGACAAAGACCCCATTCAGGTACTCAGGGCCCGGCTGAGTACGGGTGGCATCCGCGCCTCGCTGGCGGGGCCGCGCAGCGCGCGGTGCCAGTGATGGGCGCCTGGGTGCTGCGATCCAGACATCGGGTACTCCGAGCCGCTCGCCATGCTGGCGGTGGAGCAGAGGGCTCGAACCCGCTGTTATCGTCGCGACGTGAAGCGCCACGCCCCCGCGACCGAGCGCAACCGTGAGCCGATCCTCGCGGTGCTGCGCCGCGTGCTCGCCGACCGCAGCCTCGTGCTCGAGATCGCGAGCGGCAGCGGTGAGCACGCAGCCTACTTCGCGGCGGCCCTGCCCCAGCTGCGCTGGCAGCCGAGCGACCGCGATCCGAGCGCGCTCGCGAGCATCGAGGCCTGGCGCGCCGAAGCCGCACTTCCGAACCTCGCGCCGGCGCTCGCGCTCGACGTCGCCGCCGCGCACTGGCCGCTCCCGCGCGCCGACGCGGTCGTCTGCATCAACATGATCCACATCTCGCCGTGGAGCGCGTCGGGCACGCTCTTCGAGGGCGCGGCGCGATTGCTCGGCGCGGGCGCACCGCTCGTGACCTACGGCCCCTACCGCTTTGGTGGCCGCACTGCACCTAGCAATGACGCCTTCGACGCCTCGCTGCGCGCACAGGACCCGAGCTGGGGGGTGCGTGACGTCGACGATCTCACGACGCTCGCGCGAGGCGCTGGCTTCGAGCTCGAAGAGACCGTCGCCATGCCCGCGAATAATCACACGTTGATCTGGCGCCGGCACTGAGCCGCGAGGCGCTCGGGACCGCTCGCGCCGAGGAGCCCCGCTCGTCGCAGACCCGCACGCGCCGGGCTTCGTGCACCTCGAAGCCCTCGGCGAGCGCCTGCGTTCTTGCCCCGGCACGCGCTGGATCGAGCGCGCCGAGTTCGACCTGTTCCCGCGCGGCGGCGAGAAGTTCACGCTCGAGGTCGAGGGCGAGTCGTGGAAGCAGGCCGACCTGCAGCCCGGCAACCCCTTCCACCTGCACCTGCACAACCTCGTGCGCGCGCACATCGGCGAAAAGCGCGGCATCGGGCTGCTGGAGCAGATCCTGATCGGCCCCCATCAGCGCTACGGCTTCCAGGGCCTCGCAGACGGCGCGCACGCCTGAGCCGCGCCGCATCTTCGCACTCGCGAGCGCGCAGAAGATAAATAACTAACGCATAGCGTCAGCCATCCGAAAATTCTCGACCTCCACCGCTCGGCGGACGGGCTCCAGCAGAACGCAGGGCTACCACAGGTTCTGCGAGGATCAACGATTCTCAGGCCGCTTGCGCCCGCGAGGCGCTCGCCAGAGCCCACCAGCCGATGACCGGCGTGAACACGAGCGCGAGCATCGCTGACCACACAGCCTTGAACAGCACGAAGGAGGGCACTGAGAACGGTTGGGATTGGCCCAGGCTGAGCGCCCACACGATCGGTACGGCGCCGAGCAAGACGCCGACGGCTCCGAGCAGCAGGCCGCGCGTCGAAACAGAGCGCTGAAACCAGCGAGAATGGGGAAGCTGGCCCATGAGAAGCGGAGGCACCTTGCCGGAGCGCACGTGGCGCCCGACGAGAGAACTGACGATCACGCAGGTGAGAAAGGGCAGCATGAACCCCGTGGCCAGGAGGTCTACGCCAACGCTCGATTCGCCCCAGAGAGGAACGGCGGCAGCCGAACGGAACAGCAGCCAGGCGATGAAACCATTCAAGACGAGGTTGAACAGGGTTGGGATCGCGCCCTGCTCGATCACGAGAAACCGCCGATGTCGATCTGACAACTCCATGAAGGTCACCTCCGCAAGCAGACAAGGAGACGGACGCCCAGCTGGAGGCGTCCGCGTCACCCGGAGTGTCGACCGGCGGACGCCACCGCGTCAACCACCGGCCGACCACCGCCGGCCCTGCGGCGCCGCATCTCAACCCAAGCGGGCGCTGTCGTATTTTCTTCTCCGGCCCGAGCCGGAGCTCGTCGTTCACGGCCATGCGAACGGCGAGCAGCGAGCGTTCGTTGATGCGGGCCTTGGTTGCCGCGGAGCTGGGCATGTCCAGCGCACGCAGTCGCAACGCCTCCACCGGTGCGAACATGGGCGCAGTGGTGATCCGCGCGAATCCGGAAGCTGTCAGCCGATGGCGTGCCAGCTCGATGGCGAACTTTGGAACCGTCATTCCGATGGCAACCTCGTTCATCCCGATCCGCCAGGGGCCCGAGACGCCAAGACGCACGTCGGCCGAGAGCATCAGGAATGCTCCCATCGGGTACGCGTGCCCCGTGCAGACCGTGAGGACGGTCGCTCTACCACTACTTCCCGAGCGGAAAGGAAGCGCTCGGCGAGGCCGCGATCACGATGGCGGGCGGGATGATCCGCGAGACGCTCAGCGATCTCGCCACGCGCCACAGCGAAGCGAAGGCGTTCCTGCGCGCCTACTGCAAGGTCATGGCGGGTTGGATTCGCCGTTCTACCCGACCCATACTGGACGTTGCGAAGCTGATCTGAGGGAGGATTGGGCTTTTTTTGCCCTGGCGTCACTTGCCGCCGCCGACCGGGAGACGTCTGCGCCGAAATCGCCCGAAATCACCCCTTGACGACACCCGGCCTGATAGGTGTTGGACGGCGTCCACGCGGCGATGCAGATCAGTCGATCGGCAAGTCGACCAGTGATGCTGAACGACCTGGAACCAGCAAGGCGGAGCCGGTTGCGAGCGCGACTCGCTTGCCGTCGGCGTTGACGACCTCGGAATGAGCCACGGCGATTGTACGTCCGGCATGAGCGACTGTTCCACGTGCCAATAGCTCGCGACCGTCAGCGATGCCAGGACGCAGGAAGTTCACCTTGAGATCTATCGTCGCCATGGCCGTTGCTGCCGGCGTGACCGTCATGATGGCGCTCGCCAGCGCCGCGTCCGCCAGCATCGCGATGACACCGCCCTCCACTTTTCCAGTGGGGGGGCAGAGCCACTCGCTCGCAGGTAATGCGAACGACGCCATTCCCTTCTCGGCTTCGACGAGTCGCAGTCCCATGAGGTAGCGCGTCGGAGGAGCGGGTAGCTGTCCCGCCAGCGACGCGGTGAGCATTTCAAGACCGCTCAGCTTGTTCCAAACCTCCTGCTGGACGATCTCGCCGATGACGGGCCGGAGATAGGGGTCGGGCGTCGCGTACTTTGGCTCAGGAACCGGCCGCGAGCTTGGTGACGGCGTGGGAAGCGCGGGCGCGGGTGGAAACACGAAGCAAAGCGAGCTGCCATGAGCCACCAGGCGTCCAGCATCGTCCTCGATGTGAACCTCTGAAAGTGCGATTCGCCGTCCCCCATGCACGAGGCGGCCCTTCGCGGTCAAGAGTGCCCCGATTCGGGCCGGCCGCACGACGCGCAGCGACAGCTCAGAGGTCGTATATCCAGTGCTCGCCGGGAGCGCAGTCTGTACCGCGCACCCGAGTGGCCCGTCTGCAAGGACCGCGAGCGCCCCGACCGTTATTACTCCCTGCGGCGAGGCGAGCCACGGCGATGCTGGCATCGTAAACGTCGCCTTCCCAGGGCCCACTTCGGTCAACTTCATGCCGACGAGATGGTTCAGCGGACAAGACGGTGCTCTACTGTCGAGCGAGGCCCGCAGTTGGTCGATGCCGGGCAATGCAGACAGGGCCGGGTCCGGATACCCGCCACGCACCGGCTCGCGCCATGCTTCCAACTGAGGGTCGATTCCGGTGAGATCGTTGCGAATTGCCATCCAAACCCTCTGTTCGTCGGTTAGGCGACGTTTAACGCATATCCGCTAGTTTTGTCCGCTCGTGATGCTACCACGGCTGAAGCGGGCGCAGGCTGCCCGCGAAGCGGAGGAGCGCGGCCGGCAGCTTCAGCGGCTTGTTGGGCGGCAACCTCGCTACCGAGCGGGAGCTGTAACCGGGGTTGCATCAACCGGCCCCTCGAACGCGATGAAGAGCACACAGGGCTCGTCGCTCACGCAACGCCCGCGGTGTACCGCCTTCGCGGGGCCGTACGCGTACATGCCGGGCCTGAGAATGGCAGGCTCTTGGCCATCGTAGGTGACGTGTAGTTCGCCCGAGACCAGAACCATGCGTTCGGCAGAAGTATGCCAGTGCGCAGGCAGGTCGTATCGCGCCGGAACTCGGAAAAAGACGTCAGCGTTGGGTTGAGCCGGGTCGCCGTGGAGCGCCGCGATCTGACAACCTGCCGGAAAGAACGCCGGACAGGGGCCCCACTGGAGTTCGGCGTCGCCCACGCTCCGAGCAAGCGCCAGTTCGCGCGGGGCCTCTTGCGAGAATGCCGGAGAGACCGTGCCGATTGAAACCAGGAGTGTCGCCGTCGCGCCGAGGAAGGCGCGGACCGTCAGAGTACGCAGCGTTGACATTGGTGATTCGCTCCCTTTCGTTTCCGCCTAACGGATTGGCGCTCAGCTGCGAGCCGCGCGTGACGGGCGCCGTTTCGTCGCCCGACGCCGCGCGCGGCTCGGCGGCTGCAGCGCCTTGTTGGGCAGCGCGCGGCTGATGAGAGGGAAGGCCTCCGGCTTCTCGATCGATTCGACTGCGAGATCGACGTCGAGCTCAGGCCAGTAGAGGTGGTTTGGCCCGGGCATCTCCACCTGCAGGATGTGCGCGACCGGAGCCTGCCGAAACCAAGGGAAGTGCTCGAAGGGAACGAAGAGCTCCCGCTCCTGGATCAGGATCCAGAACCCGTGCCCCGAGATGTTCGTGACCTCAACTCCGAAAGTGCGCTTGCCACGCGGTGCGGATCTCATCCTCATTTCTCCGAATCAACGCCAGCGCCGCCGTAACGCGGCGTCGGCTCAGACCGTAGTTGTGCGCGAGCTCGATCTCCGGAATCAGCCAGAACTTGGCCTCTCCTTCCGCGTGATGAACATGGACGTGCATGCGCGGCTCCTCGCGCGAGAAGAAGTAGAAGCGGTATCCACCGCTGCGAAAGATCGTCGGGCTCACCCGAAAAACATAGTTGAGCCCGAAGACGATTACCCGCGGACCCCGTCCCTGTTCGCGCTGCCCAACAGTTATTGACCCGCACTCCCGACTGGCTATCCGATGCGCGATGGGCTGCGCTCGACGCGAGCATTGCCGGGATACGCTTGCACTGAGCGCAGTCTAGCGCCGGGACGGTGAGGATGGACTGCGAAGGCGGCGCAGGCATCCGCGGCAGCTGAGCGAAGTGATCCGCTGAGATCTTCCCTTGCGGAGCGCCTCGGCGTTCGCTCAAGGCGCCGTGCGCGATCCACGCTGAGGATCGAGTGCGACAGATCGAGTGCGAGCCGTCCGCGGGCCGCTGAATGCCGGCGGACACTCAGGCCTTCGGGACCAGGTGCGCCTCGGTGTGCTGTCCCGGGGTTGCCCGCTCTTCCAGTGCCAGAGCTCGAGATTCGCACCGGAGCGTGGCGGTCAGCGAGGCGAACGCGTTCGGCTGCGGCGGCTCGTTTGCGCCGAGCGAGCGCGCGCGAACGCCGGAAGCGCGTGCAACCGAGCCACTCCCTGTTCATCTGCACAGCCTTTCGCCCCGGTCTCGCCGGTCTCGCGCTCTCGGGAGTGGAATAGAATGGGCCCCACGCCGCGTGCGGCGATAAGGAGAACTGAGCATGCGCATCCAGCCCCGGACCGTCCGCTACGGCGGCGCGATGTTCGATCAGCACGAGATCGACGCGGTGATGCGGCAGCTGCAGATTCCGAACGGGCTCGTGCCGGGGCCCAAGGTGCACGAATTCGAGGCGCGGGTCGCGGCCTTCATGGGCAAGAAGCACGGCGTGATGGTGAACTCGGGGTCGTCGGCGCTGATGGTCGCGATGCGGCTCGCGAAGCTGCCGCGCGGCTCCGAGGTGATCACGCCCGCGCTGACCTTCTCCTCCGACGTCGCGGCGATCTACCACGTCGACTGCACGCCGGTCTTCGTCGACGTCGGCCTCTCGGACTACCAGATCCGCGTCGATCAGATCGAGGCCGCGATCAGCCCCGCGACGCGCGCGATCCTGATCCCCGATCTCGTCGGCGGTATCTGCGACTGGGACGTCGTGCGCAGAATCGCCGACCGGCACGGGCTCTTCGTGATCCACGACAGTGCCGACACCCTCGGCGGCAAGCTGCGCGGCCGCCACACGGCCACGCGTGCGGAGGTCTCGATTACGAGCTTTTCGATCTTCCACATCATCACCGCGCTCGGCAACGGCGGGATGGTCTTCTTCGACGACGAGCGCCAGCTCGACCGCGCGCTCGCGCTGCGCGCCTGGGGCCGCTCCTCCGAGAAGTTCATGCACGGCACGCGCTCGCAGAATCACGACGGCCGCTTTCTCGAGACACTCGACGGCGTGGAGTACGACGGGCTCTTCATCTTCGAGGAGAACGCCTACGGCTTCATTCCGAACGAGTGCGGCGCGGCCTTCGGCGTCGAGCAGATGAACAAGATCGGCGAGCTCTGGCGCCTGCGCGAAGAGCGCTTCCGCTGGCACACGGAGTTCCTTTCGCAGCACCGGGACGAGTTCATCCTGCCGACGATCATCCCCGAGACCGAGACGACCTGGCTCTGTTACCCGATCCAGCTGCGCCCCGAAACGGGCTGGAGCCGGCGCAAGCTGCAGATCCAGCTCGAGGACTCCGGCGTCACGAGCCGCGTGATCTTCTCCGGAAACATCACGCGCCACCCGATGCTCTCGGGCCTCGAGTTCCGGATCCACTCCGAGGGTCTGGCCGCGTCGGATCAGATCATGGAGCACGGCATCATGCTGCCCTGCCACCCGACCATGACGCGCGAGGACTGCGAGTACCTCTACCAGGTACTAGGCGACTTCATCGAGGCCAAGGGCGAGGTGACGGCGAAACGCTCCGCTGGATGAGGGAGATCCCGGGGCTCACGAGAAGCCAGCGTCCCGGTCGGGGTGGACTTCACTCTGCCCGCATTCCGTTCCGCGCAGTGGGCACATTCCCGCGATCGTGCTAATCGCAGGCGCGAGCATGAGCCGCGTGTCCGATCGCAGCGAGCAGCCGAGATCGCGGGCCCGATCGGGCCGGGACCTGCCCTGGCTTGCCGCCGCCTGGCTCGCCTGCGCGCCGGCGGCGGCGGCGCCCGAGGCCCCGAACGATCGGCCGAGCTTCGCGGTGTACGCGCTCTCGCGCGGGTCGGGGGTTCCCGAAGGCGCGCGCTCCGCGCTGGACGCCGTTCGCGGCTGGCTCGAGGACGCGAGCGCGCGTGGAATTGCAATCCGCGTCGAGCAGAGCCGCATCGGCCTCGAGGGCGAGATGCGCCTGTGTGCGGAGTTCGAAGACCCGAACGAGTTCCGCGCGCTGCGCGAGCGCGTGCGAGCGCGCGTCGCCGGCATCGCGCTGGTGGACTTCCGCGAAGAACCCTGTGCTCGCTCCCCGCATCAGCCACCTCTGCCTCGAGGAGACCGACCATGATTCGAATCCGAAGAGCCCACGGGATCTGCGCGGCGCTGTCGAGCCTCGGCGCGCTCGTCGCCTGCCAGACGACGCCCGCGCCGAGCGAGCCGGCGCCTGCGTCTCCGTTTCACCCTCCGAGCGGCGAGCTGCTCGAGGGAGAGGGCGAAGGGCTCGAAGAGGCCTACGCGATCGCCGCGCGCGTCGCGCGCGAGCGGCGCCAACAGGTCGCGGCGCAGGGATTCGCGGCCTTCGAGGCCTCGGTGCCGAGGGATCCGGGCGGCAAGTACATCGTGAATGGAGACATCGCGATCTCCGAGCGCAAGCAGCTGCAGGAGTTCTTCGAGACGCAGATCGCGCAGGACGCCGCCGACGTGCTGCGCGGCAGTCTCGTCGTCGCGCGCTCGGGCGGGCAGGACGCGGTCTGGAACAGCAACCAGAAGCGCCTGCTCACCTACTGCGTGAGCACCAGCTTCGGCACGCGGCAAGCGGCGGCCGTCGCCGCGATGGACGCCGCCACGCGCGCGTGGGAGGAAATTGCGGATGTGAATTTCGCGCATGCGCCGGCCCAGGACGCGAGCTGCACCGCCTCGAACGCGAACGTCGTCTTCGATGTGCGCCCCGTCACGAACGGCGGCTATCTCGCGCGCGCGTTCTTCCCGAACGAGCCGCGCAGCGCGAGAAACGTGCTGATCGACGACACTTCCTTCGCGCTCGACCCGCCTCCGGCCAAGCTCCAGCTCGCCGGCATCCTGCGGCACGAGCTCGGGCACACGCTCGGCTTCCGGCACGAGCACACGCGCCCCGAGGCGGGTACCTGCTTCGAGGACAACGAGTGGCGTCCGCTCACGAGCTACGACGCGCTCTCCGTGATGCACTACCCGCAGTGCAACGGCGGTGGCGACTGGACGCTCGCGCTGACGGAACGCGACAAGAATGGCGCCGCGTGCCTCTACGGCGCGGCTCCGGGCTTCACGGTGAATCCGGCGCTTTGCCTGAACCCTCCCGAACCCGTCGAGCCAGACTGCGGCGAGCGCACGCGGACCTTCTCATCGCAAAGCGTCGCGAAGGACGCAGAGAAAGCCTACGGGCCCTTTGCAGTCAAGGCCGGCACGCGCTTCGAGGCGACCCTGAAGGGCCGCGGCACGAGCCCGGGCGATCCCGACCTCTACCTGCGCTTCGGCCAGCGCCCGACGCGCACCAGCTACAGCTGCCGCCCCTATCTCTCGGGAGCCGACGAGAGCTGCGCGCTCGACGTCCCGGCGGCGACGACGCAGGCCTTCGTGATGGTCCGCGGCTATGCGGCCGGCAGCTACGACCTCACGATCGTGCACACGCCCTGAACGGCTGAGCCGGCCGCTCGAGCGCAAGGGGCCTGGCCCCGCGCAGTGAGCCGAAGGCGAACGCAGGTCATCAGGCGAGGGGGAACTGGATGGCGATTCTGTTCGTCCCCAACGACCTCCTCGCGCTCGCGCGGGCCCCCGCGCGCCGCAAGGCGCCGCGCCCCGATCCTCCGGCCGGCCAGGCGAGATTCTCGCTGCCGGCCGCGCCGCCCGAGGCCCCGCACCCGATCGGGAGCCTGCCCTTCCTGCACTGGCAGTGCCGGGAGGCCGCGCTCGCGACGCTCGAGCTGTGGGGCGAGATCGATCGCCCGCTGCGCGCGTGGCAGAACGGGAAGCGCGCACTGCCGCTGCTCCCGAACGCCGGCCCCGGGATCAACGCGCGCTACGACCGCAAGCGCATCGCGTTCTTCCGCTCCGAGTTCCCGGCGAGACGCACCGCGGTGGCTGCGAGCACGGATGCGGTGGCGCACGAAGTCGGGCACGCGCTGCTCGACGCGATCCGGCCGGATCTGTGGGAGAGCTTCTACCCGGAGTGCGCGGCCTTCCACGAGGCCTTCGGCGATTGCATCTCGCTGCTGGTCGGATTCAGCGACACCGCCTGCCGCAAGCAGCTCGTCGCGAGCGGCGCGCTCGCCACGCCGAACTTCCTCGAAGCGCTCGCCGAGGACAGCGCGGCCGGGCTGCTCGCGGAGGAAGGCTCCACGCATCCGCACTCCGCGCCCCGGCGCGCGCTCAACTCCTGGCAGTGGAAGCTCCCGCTGAATCTTCCGCTCCAGGGGCCTCCCAAGCTGCTCAGCGCGGAGCCGCACAGCTTCGGGCAGATCTTCACGGGCTGCTTCTACGACCTGATCCGGGCGCTCTACACCCGGGAAAGTCAGAGCTCCGCGGGGCTGCTCTCGGCAGCGACCCAAGCCGCACGTCTGTTAGTCTCAGGAGTCCGCGCGGCGCCCGCGGTCGCTCGCTTCTTCCAGGCTGTCGGGCGCGCGATGGTGCTGCACGACGAAGCCCAGGGCGGCGGCCGCCATCTCGCGATCCGCGACGCCTTCCTCGGCCACGGTATCGCGCTCGGCAGCAGCGCCGCCTTCGCACCGACCGCGAGCCTCGGAGCGCCGAGTGTCTCGCCGGGGGCGGTCTCGCTCGTGGGCCCCGCGGCGCTGCAGCTGCGCGCACGCCTCGGCGCGCGCGCGAGCGGGCGCCTGCGCGTCTCGCGGGCCCGCCAGGGTCCGCGGGGCGCGACCGCGGTGCATCACCGGCGGGAGGTCCCGTTGCGGCACCGGAAGCTCCGCGGCGTCGTCGTCGCGGCCGACGAATGCGTGATGCTCGGAGACGACGCGGGCCGCGCGGTCATCCTTGGGTCGCTTCCCGACTCCCGCGCGACCGCCGACGAGGTCGACTTCTACTCGCGCCTGCTGGTGGAGAGCGGCGCGCTCGAAGACGCGCCGGGGCCGGCTTCGAAGCGGAGACGCAGGGGCCAGCACCCGCAGCGCAGCATCGCGACCCATCGGATCCGGAAGCGCGGCAGCCGCACGACGATCCGCCGGAGCTGCTTCTCTTGTCGCACGCTGCCTGCGGAGATCGAGTAGGGGTCGCGCTCGCGCGCTCCCGCGCGATTCCGGATTCCCATCGCCGCCCGATCCCCGTAGCATGGGGCCCGCGCACGCGTGCATGCGTGTACCGCGACGTGACTCGGGAGTGTTGCCGAATGCCGATTGCCGAATCCGATCTTCCCCCCTACCCGATCCGCGAGGTGCTCGCGAAGCCCTATCCCGAGCGCATGCGACTGAATGCGCGAACCTGGGCCTCGCAGATCCAGCCGAACTCGCGCGCGATCCTCGCGCTGTACTGGGCCAAGTACTTCTTCGTCTTCATCGGGGGCTGGGCCTGCTTCTGCTCCTTCAGCGGCGGATATCCCGGCTTCACGTCGATCGGGTCCTGGGCCTTTGCGAACGACGCGTTCCGGAAGGCAGTCGTCTGGGCGATGTTCTACGAGCTGCTCGGGATCGGCTGCTCGATGGGCCCGATGAACGGCCGCTTCTGGCCGCCGATCGGCGGCGTGCTGCACTTCCTGCGCCCCGGGACCACGAAGCTCGCGTTGTTTCCGAGCTGGCCGCTGCTCGGCGGGGTCACACGGGGCTGGCTCGACGTCGGGCTCTACGCCGCGCTTCAGATCTCCCTGCTGCGCGCGCTCGTCGCTCCCGCGGTCACTCCCGAGCTGCTGCTTCCGGTCTGCGTTCTACTCCCGATTCTCGGCATCGCAGACAAGACGCTGTTTCTGTGCGCGCGCGCCGAGCATTACTTCGTCGCGCTGCTATGCATCACCGCCGCAACCGAGGGAGACGTCTGGATCTCCGCGTGCCAGCTGATCTGGGGCTGCATCTGGTTCTGGGCGGCCACCTCGAAGCTCAATCACCACTTCCCGTCCGTGATCATGGTGATGATGAATAACGGGCCTTTCTTCCCGTCGTGGGTCAAGAAGCGCCTCTTCGTCTCGTATCCGGACGACCTGCGCCCTTCGGCGCTCGCGAGCTTCATGGCCCACATGGGCACCGCCACCGAGTACCTGATCCCGATCGTGCTGCTCTCGAGCGGAGACGCGCTGCTGACGACTCTGGCACTCGTCGTGATGACCGGCTTCCACAGCTTCATCGCGGTGAACAATCCGGCCGGCATGCCGATCGAGTGGAACATCCTGATGATCTACGGCGGCTGGTTCCTGTTCGGCTTTCACCCCGAGGCCAGCGTGCTCGCGGTCGCCTCGCTGCCGCTGCTCGCCTCATTCCTGTTCGTCTGCCTGGTCTGCATCCCGCTGTTCGGGAACTTCGTGCCGTCGCGGGTCTCGTTCCTGCTGGCGATGCGCTACTACGCGGGCAACTGGGCCTACAACGTCTGGCTGTTTCGCGGCGACGCCGCGAAGAAGCTAGATAAACTCGTGAAGGCCGCGGGGACGATGCGCCAGCAGCTCGAGCGGATGCTGCCGAACCCGGAAACCGTGAATGGCGCGCTGATGATGACGTCGCTGAACCGCCTGCTCCACCTCCAGGGCAAGGTGCTCTTCGACGCGCTCCCGCGCGCGGTCGACCACATCGATCACTACGAATGGATGGACGGCGAGGTGCTGTGCGGGATCGTGGTGGGCTGGAACTTCGGCGACGGCCACCTGAACGACACGAGTCTCCTGAACGCGATCCAGGCGCAGTGCGGCTTCGAAGCCGGCGAGCTGCGGGTGGTGATGGTCGAGTCGCAGCCGCTCTTCGGAAGGACGATGGCCTGGAAGATCGTCGACGCAAAGACCGGCGTGCTGGAGCGTGGCAAGACCGAAATGGAGCCGATGCGCGCCTGCCAGCCCTGGCCGACCGGGAAGTACGCGGAGGCCTTCGCGCGCGGCTGTCCCGAACGCGCCCCCGGCTGAGAGCGCCTCGTTGCCTTCCGCGCCGCTCGATGCGGTGGTCGTCGGATCCGGCCCGAACGGTCTCGCGGCCGCAATCGCGCTCGCGCGCGCCGGCGCATCCGTGCTCGTGCTCGAGGGCGAGCGCGAAATTGGAGGCGGGACCCGCAGCGCGGAGCTGACGCTGCCGGGCTTCACGCACGACGTCTGCTCCGCCGTGCACCCGATGGGGATCCTCTCCCCGTTCTTCCGCCAGCTGCCGCTCGAGCAGCACGGACTCAGCTGGATCCGGCCGCCGGCGTCGGTGGCACACCCGATGCAGGGCGGCGACGCGGTGATGCTGTACCGCTCGCTCGAGCGCACCTGCGCGGACCTCGGACGCGACGCCCGCGCCTACGCGAGGCTCGTCTCGCCCTTTCTCGACGCGCCGCATCGGCTGCTCGCGGACATCCTCGCGCCGCTGCGGATCCCCGAAGCTCCGCTCCAGATGGCGCGCTTCGGCCTGCGGGCGATTTTCTCTGCAAACCGACTCGCGCGCATGCTATTTCGCGAGCCGCGCGCGCGTGCGCTCTTCGCCGGCTGCGCCGGGCACTCGATCTTGCCGCTCAGTCAGCCGCTGACCGCCGCGCTGGGGCTGATCTTCGCAATCACCGCGCACGTCGAAGACTGGCCGGTTGCGAAGGGCGGCTCGCGCGCGATCTCGTTCGCGCTCGCTTCGTATCTGAAGAGCCTCGGCGGGAGGATCGAGGTCGGCAGGCCGGTGCGGAGCCTGGCCGAGCTGCCCGACGCGCGCGCGATCCTCTTCGACACCTCGCCCGACCAGCTCGCCGCGATCGCCGGAGACGCGCTGCCGAGCGGCTATCGCCGGCGGCTCGCGCGCTACCGCTACGGCCCAGGCGTCTTCAAGCTCGACTGGGCCCTCGACGGGCCGATTCCGTGGCGCGACCCGCGCTGCCTCGAGGCGTCGACGGTGCACGTCGGCGGCACGCTCGAGGAGATCTGCGCTTCCGAACGCGACATGTACCAAGGCCGCCACCCCGAACGCCCCTTCCTGATCCTCTGCCAGCAGAGCGACTTCGACACCACGCGAGCGCCGGCCGGGAAGCGCACGGGCTATGCCTACTGCCACGTCCCGCACGCTTCGAGCGTCGACATGACGGATGCGATCGAGTCGCAGGTCGAGCGCTTCGCGCCGGGCTTTCGAGACCGCATCCTCGCGCGCCACGCGATGAGCCCGAGCGCGTTCCACGCCTACAATCCGAATTACGTCGGCGGCGCGATCACCGGAGGCGTCGCAGACGCATTCCAGCTCTTCACGCGACCCGTGGCGCGCCTGGATCCGTACTCGACGCCGAACCCGAAGCTCTTCCTCTGCTCCGCCGCCACGCCCCCGGGCGGCGGCGTACACGGCCAATGCGGCTACTGGGCCGCACAGTCCGCGCTGAAGCGCCTACAGCGCGCGCGCCGAGATTGATTGCGAGAGCTGGCGCTTCTCGCAGGTGCGACAGGCGCGGAGTGCGAGCCCGACGATTCCTGCACGCTCGGGAAGCATCCAGCTATCTCGAAGATCTGAAGTCCGTGCTCGCTCGACTGGCAGCGGAGGCGATGTGCGGAGTCTCCGTGAGACGATAGGCCTGCGGCTTCGTGTGCGCGCTCTCGAGGCGCGCTGCGATGTCGTTCAGCGCGGTCATGAAGGCGATGTAGGCCTCGTAGGGCGATTCGTGCGGATTGAAGTATTTGTGCACGTCGCCGTCTGCGAACCACTTCGTGCACATGTAGTAGAAATGGTCGCTGGTCGAGAGGCGCTCGAGGTCGTGGATCGCGTCGGCGTCGTCCTTTTCGCGCGCGCTGCGCAGCAGGCCGTGCAGCGCATCGGCGGCCGCACGCTGCATGTCGTTGCCGAGCCAGGCGGTGAGATCTCGTTCGACGTCGGCCCAGGACACGTAGTGCGGCAGGTCGACCTCGCCGACCGGGCGCCGGCGTTCGAGCACCTGCGAGGGCGTCGCGAAGCGGATGTCGGGGTGCGCGAGCAGCTGGCCCGGCAGCGCGCGCATGAACTCGAAGATCCCAGTGTGCTCCCACTGGTGCTCGCCGAAGGTCTCGTAGTCCATGAACAGGTTCAGTGTCTCGCCGTTGCCGTGGATCTCGTTCGCCCAGCCCGCAAACTTCTCCGCCGTGAGCGGCCACCCCTCCCACTGCTGGTTTCCGAAGCGGAACGCGATGTCGTCCGAGAGGCGGTAGTTCTTGAGCAACAGCGGGAGCTGGCTCGCACCCGCAGCGGTGTAGAGGAAATTCGGGGAACGCCAGTCGAGCACGCGGTCCGCGCCCTCGGCGACTGCACCCGCGAAGCCGCGCCGCTGCAGGTGGGCGGCGAGATCGTTGTTCATGATCAGCTCGGTGTTGCGAAACACGCGCGGCGTCTGCCCGAACTGCGCTTCGATCAGGCGCGAGTGCATCGCGACCTGCCGGTCGAACTCGTCGCGGTCGAGGACCGCGGAGAGGCTGTGGAAGTAGGTCTCCGAGAGGAACTCGACACAGCCCGTGTTCGAGAGCTCGCGGAAGAGCTCGAGCACGTCCGGCGCGTCCTCGGCCAGCTGCTCGATCAGCGTGCCCGTGAGCGAGAACGCGCAGCGGAAGCGGCCCGCGTGCGCGCGCACCAGCTCGAGCAGCAGCTCGTTCATCGGGCGGTAGCACTTCGCGGCGACGCGCTTCAGGATCTCGCGGTTCTTGTCGCGGTCGAAGTAGTCGTGGCGCTGGCCGAGATCGAAGACGCCGTAAGGGCGGATGCGATGGGGCTGGTGGACTTCGAAATAGAAGCAGACGTCTAGCATCGAGGCATCTCCTGGTGGACGAGCTCCTGATAGATGCGGAGGAAGTGATCGGCGGCACGCTCCCAGCTGAGCTTCTTCAGGTCCTGCTGGGCGTTCGAGACCAGCGTGCGCGAGAGCGCCGGAAAGGACAGCGCCGCGAGGATCTGCGCCGCGAGCCGCTGCACGTCCCAGAAATCGACCTTCAGCGCGTGCGAGAGCACCTCCGAGACGCCCGACTGGCGGGATACGATCACCGGAACGCCGCGCTGCAGCGCCTCGAGCGGCACGATCCCGAAGGGTTCCGATACCGACGGCATCACGAAGAGCGACGCGCGCCGGTACAGCTCGAGCGCCTCCTCGTGTTTCAGGAAGCCGGTGAAGAGTACCTGGCGACCGATCCCCATCCCAGCCGCGCGCTCGATCAGCTCGGGCAGCATATCGCCAGAGCCGGCCATCACGAAGGTGGCGTCCGGCCGTCTCTCGAGCACGCGCCGCGCGGCCTCGAGGAAGTAGTCCGGCCCCTTCTGCAGCGTCATGCGGCCGAGGTAGAGCACGAGCGGGCCGCGCGACGCGACGGGCGCCGCGGCCTCGGGCTCGCCAGAAACGGCGTTGTGCACCACCACCAGCTTCTCCGCCGGCACACCGTACTGCTCCCGGCAGCGGCGCGCTGTGAAATGGGACACCGCGACGACACGGTCGGCGCCCTGCATGCCCTCGCGCTCGATCTGGTAGACCTCAGGGTCCGCGTGCTGGCCGCCGCTCTTGTCGAACTCGGTGATGTGGACGTGCGCGATGACCGGCCGACCCGTCGCGCGGCCGATCGCGAGCGCGGCCGGGAAGGTGGTCCAGTCGTGCGCGTGGATCACGTCGAAGCGCAGGCCGTGCTTCAGGGCGGTGCGCAGCGCCGCCTGCGCGAAGTGTCGGACCTCCTGGATCAGGTCGGGGCCGTAGAGAGCCCCGTGCGGCATCCGCCCGCGCAGCAGGATCGACTGGGCCTGCGGAGTCGACGACTGCCAGTAGGGTGCCAGGCGCGGCGGCGCCGGAACCTCGATCACCTCGTCGACCTCATCGGTACCTAGCACCTGGGCCAGCTCATCCGACTGGCGCGCCGGCGCTCGGGGCATCAGGTAGGTCACGCGGGTGCCGCGTTCGGCCAGGGAGTCGATCAGCGCGCGCGCCACCACGCCGACGCCGCCGGCAAAGTAGGGCGGGAGCTCCCATCCCAGCATGAGCACCTTCATCGGACCTTCCCTGAATGGCAGCCTGACACACTCCGGCTCGGGCGCGCGGAGATTCGCAGCCGCCGCAGTCTGGTCGCAGATTCGATGCCAGCTCGGAGGGCTCGGTCACCCCCCTGCGAGTTCGGCTCGTGGAGCTGCGCGCTTCCGAAACGGTGCGCGCCGGGCGCGCCTACTCGGGTTTGGAAAAGCGGTAGAAGAAGTGCCCGTCCCGGAAGCCGTGCTCGTCGAGGACGTGGTGGATCGCCCCCCGCTCGACGAGGCGCTGCCCGACGGCGACGGCCTCGGTTCGGGATAGACCCTCGCTCTGCACCATCCAATCGACCGACCGGCGCCCGATGAAACAGCCGCGGTAGACCCGAAACAGATGGCGGTGATCGCCGACGGGCACGCCGCCGGGAGCGCGCATGCGCGCGGCCAGCGCGTCGAGCTCGCCCTCGCTCCACTCGTCGAAGCGCTCGCCGCGCCCCGCGGCGCCGCGCTCCGCTTCCGCGCTGCGCGAACCCTGGGCAGGCGGCGCGTCGGCTTCCGGAAGCTCGGCCGCGGGCCCGAGGCTCCGTCGCCAGGCCTCGAGCGCGCGCTCGAGACTCCCGGAATGCAGGTGCAGGTCCTGCTGCGGGAACGGAATCGAGATTCCCTGGCGCGCGAGTTGCTCGGCGATCCGGAAGTTCAGGTCGCTCCGGAGCCGGTCCTGATCCCGCGGATCGCGGGTCCAGACCAACAGCTCGAAATCGAGCGAGCTCTCGCCGAAGCCGACGAGGCGCACCTCGGGCCGCGGCTCCCGTAACACGGCCGGGTGCTCTCGAGCCGCGTCGAGGAGCGCGCGCCGCACGCGCGCGGGGTCGGATCCGTAGGCGACTCCGACCGGCACGTGGATCCGCGAGGTCGGATCGCCGTGGCTCCAATTCACGACTTCGCTCTCGAGCAGCTGCGAGTTCGGCACGATCACGGTGACCTGGTCGAGGGTCCGGATCTGCGTGCTGCGCGCGCCGACGTGCAGCACCGTGCCCGAGTGCGAGCCGACGTTCACGAAGTCTCCCGGGCGCACCGCGCGGCCGAGATTGATCAGGAGACCCGAGACGAGGTTGTTCGCGATGTTCTGCAGGCCGAAGCCGATACCGACGCCGAGCACGCTCGCGAGGATCGCGAGCGCGCGCAGATCGACGCCCCAGGCCGTCAGCACGACAACGAGCGCCGGCAGCACGAGTGCGTAGCGCAGCAGTCCGGAGAACATCTCCTGGACGCCCGCTTCGAGGCCTGCGGCCGCGAGCACGTAGCGCCGCGCGAGCCACACCAGCGCGCTCACGACGAGCCACACCGCGAGCAGCGCGAGCGGCAGCATCAGCAGATCGAGCGCCGAATAGCTTCGTTCTCCGATGCTCGTGAGCGGCGACATCAGAGCGTCGTGCAGCGTACGGCGCGTGAACGCGAGCGCGCGTCCGAGCGGCGGGAAGAGCAGCGCGATCCGCGCGATCACGCCGATCCAGAGCGAGATCTGGAGCGCGACCGCAGCGAGCAGTGCCGTGCGCGCACCCGGGACTTCCGGCCCGAGGGCCAGGCCGCGGCGGCGCGCAAGCCAGCGCGGCATTCGCCTCGCGACGCGCCCGATCGCGTAGTGGAGAGCGCCCGCCCCGAGCAGCAGCGGAAGCCCGAGCAGCAGGACTCCGAGCACGTGGCTCACGGCTCGGCGAGCACCACGAGCTTCAGGCGCAGCAGCTCGCCTAGCGACCAGGCCTGGAAGGGGCAGCCGGCGGGCCGGTGCGGCGCCTCGGCGTCGGCGATCTCGGAGACGTGGCCGATCCCCGCATCGGAGAGATGGGCTTCGAGCGGCGGCAGGAAGCGCTGGCGCGCCTCCGCGCGCGCCTCGCTGGTGTTCCCGCGCACGCGCACCCAGGCCTCGACGAAGGGGCCGATCAGCCAGGGCCAGACCGTGCCCTGGTGATACGCGCGGTCGCGCTCCGCAGGACCGCCCGCATAGTGCGGCGTGTAGCCGGGCTCTCCGGGCGCGAGCGAGCGCAGCCCGAGGGGCGTCAGCAGGCGCTGCTCCACGGCGTCGACGACGCGCCGCGCGCGCTCGCCCCCGAGCAGCATCTGCGGCAGGCCCCCTACCGCGAAGATCTGATTCGGACGGAAGCTCGCGTCGCTGCTGCCGGCCGCGTGATCGACGTCGACCACGTCGCAGAGATGGCCGCCGGCTTCGCACCAGAAGCGCGCGTCGAAGGCCTCGCTCACGCGCAATGCGGGTTTCTCCCAGCGCGCGTCCCAGGTCGAGGCGAGCGCCAGTGCGTTCGCCCAGAGCGCCTGGATCTCGACCGGCTTGCCGATGCGCGGTGTGACGACGAAGTCTCCGATCTTCGCGTCCATCCACGTGAGCTGCACGCCCTTCGCACCGGCCGCGAGCAGGCCATCCGAGTCCATCCGGATGCCGTAGCGGGTGCCGCGCGTGTAGCCCTCGAGGATCGCCGTGCAGGCGGCGATCAGGCGCTCGCGCTGGCCGGGCGAAATCGGGCCGCCCGCGGAGGCTTGCGCCTCGAATAGCTCGTGCACGGCCACGACGAACCAGAGCGAGGCGTCGACCGCGTTGTACTCGGGCGTCTCGCCGGCGTCCGGGAAGCGGTTCGGCAGCATCCCCTGCGAGACCGCGCCGCTCCACTCGAGCAGGATCTCGCGCGCGAGCTCGAGGCGGCCGGTCGCGAGGCAGAGCCCGCGCAATGCGATGAAGGTGTCGCGGCCCCAATCGGTGAACCATGGATAGCCCGCGACGATCGTGTGGCCGTGGCCGCGCCGCACGAGGTAGGCGTCTGCCGCGCGTAGGAGCGGCGAGGCGAAGCGAGCGCGGCGCGCGCGCTCGGCGCTCTCGAGCTCGCGGTACACGAGCTCCGCCGAGCGATCGCCCGAACCGATGCGATCTTCCGCCGCGCCTGCGGCGAAGATCAGATAGGCGTCGCCCAGGCGCAGGTCGAAGTCGAAGACCCCCGGAGCCGCGAGGTCTTCGCTGTGCTCGAAGCCGCGCTCGCGCTCGGCGTCGTAGCGAAAGCCGCGATACCAGAGCGGCTCGCTGCGGAAGCGGCCGTTCGCGAGCACCCGCACGGCCGGAACATCTGGATAGGGCCGGAAGCGCAGCCGCTCGTCTCCCTGCAGCTCGGGCTCGAATCGAAAGGACGGGTTCTCGCGATGCAGAGCGTGATAGTCGCGGCCGGAGAGGAAGGGGCGCACGCAGAGGCGCGCGACCGTATCTGCGACGGCCGCGCCGCTGAAGCTCCAGCGCAGCGCGACGAGCGGCGCGCCGTGCGCGACGAAGAGGTCGTGCTGGATCACGCCGCCTGCCGGCAGGCGCAGGCGCCAGCGCGGCCAGGGATCGGCCGAGAAGGACTCGATGCGCAGGGCGCCTTCGCGGTCGGTCACGTCGGGCAGGTAGGCCTGGGAGGAGAGCCCGATGCGGCCGTCCCCTGCTTCGAGCCAGGCGTCGAAGCCGTGGACGAGCAGTATGCGGTCGGTCGGCGGCTTGCGCGCGACGAGCAGCAGCCCGTGGTAGCGCCGGGTTCGCAGGCCCGAGACCGTGCCGGAGGCGAAGCCCCCGAGGCCGTCCGCCTCGAGCCACTCGCGGCTCGCGTCGGTCGAGGGCGCCGTCATCGCGCTGCCGGATTCGGGCTCATCTGGGCTTCAGACCGCCTCTCCGATCGCGAGCACGTGCTCGATCCCACCCGACCGCCCGTTTCGCCCCCGGCGACTGCATCTCTTGGCTTAGGATCTCATAGTCAAGGCGTTCCAGCAGGCTCGGGGGGGTCGCTCGGAGCGGGATCGTCTGCAACTCCCGGGCAAGGTGGAATCCCGATCGACTCGAGACTAGCAGGATCCGGCCGTCGCGCGCTGACCACCGGCCTGGTGCTGACCGTCGTCGCGGTCGCCTTCGAGGCGCTCGCGGTGCCGACCGCGATGCCCGCGATCGCGCGCGAGCTCGGCGGGCTCGGCGCCTACGGCTGGGCCTTCAGCAGCTTCATGCTCGCGACCCTCGTCGGGATCACCGCCGCGGGGCAGCACTCCGATCGCCACGGCCCGCTCGGAGCCCTGGTCGCCGGGCTCGCGCTCTTCGCGGCCGGCCTCGCGCTCGCGGGCGCAGCGCCGGCACTCGGCGTGTTGATCGCGGGGCGCGTCTTACAGGGCCTCGGCGGCGGGGCGCTCTCGGCGGTCGTCTACGCCTGCGTCGGCCGCGCCTATCCGCCCGAGCTGAAGCCGCGCATGCTCGCGACGCTGTCTTCGGCCTGGGTGCTGCCCGCGCTGGTCGGGCCGGCACTCGCGGGCGCGATCACGGATCGCATCGGCTGGCGCGCGGTCTTCTTCGGCCTGATTCCGCTGCTGCCGATCGCGGCTGCGCTCACGTTGCCCTCGCTGCGCGGGCTCGCGCGAGCGGAGCCGGAAGCCTCCTTGGGCGAGCACCGCCTGCTCGCGTCGATTGCACTCGCAGCGGGTGGCGCACTGCTGCTGCTCTCGCTCGAGCTGCGGGCGCCGGCGGCAGCCTTCGCCTCCGCGGCCGCCGGCACGGGACTCGCGCTGCCCGGCCTGCTGCGGCTGCTGCCGCGCGGCACGCTGCGCGTGCGCGCGGGGCTTCCCGCGGCAGTCGCGGTGATGGCGCTCGTCAGCGCGGCCTTCTTCGGCGCGGAAGCGGTGCTGCCGCTGCTGCTCGTCGAGCTGCGCGATCAGAGCTCGGCGCTCGCGGGCGCGGCGCTCACGGGCGCCTCGCTCTCGTGGACCGCGGGCGCCTGGCTGCAGGCGCGCTTCGCGGGCACGCAGAGCCGGCGCGCGCTCGTCGCCGCGGGCGCCGCGCTGATCGCAGTCGCGGTCGCCGGGATCGCGAGCCTGTTGCGCGACGCGACGCCACTCGCGCTCGCGTGGATCGCGTGGGCGCTGGCGGGCCTGGGGATGGGAGTCGCGCACTCGACCCTCAGCCTGACCGTGCTCGAAGAGGCGGAGCCCGGTCTCGAGGGCTTCGCGTCTGCTGCGATGCAGCTCGCGCATGCCCTCGGAGTAGCCGCCGGCGCGGGGCTCGCTGGCGCGGCGGTCGCGGCGTTGCCGGCCGGTGCGGGCGTCGGCCTCGCGTTCGGATCGATGGGGCTCGTCGCGCTGCTGGCGCTCGCGAGCGCGCTGCGTCTGCCGGGGCCGGCCGCGCGCCGCGCGCGGATCCCTGCCCCGCACTGAGCCCGCCGCTCGGACCCGGCCCGGAATTCGACCCGCCGTTTCCGGAAGCGCGCGCCCGTGCCGGGACGGATACTGGCCGCATGCTGACGACTTCCCTCCCGCCCCACGGCGAAATGCTCCACGCATTCCTGCACGGCGACTCCCGCTACGAGGGGGTCTTCTTCACCGCCGTGCGCACGACCGGAATCTTCTGCCGGCCGGTCTGCGCGGCGCGCAAGCCGCGGCCCGAGAACGTCGAGTTCTTCGCCTCTGCGCGCGACGCGCTGCTCGCCGGCTACCGCGCCTGCCTGCGCTGTCGCCCGCTCGAGTCGCAGGGTGCTGCGCCCGCCTGGCTGCGGCCGCTGCTCGCGGAGATCGAGCGCGATCCGCTCGCGCGCGTGCGCGACGCAGATCTCCGCGCGCGCGGCCTCTCGCCCGAGCGCGTGCGGCGCTGGTTCCAGGCGCAGCACGGGATGAGCTTCCAGGCCTATCTGCGCGCGCGCCGTCTCGCATCTGCGCTAGGTCAGATCCGCTGTGGGGAGCCTGTCACGCAGGCCGCCTTCGAGGCCGGCTACGAATCGCTCTCCGGCTTTCATGAGGCCTTCGTGCAGCTCTTCGGCGAGCCGCCGCGCGACGCGCGCGGCCAGCGCGTCGTCCGCGTGAACCGGATCGCGACGCCGCTCGGCTCGATGCTGGCCGGGGTCTGCGAGCAGCGCATCTGCCTGCTCGAATTCGCCGACCGCCGCATGCTCGCCGCGCAGATCCGGCGCCTGCGCGCGCGGCTGCGCGCGACCTTCGCGCCCGGCGAGGACCCGCTGCTCTCCGCGCTGGCGAATGAGCTCGGCGAATACTTCGCCGGCGCGCGCACGCGCTTCGAGGTGCCGCTCGAGCTCGCGGGCAGCGACTTCCAGCGCGAGGTCTGGGCAGAGCTGTGCCGGATTCCATTCGGCGAGACGCAGAGCTATGCCGAGCTCGCGCGCAGCCTCGGGCGCCCGAGCGCGGTGCGAGCGGTCGCGCGCGCGAACGGAGACAACCGCCTCGCGATCCTCGTGCCCTGCCACCGCGTCGTCGGCAGCGATGGCAAGCTCACCGGCTACGGCGGAGGGCTCTGGCGCAAGCAGCGCCTGCTGGATCACGAGCGCGCGGGTTTGGAATAGAGGGCCGCGGACGCGACCCGCAGCGCCACGCCGACGCCCAGCCGCGCCGGCGAGAGCGCCGGAATCGGCGGCGGTGCGACCTTTCTTGCCGCGCTCCGGATAGAATCGATGCCCACGCGGCGCACCGGGTGTCGGGGGCGCAGGCCGAATGCGCGCGCGGTGGCGCGGCGGGGAGGATCGATGCGGCTATTCCGGGACTTCAGGGCGCAGAGGCTCGCGGCCGCGCTCGCGGCACTTGCAGCACTCGCGGCCTGCTCCTCGCTGGGTGGCGAGCGCGGCGCTGCCGGCGGGCGTTTCAGCATCGCGATGGTTCCCGACACCCAGAACATGGTCGACTACAAGCACCAGCAGGCGAAGGGATTCCCCTTCGACGCGCGCGAACTCTTCTTGCAAGAGCTGCGCACCATCGCCGACCAGACGGTTCCGCGCGGCGGGGACATCGCCTTCGTCACCAGCGTCGGCGACAACTGGCAGCACCAGAGCCTCGAGATCGACCCCGAGCACGCGGCGCGCGGCTTCGGCTTCCTCCAGAATCCGTTTCTCGCAGGCGAGATCGGGCCGCGCGAGGAGACCACCGCTGTCGAGATGCCGGCCGTAAAGGCCGGCTGGGAGCAGATCGCCGCGACCGGCATCCCGTTCGGAGTCGTTCCCGGAAATCACGACTACGACGCGATGTGGAGCGACTCCCGCTACCAGCCCGTCTCGGATCCACGCAAGATCGACATGACTCCGGCCACGCTGGGGCTCCTGCATATCGGGGGTCTCGACAATTTCCGCAAGGTCTTCGGCTCCGATACGCCCTTCTTCCGGGGAAAACCCTGGTACGTCGCGAGCTACGGCGGCGGAACCAGCAGTGCGCAGAAATTCTCGGCGGGCGGCTACACGTTCCTGCACTTCTCCTTCCAGATGTCGCCGGAGGACGAAGTGCTCGCGTGGGCGACAGCGGTGATCGAGGCCAATCCGGGTCTGCCCACGATCCTCTCGACCCACGACTACCTGAGTGCGAAGGGCGAGCGCAAGGCGGTCGCGATCATCGACCTGAAGACCGCGGATCCGGCGCACAACGACGCCGAAGACCTCTGGAACGAGTTCATCCGCCGCCACGATCAGATCTTTCTGGTGCTGTGCGGACACCAGCACGGGCAGGCGCGGCGTGCGGATGCGAACGCGCAGGGCTTTGAAGTGCACCAGATTCTCGCGGACTTCCAGGATCGCGGGCAGACGGCCCTCGACGCAGGGGTGCCGCTCGTTCGGGAACGCGGCAACACGCCGGTCTCGATCGGCGACGGCTGGTTCCGGCTGATGACCTTCGACACCGCCGCCGAGACGCCGGTGCTCCGCGTCCGCAGCTATTCGGCGCACTACGGCGGTTATTCGACCGAGCTCCCAGCCTACGCGAGCTGGTACAAGGCGCACGAAGACCCGAAACTCAGCGACGCCGACTTCCTGCAAGAGGACGACTTCACGCTCGATCTCCACGGCTTCCGCGAGCGCTTCGGCCCTCCGCGCTAGCCGCCCCGGCTCTCCGAGCGAGGACGGGCCTCACGAGCTGCAGATATTGCATTTTCCCCCGCGGGAAAAAACTGCAATATCTGCATCTCGTGAGGCCCGTCCCCGCTCATCCAAGACTAGTGGCTGGTGGCGCGGAGCCAGTCTTGTTTCTTGTCGACGCTGCGCGAGATCAGCTCGAGGCACTCCTCGTGGCCGCCCCAGGCGAGGCAGCGGTCGCGGCCGCGCAGCGTGAAGAAGTAGAGGTCGTTCTCCTCGATGAAGCCCTGACCGCCGTGGAGCTGGTGGCCGAGCATCAGCACCTCGGGCGCCTTCTCCGAGGCCGCCGCCTTCGCGATCGCAACCTGCTCCTCGTTCGCCGTCCCGCGCTGGAGGTCGAAGAGCGCCTCGTAGGCGAGGAAGCGCGCGCTCGTGAGCCAGGTGGACATGTTCGCGGCGTGGTGCTGCACCGCCTGGAAGCTGCCGATTGCCTGCCCGAACTGCTCGCGCACGCAGGTGTAGGCGACCGTCATCTCGAGCGAGCGCTGCATGCAGCTCACGATCTGCACCGCGGCAAACGCGCGCGAGAGCTGCACCAGCTCCGTGAGGCCGCGGGCCGGCGCGAGCTTCTCGGCCGCCACGCCCTCGTAGCGCACGACGGCTTGCGGCGTGCGCCCGATCGTGCGCACCGGCTGGCACGAAACACCGGGGCCGAGCTTCACGAGGAAGAGGCCGATTTCGTTGGCCTGACGCGCGGCCACCAGATGATGCGTCGCGAAGTCGGCGTAATCGACGAAGTACTTGGTGCCCGAGAGCTTTCCCTCGGCCGAGACGACCGCTTCGACGTCTCCGATGCGATCGCTGGCCTCCAGCACGGCCGGCACCGGGCGCGCTGCGCCCGAGATCACCTGTCGCACCAGCTCGTTCGCGCGCGCGCCCGGTGCGCTGCGCAGCACCGCGAGCGCGCAGGCCAGCACCTCCGCGACCGGAGCGATTGCCGCGCGCCGCATCACTTCTTCGACGAGCAGGCCCGCCTCGACGACCCCGCCATCCCCGCCGCCCTGCTCCGCCGCAAAGGGCGTCCCGAGCCAGCCCTGCTCGACGAGGCGCCGCCAGAGCAACTCGTCGGCCTGGCCGCTCTGCTCCAGCTCCCGCACGCGCGCGAAGGGAACTTCTTTTTCGATCAACTCCCGCAGCGTGTTGCGGATCTGCTGCTGGGTTTCCGTCAGCTCGAGATTCATGGCGTGCTTCCGTTTGTCTGTGCGTGTGCCTAGCGGGGCATGCCGAGGCCGCGCGTCGCGATGATCGTGCGCTGCAGCTCGTTCGTGCCGCCGCCGAAGCGCAGGATCGGCGACGCGCGCCAGGTGCTCTCGAAGCGGCCCTCGCAGGGCGCGAGCCCGCCGGCGTCCCGCACGAGTGCGCCGTAGCGGCCGAGCAGATCCATCGCGAGATTCGAGAGCGTGAAGCGCAGCTCGCTGCCGTGGATCTTCGTCATCGACGCTTCGGCTGGCTTGATCCCGCCGGTCGCGATCGTGAACGCATTCTGCACCGCGAGCGCGCGCTGTCGGAACAGCTCGATCTTCGCCTGGGCCAGGCGCCGGCGGATCACCGGGTCGCGCAGCGCGTCGGGGCGTTTCTGCTCGAGGTGCGCAACGAGCTCGTCGTAGAGCCGCGCAAGGTTCCCCACCGGCGACAGCCCGACGCGCTCGTGGTTCAGCGCGTGCATCACGATCGGCCAGCCGCCGTTCAGCTTTCCGACCAGATTCGCCGCCGGGATGCGCACGTCGTCGTAGAAGGTCTCGTTCGTGCGCGTACCCGAGAATCCGATCAGCGGGCGGATGCTCACGCCCTTGGCGTCGATCGGCACGATGAACAGCGAAATGCCTTGGTGCCGCGGCAGATCCGGATCCGTACGCGCGGCGAGCCACAGATGTGTCGCGTACTCGGCGAGCGAGGTCCAG
>CAYTJA010000247.1:0-5010 GCA_964437835.1 uncultured Spirochaetales bacterium
CGTGGCGGTATCGGCCGTCGTTGCGTGACTGGCGGTTGTGGCGGAATCAGCCGTCGTCGCGTTCCCCGCAGTCGTCGCGAAGCCGGCCGTGGGCGCGCTCGCGGCCGTCGTCGCGGAGTCCGCCGTCGTCGCGTGCCCGGCATTCGTGGCGGAATCGGCGGTAGTGGCATGACCGGCGGTCGTGGCGGAATCGGCCGTCGTCGCGTGCCCGGCGGTCGTCGCGGAGTCGGCGGTCTCCGCGCTCTGGGCTCGCTGCGCGTATGGGACGTTCGTGAGCGGCATACGCGGGACCATCTCGCTGTCCCCCTCGACAGTGATCCCCAGCCAGTACGGCTCATCGAAGGGGAGCGTGGCGAGCGCCGGATCGATGGATCCGAGCGGGGCCGTGAACCCACCCACATTGACCTCGATGGCGTGCACACCCGTATGGGCCTCGGTGAAGAGCGGGGTGCCTCCGGTGAAGACGTCGTAGATGCGGAACGTCACGTCGAAGGTTCCCGTGAGGAGACTGCCCCCCGACAGAAGACGGCCCTGGAAGAGGATCACCGCCGGAAGCGATGTGGAGGAGCAAGGGAAGGCGCTCGGGCCGGGTCCGTCACCGAAGAAGGCGAGGAGCACCTGAAAGTCGGCACTATTGACAACGCCATCGGACGGCTCGCTCAGGTCGTAGAGCGGATTGCTGCCACCGACGGCGAAAGCGGCCTGGAAGAGAGCCACGTCGGCGCTCGCTACGGTGCAGTCGTTGTCGAAGTCCGGGTCGCAGGCATTGCCGATCCCGTCGCCGTCGGTGTCGTTCTGGCTCGGATTCCATATCAGCGTGCAGCGGTCGATCGAGTCGTCGAATCCGTCGGAATCCGTATCGACTGCGTGGGCCGCCGGGGCGGCGGCCAGCCACACCGCCAGCAGAGCTGCGAAGGATGCCAGGAGCCAGTGCCGATCCATCGCACCCCACTACTCGAACTCGGGAGAGCCTCGCTGCCTAGTACCCGGATCCGGCCACCCTAAGCGTGTCACGCGGGGAAGGCAAGCGCGTTCTAGTCCGATTTCCGGACTGCTGTACGTCCGCCACGGCGCCAGGTCGAGGCGCTCGCGCCGCCGCCGCCTCGAAATCGTGAGTGGCGTCGAGCTAAACAAGACCGAATCCCATGCCCAAACCGCTCTCGGGCTCGGGGATCACGGCGATCCACGCCTCGTTGATTCCCAGCGGATTCCGGCCACTGCCGGCGATCGCCGTTCCATCTTGCATGCGTCGAGAGCACCACTTCCCGATTCCATAGCCTCAGCGCGCCGTCCAGCCCCCGTCGACGCATAGCGTAGTGCCCGTCACGTAGCTGCTCGCGTCGCTGGCGAGGTAGAGCAGCGCGCCGTCGATCTCCTCGATGCGGCCCGGGCGGCCCATCGGGGTGTTGCGGCGCAGCCAGCTCATGCTGCGCTCGTCGGCGAACATGGCTGCGGTGATCTCGGTTGCGAAGTAGGCCGGCGCGATCGCGTTCACGCGCAGGCCCTGGCGCGCCCACTGGCAGCCGAGCTCGCGGGTCAGGTTCACGAGGCCGCCCTTGGCCGCGGCGTAGGCCGCCTGCGCATTCGGTGCGCCTGCGACCAGGCCGTGGATCGACGCGATGTTCACGATGCTGCCGCGGCCCCGCTCGAGCATCGACTTCGCCGCGAGCACCGAGAGCTGGAAGGCGGCCACGAGGTCGACTGCGAGCACCTGCTGGAACTCCGCGAGCGTCGTCTCGAGCGCCGGCTTCGGCCCCTCGGTGATGCCGGCGTTGTTGATCAGCACGTCGACGCCACCGCAGCGCGAGCGCGCGGTCTCGATCAAGCGCTCGTTGTCTTCCGCGCGCGAGACGTCACAGGCGACTGCGACGGCACCCGGAAGCTCCGCCGCGAGCGCCTCGATGCGCTCGCGGCGCCGCGCCGCGAGCACGACCCGCGCGCCGACCGACGTCAGCAGGCGCGCGAAGCGCGCGCCGAAGCCACCCGATGCGCCCGTGATCACGGCAACGCGGCCGTCGAGGCGGAAGAGCTGCAGCGGGTCCGAATCGGTCTCCGGCATCAACCCTCACGAGCTCGGGTGGAAGAGCCCGCAGCGTCCGGCGGCTGCACCCGGCACTGCAGCCAGTTGCCGGCGGAGAGGAGCCGGAGCTGCGTCGACACGCTCATGCGGTGCTCCCCAGTGCGCTGCGCCGTACCGCGTGTCCCGCGCTGGCGGGAACGCTAGCGCTAAGGTTCCGGGCATGGACTTCGAACCCGGAGCCGACTGCGAGGCGCTCGTCGCGGCCGTGCGCAGCGCGCTCGCGCGGGAATGCCCGCTCGAGCTCGTGCGGCGCCAGGTCGAGACCGGAGTGCGGAGCGAGCAGCCCTGGAAGCTCGCCGTCTCGCTCGGCTGGCCCGGCGTCGCGGTGCCGGAGAGCTTCGGCGGCGCTGGACTCTCGGCGGTCGAGCTCGGCCTGATCCTCGAGCAGCACGGCGAGAAGCTCGCAACCGGTCCCCTGCTCACGACGACGACCCAGTTCCTCCCCTGCATCCTCGAGGCCGGCAGCGAGGAGCAGAAGCGCCGTTTCGCCGGCGCGGCAGCGCGCGGGGAGAAGACCGGGACCCTCGCCGTCGCGGGCCAGAGCGGGCGCGGGCTCGCGCCCGACGATTCGCTGCGCGCGCGCCCGGACGGCGCGGGCGGCTACGTGCTCGAGGGCGAGCGCCACTTCGCGCTCGAGGCCGGGAGCGTCGACGAGATCATCTCGGTGGCCCGCGTCGACGAGGGCGACGGCATCGGCCTCTTTGCGGTGCCGCGGCGCAGCATCGAAGTCGAGCCGCAGGAGAGCCTCGACGCCAGCCGTGATCTGAGCCGGCTGCGCTACCACGGCGTCGGCGTCGGCCCCGAGCGCGTGCTCGGCACGCCGGGACGTTCGGCCGCGGCCCTCGAGCGCGCGCTCGATTTTGCGCGCGTCGGACTCGCGCTCGAGATTGCGGGCAGCTGCCGCGGCCTCTTCGAGCTCGCCGTCGCCCATGCGAAACAGCGGGTCCAGTTCGATCAGCCGATCGGCTCCTTCCAGGCCGTGCAACACAAGTGCGCGGACATGTTTGTCGCGCTGCAGAAGGTGCGCGCCATGTGCTTGTTCGCGCTGATGACGCTGGCCGAGGACGACCCGCGCCGGCGCCTCGCGGCATCGATGGCGAAGGCCGCGGCCGGCGACTGCCAGTCGCTCGTCTGCAAGGAGGCGATCCAGATCCACGGCGGCACCGGCTTCACCTGGGAGTGCGACGTGCACCTCTTCGTCAAGCGCGCGAAGACGGCGGCTGCGCTGCTCGGCACGGCGGCCGAGCACCGCGCGCGCATCGCCGACCTCTTGCACGTGTAGGACGGAAGCCGGGTATGCATCTCCAGTACGACGCCGAGACCGATGCCTTCCGCCAGGAGCTGCGCGCCTGGCTCGAGGAGCACCAACCCTCGCAGGACGAGATGCGCGCGGAGCCCGCGACTTCGTCCGCACACATGCCCGCGTGGTCGCGCGCGTGGCAACGGCGCCTGTTCGAGGCGGGCTGGCTGGTGCCGGGCTGGCCGCCCGAGCTCGGCGGGCGCAACGCGAGCCCGATCCAACAGCTGGTCTATTTCGAGGAGATGGCCAAGGCGCGCGCGTCGCGCACCTACAACGTCCAGGGGCTCACGATCATCTGTCCTTCGATCCGCGATTTCGCGAGCCGCGAGCTGAAGCAGCGCTTCGTGCTGCCGACGCTGCGCGCGGAGATCAGCTGGTGCCTCGGAATGAGCGAGCCCGGCGCCGGCAGCGATCTGGCGGGGCTGAAGACGCGCGCAACGCTCGACGGCGATCATTTCGTCGTACAGGGGCAGAAGGTCTGGACCTCCGGCGCCCACCACGCGGACTGGTGCTTCTGCTTCGTGCGCACGGACCCAAAGGCGCCCAAGCACCGCGGCATCAGCGTGCTGATCGTCGACATGAAGAGCCCCGGCGTGCGCGTGCGCCCGCTGCCGGAGCTCACGAACCGGCACCACGCCGATTTCAACGAGGTCTTCCTCGACGCCGTGCGGGTGCCGAGCGAGAACCTCGTCGGCGAGCTGAACCGCGGCTGGGCGATGGCTGCGGGCTCACTCGCGCACGAGCGCGGGATGCTCTGGGTCCAGAACGCGATGCGCCTCGAGAGCATGCTCGACGAGCTGGCAGTCGTCGCCAGGCGGCCGGGAGGCGCGGGAGCGCGCATCGGCGACGACCCCCGCTTCCGGGACCAATACGCCTCGCTCTACCTCGACACCCAGGCGCTGAAATTCATGGGCTACCAGGGCTTCGCACGCTTCGCGCGCGGCGAGGCCAGCCCGGAACATTCGGTGCTCAAACTCTTCTCCAGCGAAATCGAGCAGCGCCTCGCGCTCGCGGCGCTCGAGGCGCTGGGCTCCGAGGGCGCGCTCGTCGCGCGCGGGCCGCACGGGCACTACGAGGCCTTCGCCGAGCAGCCCTGGGCGCTCCAGTACCTGCGCACCTTCGGCCAGACGATCGCCGGCGGCACTTCGGAGATCCAGCGCAACATCGTGGCCCAGCGGGTACTCGGACTGCCGCGGCGCTGATAGCATTCGTGGGCGCGCGCTCTGCGCACCGGAGGAGGCAACCCGATGACGGCGATGAAGATGGAAGACATGATCCTCGTGAGCGTCGACGACCACGTCTGCGAGCCGCCGGACATGTGGAACGGCTTCCTGCCGGCGAAGTGGAAGGACAAGGCCCCGCGCCTCGTGCACAAGCCGGACGGAACCGACGTCTGGGCCTTCGAGGGCCGCCAGATTCCGAACGTCGGGCTGAATGCGGTCGCGGGACGCGCTCCCGAAGAATACGGGATGGAGCCGACGGCGCTCTCGCAGCTGCGCAAGGGCTGTTACGACGTCCACGCGCGCATCGACGACATGAACGTGAACGGCGTGCTCGGCTCGCTGTGCTTCTCCTCGGTTCCGGGATTCGTCGGCGAGCTCTTTGCCAAACAGCCCGACAAAGAGATGGC
>CAYTJA010000248.1:0-14075 GCA_964437835.1 uncultured Spirochaetales bacterium
CGCGGTCGAGGAGCTGCTGCGCTTCGACGCGCCCTCCCAGTTCCAGGGCCGGGTCGCGCTGCGCGATTCGAGCTGGCACGGCGTGACGATCCCGAAGGGCGCGCGCGTAGCCTTGGTGACGGGCGCCGCCTGCCGCGACGAGCGCGAGTTCCCGGATCCCGACCGCCTCGACGTCACGCGCCTGCCCGAGCGCCAGATCTACTTCGGGCACGGCCCGCACGTCTGCATCGGAAAATCGCTCGCGCGCATCGAGTCGCGCATCGCACTCGAGGAGATCGGCCTGCGATTCCCGGACTACGAGGTCGACGAGGCCGGACTCACGCGCACCTATCAGGCCCACGTGCGTGGATTCCACAACGTGCCGGTTCGCGTCTGAAGCGAGGCCGGCTCGCCTCCCTCGCACTCGCCGCTGGAAGCGCACTGCTCGCAATCTGCGGCGCTGAACTCGGTCTCTCGCTCGCAGGCATCCACTTCGACTTAGCACTCCCGGTCGACGAGCCGCGCGTCCACGATCCGGATCCGGTGCTCGGCTGGCGCGCGCGGCCCGGCCGCTACGAGCTGCCGGCTTACAGCGAGGGCGCGCCGCGCACGCAGCTCACGATCTGGGAGGGCGGCCTGCGCGCGACCGCACGCAAGCGGCAGCCGCGCGCGGAGCAGATCCTCGTGCTCGGCTGTTCCTACACCCAGGGTTGGGCCGTCTCGGATGCCGAGACCTACGCCTTCAAGCTCCAACAGCGCTTTCCGGACTACGAGGTCCTGAACACAGGCACCAGCGCCTGGGGCAGCGTTCAGGCGCTGCTGCGCCTCGAGGAACATCTCCAGAGCGCGGCGGCCCCCCCGGCGGCGGTGCTCTACGGCTTCTTCGGCGAGCACGCGACGCGTAACGTCGCGGATCCGCGCTGGCTGCGGCTGCTCTCGCGCCTCTCGAGCCGCGGACACGTCGCACTCCCCTACTGCCTCCTGGCCGAGGCCGGCGGTCTCGACTGCTTCCCGCCGCGCGCCTACGCCTGGCCGGGACTCGACCGACATTCGGCGCTCGCGCTGCTCGCGCGTCAGGCGCTCGATGAATGGCGCCGCGCGGCGCCCGTCGCCCAGAAGCAGGAGGTCACGGCCCGCCTGCTCGAGCGCATGCAGCAGAGCGCAGAGCGCGCGGGATCGCTGTTGCTCGTCGCGACGCTGCACCTGTTCGACGCGGAGCGCGAATTCTATCTGCCGCGACTCGAGGCGGACCGGATCCCGGTGGTCGACTGCGCGTTCCCGGACATGACAGACGCTCGCTACACGGTGCCCGGCGAAGGCCACCCGAACGGCCGCATGCACTCGCGCTGGGCGCGCTGCATCGAGCCCGCGCTGCGGCAGCACCTCGCGGCGCGTTAGGGAGGACCAGATCGCAGGCACTTGCGACCGGCGTCTACCCGCAGCCGGCGACTTCGAACGCGTGCAAAGCAGTGCCTGCACACGAGCCGTCTGCCCCCGCCGTCGATCAGAGCCAGCGACTCCGCCTCGGCCGTTCGCCGGGTGTGTAGGATGAATCAGCGGCAGATCGACGGCCGAAGAGGCCAAACTAAAAAATCCGGCGGGGGAACTGACCGGCGGCGGCGGGGGTGGTGTGAGCCCACACACGAACGTGGCCGTCCCGACTCGCGACCGCCTGTCGATCCGCTGTGTGCGTGGGGCGTATCCCCCAAGTGGCAAAACTACCGGCGGCCTCGACTCGCCTCACCGCTCGCCGCGCGCCCGTGATAGGGTGCACACGTCGGCAGCGCACGGGCCGGGCGCCGCATCGAAGGCGCGCGAGGAGGAGAGGCCATGAACCTGATCATCAGTCTGATCATCGGCGGCATCACCGGCTGGCTCGCCAGCATCGTCATGAAGACGAATGCCCAGATGGGCATCGTCGCCAACGTGGCCGTCGGCGTCGTAGGCGCGGGTCTCGGAGGCTGGCTGGCCGGTCAGTTCGGGATGGGCGGCGGGGCGCTGATGGGCTGGATCATGGCGGTCGTCGGCGCCTCGGCGTTGATCTTCCTGCTCCGGGCGATCGGCGTCTTCAAGTAAGCCGCCCTGCGGCCTCGACCCGCGCTCCGAACAGCGCAGAGCGGTGCTCGCGTCCCAGGTTCTCCGGATGCCACTGCACTGGATCGGCCGGATTTTCCCCAGGCGCCGCGCGTTCTCCTTCCAGACTCTGATGTTGGGCGTGGTTTCGCTCGGCCTGGGCGGGCTCACCGAGCGTGCGGCCACCGTGCGCATGGTGCTGCGGCACGAGGTCGCGGCCATCGAGTGCCTGCGCTTCGGCGGGTGGCTCGACGGGCTCGGCTAGCCTCCATACACGCCACCTGGCTAAGGGCGCGGCTCGGGGGCCCCTTCATCCTGCAGATCCGCGATCGCAGCCATGATGTCCGCCTGGACCTCCGGCTTGTAGAGGTTCCCGAGGTGACCTCCGGTCTGGAACAGCGTCACATGCTCAGGACCCAGCGTCTCCGTGAGCCAGGTGATGTCTGCGGGCGTGGCGAGGAAATCATTGCGATTCGCGAAGAGGCGGATCTTCGGATTGCCGCGCAGCCCGCCCGCCACGGACCGCAGGTCGCTCCGCGCAATCAGCTCGTCCATGTCCGACACGCGACGGAGTTGGTCGCGGAAATAGGGCAGCACGAAGGCGTAGACGTATCCCTCGAAGCTGTATCCCGCCATCTCGACATACGAGGACTCACGGTGCAGGAAACTGCGCTCGGTCTGGAGCACGCCGAAATCGTTGCGGTCCTGGATGCTGCCCAGGATATCCACGAGCGCCAGCCGGAAGTCGAGACCGACCAGGTATCTCGCTTCGAGGTCGCTGAAGGGGAGCGCACCGCGGGGACGCAGCCGGGCGCTCGCCTGCGTAGCTGCGCTCATCCGGCTGAAATCGCCTATGCGCTCTTGCTCGCTCGCCGCGATCTCGATCGTCCGCCACAGGAGGTCCTGCACACGCGCTTTCCGCTCCGCGGGTGGAAACTCCCGGTACGCGTTGTAGAAGGTGTCGACCTTCCGCATGCCGGTGAGGAGCTGGATCGGCGAATCCAGGGCCACGTAGCGGTCGAAGCCGACGAGCGGGCTCCCGTCGCGCTCCGCGGCGGCGATGAAGAGGGCGTGGTAGGCCCCGAGGGAGTAGCCCATCAGCACGCGCTGCTTCAGGCGGCCGGCATGGCGCGCCCCGAGGTCGCGGTGCATGGCGTCGAGCACGAAGTGCACGTCCTGGACGTCAGCGGGGGTGTAGCCGGGCAACGGAGCGTTCGCGCCGTGCGCGATGAACTCCCAATTCATGGCGCTGCTGACGATCGCGACGGAGAAGCCGCGTTCGAAGGCCATCTCTGCCAGCGCGAGGCTCGAGCCGTCGAGCCGATGCGAGCCGAGCCCCGGGAGCAGGTAGACGATGGGCGCCGCGCCGGGCTGCAGCCGGTAGGAATAGGCGAGCTCGTCGCCCCCGGCTCCGGTCACCGTCCCCTCGCTCAGCTCGTTCGGAAACGCAGGGTCGCGGACGGAGAGGAACGCGACCTGGAGGGTCTGAACCGCCGCCGTGTCGGCTGGCTTGGGCCGGTAGCCCACGACCCTCTTCTCGCGATCGAGCGTCCACAACAACCGCCCGAGGTGGTAGGGATCGAAGGTCGTGCGCGCGAATTGCTTGTACGGGACGATGAGGTCCGCCTGCTCGTTGAAGATGAGCGCGGAGCCGATGTAGTAGGGGATGTAAGACGCTGGGTTCGCGAGCGAATCCGGAAGGAGCCCGAGACCGTCCCGCACCGTGCTCGGCCCGAAGAAGGGCACCACCAGGAAGGTCGACGGTTCCCATCCCCACCTTCCGAAGACCTGGCCGAAGTCCTCGTCCGACGCGGGGATGTCGAAGTCTGAGGCGGGATCGAGGAAGCCCAGGAAACCGAGCATGGTGTTGATGCCGAAGCGCCTCGTCTCGTCCCAGGCGGCCCCGACCTCGGCCTGGAGGAGGAACGCGAGCACCCGCCGCGGATACAGCAGGTTGGTCGAGAAGCGCTGAATGCTCGTGCGCACCGGCGAGGGAACGACGATGCGGTAGGCGGTCGCGAGCGGGTCGACCACGCCCATCAACATGCCGTGGTTGAAGATCGACGCGCTGCGGTTCCAGGGCTCGAGGGGATCCGGGAAGCTTGGCGGCGGAAACTGCTCCTCGCGCAGGACCTCCGCCCCCGGCCCGTCGTAGGCCGACCAATCCACGCGCCGCACGGGGACCTGGCAGCCGAGCGCGAGCAGCGCCGCGCTGGCAAGCGCGACGCTCGTGGCCGCAGCCCGTCCCCCACGCGATCCACCTCGCTGCCGCACTCCCATCGCCGCCGTGAGTAGCATTTTTCGCTGCCCACCCGTTCACGAGCGACTAGAGTCGAGCCATGACCATTGCTCGTCGTCGATACCTGCTGCTGCTGACCGTACTCTTCGGCATCTGGTGGGTAGCGCTGGCGATTCACCCGACGGACCGCGCCACGTGGGCGCTCGAAAACGCTCTCGCCATGGCGGCGGTCGCCTGCCTCGGCGGGCGTCATCGCCGTCTGTTGTTCTCGCGGGCATGACTTGGAAGCAGACGCGGAAGCGGAAGTAGTCGGGCGTACGGCTCCTCGGCTTCCCGCACGCAAGCTCGTGACGGAGCTGGTGCGGCTTCTCGTGATCGGCGCGCAGCAGCGACACGTCCGACCAAGCCCGGGGCTTCGTGGGCGTTCACGTCGAGAGCGCCGGTGCCGCTCTCCATGCCTGGATTCTTTGATCATCGCTAGGCGGCCGTCAGATGGGACAGCTACGCGCGTGGTTCTACGTTCCGAGCTCCCGGCATTCGCTCGGCTCGAAGCGTCTCCAGCTCGGGCGCAGATGCGTTGAAGGAGAAGGCGAGTCGATCCCTTCGGCGCGGAAGGGCTCGAGCAGCGCTAGAAGCTCGCCTGGGCGGGCGGGTGCTCGTATCAGGTCACCGTCAAGCTGCGGGTTCTGCTTAGCGAGCGCCTCGAGTCGTTCGTAGCCGGTGCCAGAGGTCTCCGCGAGCGCATCGACGACGATCTCGAGCACCTCGCGTTTCAGCTCGATGCTCGGCAGCGTCGAGGCCTGTCGTTCCTGCCCGAGGGTTTGGATTCGCATCCGATCCTGATGGCGGGTAGAGTGCATCGATCGTCCGGCTCCGATATTCCGGTCGGGACCTGCTCAATGGCTGAGTGACGGAGCCTGCCCACGCGAGCCCGTCCGCCGGGTCGCGCCGCACGCGAAAAGGAGACCTCATGACTCGAAAGATCTCGCTGCGTCGAGTTTCGGTTCTGTCGGTCGCGCTGCTTGGCCTCGGGTCCCCGCTGCTGGCCTGCGGGGAGTCGGGGAGCGAAAAGCTGAGCGACCAGGCCAAGGACGCGTTCGACGTGCGCGAGCACGAAGCGCTGAAGGACGCCGGCGAAGACGCGAGGGATGCCGTGGAGGACGCCGGCGCCGCGGTGAAGGAGGAGGTGGAGTCTCTGAAGGAGAAGGCGAAGTAGCTGGAAGCCTCCGCAGCAGCGGCCAGAAGCTGAGGTCCGAGACGGCCTCGACGATCTCGAGGTCGAAGAGCGTGTTCTGGACGTCGGTCGGCGACTCCGACGTCGGCGCGTAGAGCGGCCCCGTACCGATGTGCATCGCGCCCGTCAGGTCGAGGCCCGCGATCGCCTCGAAGATCCGACTCCATTGCCCGCTGTAGACTGCAGCGCTTCCCCACGAGCGAGCGTCGACGATGCAGCAGCGAATGACGGGCAACGCAGCGACACCTCCCGCCGGCGGTAAGGCGAATCAAGCCTCGCCGGGAGCGCCCTCCCCTACGCCGAACCTGCGGCCGCGACCGTGGTGGATGCTGTTCCTGGCCGTCATGGCGACCAACCTCCTGCTGATGCGCGCGTGCTTTCCCGAGCCGCCGTCGATCACTGTCCCGTACACCTTCTTCAAGCAGCAGGTCGAGGCCGGCAACGTCGTGAGCGTGACCGGCGTGGGGGACTCGATCCGCGGCAGCTTCGAGAGCGAAGTCACCTACCCGCCCGCGGAAGCGCAGCAGCCGGAGCCGCGCGCGCCGGCGTGGCTCGGCGCCGACCGCGGACCGCGCAGCTCGAAGCACTTCCAGACGTGGCGGCCGTCCTTCGCCGACCCGGGTCTCGAGACGCTGCTCGAGGCGAAGGGCGTGGTCATCGACGCCCGGGACGAGAGTGGCTCGACCTGGGTCAAGGTCTTGGTCGGCTTCGGGCCCACGCTGCTGCTCATCGCCGCCTTCGTGTGGATCAGCCGTCGAGCCGCCGCAGCGGGCGGCGCCGGAATGTTCGGGTTCGGCCGCAGCCGCGCCAAGCGCTACAGCGAGGCGCAGCCAAAGGTCAGCTTCCAGGATGTGGCCGGCATCGACGAGGCCGAGAACGAGCTGGTCGAGATCGTCGACTTCCTGAAGAACCCCGGCAAGTACCAGCGGCTCGGGGGCACGATGCCGAAGGGCGTGCTGCTGATCGGCGCGCCCGGCACCGGCAAGACGCTGCTGGCGCGCGCGATCGCTGGAGAGGCCGGCGTTCCGTTCTTTAGCCTCAGCGCCTCCGAGTTCGTCGAGATGATCGTCGGTGTCGGCGCGGCGCGAGTCCGCGACCTGTTCCGGCAGGCGCGGGAGGCCGCGCCTTCGATCATCTTCGTCGACGAGCTCGACGCCATCGGCCGCGCGCGCGGCAGCGGTGCCGCGCTCGGCGGGCACGACGAGCGCGAGCAGACCTTGAACCAGATCCTGACCGAGATGGACGGCTTCGATCCGCGCGAAGGCATCATCGTACTGGCCGCGACCAATCGCGCCGACGTGCTCGACGCCGCGCTGCTCCGGCCGGGCCGCTTCGACCGGCGCGTGGTGGTGCAACATCCCGACCGCGTCGGCCGCGCCGCGATCCTCGAGGTCCACACCCGGAACGTGCCCCTCGCACCGGACGTCGAGCTCACGCGTATCGCTGCCGAGACGCCCGGCCTGGTCGGCGCCGATCTGCGCAACCTGGTCAACGAGGCGGCGCTGCTCGCGGCCCGCAAGGGCGCGGACGCAGTGCGCGCCGAGGACTTCGCGGAGGCGCTCCAGAAGATCATGCTCGGGCCGGTTCGCCACATCCTGCTCAACCCGGTCGATCGCGAACGCACCGCCTATCACGAATCGGGTCATGCGCTGCTCGCGCTGCTGGTACCGGGCAGCGATCCGGTGCACCGCGTCTCGATCGTGCCACGTGGCGTGGCGCTCGGGGCCACCTACCAGCTCCCCGTCGATGAGCGCACCAGCTACGGCGAGGACTACCTGCGGTCGCGCATTACGACGGCGCTCGGCGGTCGCGCCGCCGAGCGGCTCGTCTACGGCGTGGTCACGACGGGCGCCGAGAACGACCTCCAACAGGTCACGGAGATCGCTCGCCGCATGGTGCTGCGCTGGGGCATGAGCGAGAAGCTCGGCCCTCTGAGCTTCGTCGCGCCCCAGGACGAAGGCCTGCCGCCGGCCTTCCAGCACCAGCCCTACAGCGAGGCGACCTCGGAGGTGATCGATTCCGAGGTCCGCCGCATCGTCGACGAGTGTCACCGGCAGGCGGAAGCTCTGCTGGCCGGGCATCGCGCCGCGCTCGAGGCCCTCGCCCGGGCGCTGCTCGAAGCGGAGTCCCTCGACGAGCGCGAGATCCGGAAGTTCACAGGGCTGACGCAGCCGCCCGTCCCGGTGTGAGTCGCCAGCGGCAGATCCCGATGACCGCCGGAAAGCGCAGACGCTGGGGTTGGATCAGATCGCCAGCGGAGACTCCTCGCTGGAGACCACGCACCGATACCGCGGCGCGCGGCCGGGCGCGCGCCATCCTTCAGGCGAGGGAGGCAAGCGAGGTCAGCGCCGCTCGAGCCGGATCGGGAGCGGATCGCGATTCTCCGCCAGCTCGCGGAAGCGGTCGGAGAGCCCGTACTTCGCGCGGAATAGCGCGTCCACGCGCGCAGCCGCTTCGGGCGTGTCGAAGGCCCTTGCGTCGTAGCGGTGCGTCTCGCCCGCGCGGCGCAGCTCGAGGCGCGGCTTGGTCAGCACCGGATCGAGCCAGCGGCGCGAGCGGTTCTCGGCGCGGATCCAGAGATAGGGGCCGTCGTCGACCACCCAGATCGTCGCGTAGTGGTCCTGGTTCCGGACGGCGGCGGTGTGCAGCAGCACCGTCTCCTGGGCCGCGGGCGAGAGCAGCTTCCAGCCGTAGTACACGGCGCAGCCGATCGCGAGACTGACGAGGATCCTGCGCAAGGGTTGCACGGCCCTCCTGTACGCTGAGGCCGCCGGAGCGAAGCTCCCGCCGACTCATCGGCTCCGCGGCCTCGCGGCTGGAGCCTCGCGCGGGATCGAGCACCGGTAGACTGCGCGCATGCGTCCCACTGGAGGCCTCGACCCGCATGGATTTCGCGAAGCTCGACGATAAACGCGTGCTCCTCACCGGCGCCGCCGGCGGCGCAGAGCCCCGAGCTGCTTCGGAACGTGGCGTCGCAGCAGCGCTCCGCCGAGCAGGTGGCCGCCACCGCGCTCGCGGGTCTGCGGCGCGGGCTCTTCGTGATTCCCACCCATCCGCACATCCGCGCCGACGTCGCGCAGCGCTTCGGCGAGATCGAGCGCGGCTTCGAGGCGCTAGGGCAGCCCACGTAGCTCGTACTCCGTTGCGGGAGCTGCTGCCCGTGCGCGGGATTGGGCACCCGGAGGTGATTCTGAAAAAACTCCACGCGTCGCCGCGTTGCTACCCCCGGCTGGAATTGCGGTCGGCACGAATTAGGCACCCGTGCCCCGCACACCTCCCCTGCCGCGTCAGCGGCTTCGTTCAATGGGAAAGCTGTTGACTCCTGCGGGGGAAGTGACCGGCGGGCGGTCCCCACGGGCGCGGCCGTCAACTTCGCGAGCGGCTAAGCCCGCATGTCACGGGCCGGGTGCTCGTGATCGATGGCGGAAATTACATGCCCGCCTAGCGCAGGGGCGCGGTGAGCCAGGCCTGGAATCACCACCGCGCCGCTTGCGCCGGCGGTCTGATTCGCCGCCAACACGATCCTCTGCTCGGGCAGCGACGCAGAGCCCAGGAAGAGAAAGCGACTGATTCGCGTCGCATCATGCGCAATCTGGAAAGCCCAGGGGAGTATTGATCGGTGACGGGAGAGCGGCCGATCGAGGAATCACGCGCGCGCGGCCAGCTGAGGGCGCGCTCCTTCGCCGCTCGCAGCGATCCGGAGCATCGGCGATTCGGTGGGCAAGAAATCGGGAGAGAAGAGCTCTCCGTCAGTTCTCGGTGACTCGGAATGCGACCGGCGCCATGAAATTTCCGCGGCTGACAACGACCAGAACAGCTGCGTCCGCGGTCGGAAGCGATTGCGCGATGACGACGCGCCCGCTCGCGTCAACTGCTGCGACTTCCGGAGACAGCGAGGCGAACGACGTCGCAGCATCGTGAGTCACATCTCGAGAAGTGCCGTCGGAGAGTTTCGCCACTACGTTGAGCTGTACGGCCGCGCCCGTGGCCACGGCGAAGACCTTGGCTCCATCCTCGTTCGCCACGACGTCGAGTGTGGGTGTCTGTGAAACCTCGATTCCCGACTCGACGCTGTCCGCAAGCATGGGTCGCGATATCAGAAGTGCTGCGGCGAGAATCAAGCCCGTGAAGCAGACAACGAGCCGAAGACTCCGAGCATGGGTTCGCACGATCGCCTCCCTTCCGTTCCGGATCATTCGATCGGATGCTCGCACGTTTGTGTGCGCTGGAGTCGCCTGGGAACGCGACCGCAGTCTACTGCTGAGGAGGGCAGGAGTGAACCCGTGCGAGCAATTCACGCGATTCGACTCGGGCTCCCGCCTTCCCCCGCGGGGTGATCTCGCGCATGAGGAATTGACGCGCTTCGATTTCCACGCGTACGCTCCGAGGAGCGGACTCCGCCACCGGCGCGATTGGCATCTGTACGGCTCAGTCGAGCGTGCGCGAATGCATCGAAAGGATTGACACTCGTTTCGAAAACTTCAGGGGAGGAGCCCGATGCTGCCTCGCTTTGGTCGACTTGCCATCGGTCCGCTGATCGCGTTCGCGATCCTGCTGATCCCTCCTTCGTCGAGCGCGCTCGACCTTTCGATCGGTTCCAACATCAACGTCAGTGCCGCAGCGTCCGAGCCAACTCCGCCTCACCCGCAGCACGAAGTGACGGTGGAGGTCGACCCCCGGAATACCAACCACCTGTTCATCTTCGCCAACCACAAGAGTACTCATCCGAATCAAACCTTCGCTGCGTATTCGCTGGACCGGGGCGCATCCTGGGGCAAGAGCAACGGAAACTTCGCGTTCGGAATCACCGACGAACCCGAGCCTCGGCGCGATCCGTCGGCGGCCTGGGATGGCTTCGGAAATCTCTTCGTCGCGTACTACGTCAACTCCGGTCCCGGAGACAACCAAACCAGCATCGCCGTCGCGCGAAGCGTCGACAATGGAGCGACGTTCACGCAACACCAAACTTTCCCGCCGCCCCCTGATCTTTTCGAGCCGCCCTACGAAGCGTTTGGCTTCGACCAGCCTACGCTCGCCGTCGGACCCGGAGCAATCGACTCCGCGACCGGTATTCGAACCGAAACTTTGTGGCTCACCTATCACGCGTACGCGATCACTGGGTTCAACGGGGCGGTCGTCTACCGCTACGGGCTACCGAGGGTTCACAGTGCTCAGATCCTGGGGCGCGGACTGAGTGATGTCGGCCCCTTCGATCAGGAGCAGGCTCTTCCACTCGAGGGAGCGCTTCTCGACGTCACGGCGGGTCCGAACGGGGAAGCCATGGTGGCGTACTCGCGGGCGGTGTTCTCGAGCGCGGAAGACCGGCCCATTGCGATCTGCCACGACGGAAATGGGCGAACGGGTGGGCTCGGATTCTCCTGCTCGACCACGTCCTTCGATACCGAAGCGTCGAGATTTCCCGACATCATCATCCGCTACGACCGCAGCGCCGCAACGAACGCTCGTGCCTATTTGGCTTATTCGCGAAAGATCAGCGACACGAGCCGTGCAGATCTATTCCTGCGCAGCTGCGACACGGCGTCGACCGACGCCTGTGCAGGCGCTTCGAGCTGGTCTGCAGCCCATACCGTCAGCGACGACAGCGTGGATGCGGATCAATCGGTGCCAGCGATGGACGTCGACCCAGCGAGTGGCTTGGTCGCCCTCTCCTGGTACGACACGCGGGACGACGCAGCTGCCCACATCACCGAAGAGCTGTACGCCATCGTGGTCCGAGAACTGGGTGCGAACGGCGTCTTTTCTCCGAACCGGAAGGTCAGCACTCTTCCAGGAAGCTCCAACGCCTCCTTCTACGGTGACTACAGCGGCCTGAGTTTCTTCGCAGGAGTTTTCTTCTCGAGCTGGGCAGACAATTCGCAAGCTCCGCCTCCGAGCTCCGATACCAAGCTCGATGTGTACGTCGCCCCCGTCCCGATCCTCGATGGCGCTGACGACGAACCGCCCATCGAGGTCGGGAGCCCGCCAGGGGACGGGATCCCGAACTCGATCGACAACTGCACGACCAAGCTGAACCCGAACCAGCTCGACGCGGATCTGGACGGGTTTGGAAACTACTGCGACGCCGATTTCGACCAGACGGGTTTGGTATCGATCGGCGATTTCGGCTTCTTCAAGAGTTGTCTGGGATCGAGCGATCCCAATTGCGGTGAGGCGGACCTCGACGGCAACGGCACGATCGAATCGGCAAACGATTTCTCGATCTTTACGTCGCTCTACGGCAAGGCGCCGGGCCCTTCGGGGTCGAAGTGCGCGAAATCGCCGCCGCGCGATCGAAGTTGCCTGTGAGTCCGCGGATTCGCTCCTGGTGGATCGCTCTCGCAGTGCTCCTGCCCGTCGTCGGCGGGGCTCTGCCTGCGACCGCGGCGCTCGCGAGGTTTTCGCTTCGGCTGTCGACGTTCATTCCCCCGAACTCGCCATCGCCGGCTCCGGCATCGGGTGAAGCCGTCATCGAGGATGGGATTCCGGGTGGCAGTTCGAAGCTCCTGCACTTGACGAGCGTTTACGATGGAACCAGCACGAGCTGCTGCGACATCGGCGCAATCACCTTCATCAGCCAGAACCGGCGCGAGGGTCCGGCGCCGTCTCAATTGGGAACCGGCAGCCTCGGCACCCAGATCGCCTGGGGAGTGGTGACCGGATGGACGGTCTCCGGGAGCGTCTTCTGCCACTCGAATATCCCCTACGTGTGCTCAGCAGTCGGGTTGATGGACCTCGCCACGGTCGATCCCCTGCTCTACTCCCCGTTCTATGACCTCGGCACTTGGACCTTCCACGCGACTGGATTCACGGCGACTCCCTTCGTCTATAAACGATTCGGACCCGGCGGAAATTCCTCATGGATCTTCCGCGGCCGCCGCGACGAGCGGTTTCTCCCGCTGCTGCCGAGCGGCTGGCTGATCCTCAGCGCTGGCGCGTTGCTCGCAGCCGGCGCAGCGTGGGCGCGGAGAGTATGAACCGAGGGTCCGCGCTCGCGCGCGAGTACAACCTGATAAGCGGGATCTCCCACCAGTGATTATTCGGCTTCGGCCCTCGGGACGCCCGACCCACCTATCCGCTCTCGGCCCGCCTGACCCGTTTCTGCGCAATGCCTCGCGACAACGGCGCCTAAGCTGCTGGCAACGGAAAGCGACTGGGAGTGAATCACGAGCTCAGGGGGTGAGCGCCGTGCTTGTGTCCTCAGACGTTGCTCGCGGAGCCGGGGACGCGGCCGGCGTCTCCGGTCCGTAGCGATAGGCCGAGGCGCGCACCTGCTCGCGCTGCTCGAGCAGCGGCCGCCGCGCCGCGAGCCGTGCCTGCAAGCGCTGCTGCTCGTCCTCGTAGGCCTGCGAGAAGATCGCCCACACCGGCCGCGTGGGATCCAGACGCCGCAGCGGCCGCCCCAGCGCCGGCCCAGGGCGCCAGGCCTCGTGGAAGCTGTCGGCCGCATCGAGTCCGAAGCGTCGCGCGTAGTAGCCGAACGCGTGGCTCGCGCCGTAGTAGACGTAGAGCTGATCTTCGGGCCGCCGGGCCTGCGCGACCTGCTCGAGCACCTCGCGCACTTTCTGGCTGCGGTAGCCGTAGCTGGGGTCGCGCAGCAGCATCCGGTGCATCAGCACCGGGTTCGCGATCAGCGCGGCGACCACGAGCCACGCGAGCGCGCGCGAGAGCTGCAACAGCCCGCCGACCAGAAACGAGAAGCCCGCGCCGAGCAGCAGTGCGAGGGCCGGGTCCCAGAACAAGAGCAGGCGCTCCTGCATCGGGTAGCGGTGCAGGCTCGCGGCGCCGAGCGTCGCGAGCAGCGGCAGGCCGAGCAGCGCGAGCCGCGCGGGCGCCCGGCTCGCCAGCTGCCAGGCACCGACGAGCGCCGCTCCGACGCCGATCCACTCGAGCGAGAGCGGCCCCCAGAGCAGCGAGATGCCCTGCAAGAGGCGCAGCCAGAACTCGCGCCCGGCGGCGTCCCAGGGCCATTGCGGAAAATGCACGCCCCAGAACTGTGCCAGGAACTCGCTGGCTTCGAGCTCGCGCAGCGATGTCAGCCAGTAGAGGCCGAAGCTCAGCGCCGGCAGCCCAGCGCCACATAACATCGCCCACAGGACGCGTCCGCGCGCTTGTGGCGATGCGCCGCTACCCGCCTGCGCGATCAGCGCGACCGCCCCGCCGGCCACCACGAAGGCCGCCGGGAACGAGCACCACACCGACGCACAGCCGAGTGCCGCGAGCCGCAGCCAGACGCCGCGCCGCGTGGGCTCGCGCATCGCGAGGTCGAAGGCATCCAGCAGCAGCACGCTCGCGAGCACGTCGAGCGTGTAGGGCTTCAGCTCCGCCGCGAACAGGGTCTGGAGCGGCGAGAGCGCGAAGAACGCGAGCGCGAGAGCGCGGCCGCGCGGTTCCAGCCAGGGCGCGAGCCGCGCCGCGAAGAGGCCGAGCGCCGCGAGGCTGGCCGCGAGCGGAACCAGACGCAGCGCCCACTCGGCATCACCGACCAGCGAGGTCAGGGCCTGAACGCACCACAGGAGGCCCACCGGCGCGGGCGCCATGTCGCGGTCGACG